>CAVIOP010000038.1:0-17958 GCA_963644485.1 bacterium | reverse complement strand
ATGGCGATCTGTGTGGGCTTGAATTTGACGCTCATAGGGCTGTTTTCGGTTAGGTTAGCGTTGAAGTGTGGTTTCTTGTTTGATTTAAGGTGTGTTAATGCGCGGCGGTCTCATCCGGGGGCGGGCGGCAGGTGGTCTGAGGCAGGTGGCGTTTTCACGCAGGGAGCTGTGTTCCTTTGTTTTATTGACTGATCAAAATGCCATTGCGTGATCTGCTAGTTGAACAAAAAGAAGTAGAGGCTGCCGAATGTAAATATCAGCAACTCTGCCTCGATTTCGGAGAGTAGCCTTTCAAATCGCAACTTTTTGAGATGTTAAAAAAGTTTCGTGGACAGTAGTGGATGGCTTTCATGTTTTTATTCTTTATAGAGAATAAAGGTCTTGTTATTTTGTTTTTATTCCTTATAATAACAAATTTTCTTGCTTGCCGATAGGTCAAATTATAATAGGATGGGGGCATGGCGGCCTGCGTCTCATAAGAAAGCCGAAGGGTGATTTCTCGCTTGTGTGAGAGAAGTCACCCTTCGGCTTTCTTGTGGGGTGGTATGTCGCAGATGGTTCTGGCCTCTATTTCACCTTTGAGGTGATAGGGCTCTTGATGCCTTTCATGCCCGTAAGGAATGCTTTGGCTGAGCCGAAGCGCAGGTGCATGTCGAGGCGCACGGGTATGTGGTTTTGGTCGTCGGTAACAAAGAAATCCACGATTTTCTTGAATCCCTCTCCCTCTTCGTTCTCCATGTAGGCGAGCTTGAGGCAACGGTAGGTGGCTCCATTGTCGGCCTTTATGTTTACTTTGCCTTCAAAGCGCAGCTTGGCAGGATATCGTCCGTTGCCGTCGGCTATGGGGAAATCGACATCGTGGCCTTTTTTCCAACCAGTGGCGTTGAAGGAGCGGGCGCGCAGGAAGATGCTCATCATGTCGAACACGCAGTCGCCGTAGGTGTGTTGTTCCCAGGAGTGCTTTCCGCTGCTGTGTTGCCGATGCTGCCTGACGTGGCATTTACCGTTCGGGTAGGTGTAGAACACCTCGTCGACGGTGTAGCGCGAGCCTTCGCGTGCCCCTTTTCGGTAGTAGAGCGGCTCCAGGTTGAGGCTGTTGTAGCATAGCAGCGTGTCGCGCAGCACGAACATCTTGTCGACCCGCTCGCTTCCGCGGGTGATGAGGCTTCCGCGCCATGCTGGTTGTCCGTTGTAGCTGCTCTGCACGGTCGAGAAGGAAGCCGTACCTGCTTTCACCCACACGAATTTCCAGTTGTAGTAGAGGTTGTAGGAGAGAAACTCGCCCGACTTGAAGGCTGTATTGCGGAAGGCGCACTGAGCTTGAGCCGGCAGGAAGACCAGCGAGAGCAGTAGCGTCATGATGAATGCTTTGACCTGTTTCATGGTTGTTGTTGCTTTTCTGTGATTGTTGGCGACATTATGGCGAAACTTAAGTCCTTATTTGGGAAAATACTCGATGCCCAGCTGCTTGGCCCGTTCCTCGTTGCGGTGCTTGGTGGTTTTGGCCTTCTCGCCCTTCTGCTTGGTGATCTTGCCGGGTTTCTGCTGGTAGAGGGGTTTGGCGATGGGGTTCCACGTCAGCGTGAGGTCCCACTTGGCGCGACATTCTATTTCTTCGGGATAATAGTAGACTGCTTCGGGTTGCAGTGCGTTGTCATAATCGCCTGTGTCCCACTTGCCGTTGTTGTTGTCGTCGACAATGAGCCGCATGTAGTATTTGCCCGCCTTGAGGTAGTAGAATTCCGCCTGGCCATTGTCGGTCTTTGCCTCCTTGACCACTTGGTCGGAGGCATCGAGCAGTTGTGTGATGACATGTTTTCCCTGCAGGCCCTGCAGCGTCATGAGCAGGGTGGCGTACTGGTCGAGCGACTTGACTTTGAGGCCCTGCTTCAAGGGGTCTGACACTTGTCCGTAGATGGAGTGTATGGCGGTAGAGTCGAGTTCGAGGCTGTATTCGGTGTCGGGTTTCCATGCCGCCTTGAGCATGAGGGTCTGCGGGTCCTTGCGCTCCAGGCGGTAGGGTTCTGCATACCACAGCGAGTCGGTCGGCAGGTGTGAGTAAAGGTGAATGAGTGTCGTGTCGGGGTTGAAGATGGGCTTCTTGGCCTCGATGGTGATGTTCTCGTCGGGAGACATGTCTCCCATGGGTGACAGGGTGAGATGCAGGGGCTCGGGCTTCATGATGGAGTCGTAGGGCTCACCTCGTTTTTTCAGCTTGTCCTGTGCCTTCTGCCATTGTTCCAGTTTCTTCTGGGCTGCCTTCATGCGTTTGGCGTAGGGCTCCTTGGAGATGATGTTGATGGTGTCGGCGCGCAGCTGCAGGATACCGAGCGTGTCGGTGATGTGGTGTCGCAGCTCCATGGTCAGCGTGTCCTGGTTGACGAGCGTTGTGTCGCGTAGCCAGTAGGTGATGGTGTCCTTGTGCTCCGAGGGGTTGATGATGAAAGCTCCGTCGGCATTGAAGTTGAGACCGTGGATGTCGGGCAGCACACTGTCGCCGTAGGTATAGAACAGCGTGAAGTGGTCGGCCTCCTTGCGCTCGGCTTTCAGGTAATAGCGGTCGGTCACCACCTCGTTGAAGGCGCGCAGACAGATGTCGTCGGGCAGGAAGTGGGTGTAGGGCACGCGCTTGATGCCGGCGATGTGGAGCGAGTCGACCCAGGTGGTGTCCTGGCGGGTGTCTTGCTTGCAGGAAGGCACTATGAGACCTTCCTGGAAGGCCATCATCTCGCTCTTCTGGCTGAACACGAAGTCGCCGTCGGCATCCTGCAAGGCGTAGACGCGGTAGGAGCCGGGCGCTACGCCCTTGACGGTGAAGTGTCCCCACGAGTCGGTCTTCGACACACGCAGCATGGGCTGTCGCTTGAAGCAGCTGTCGGCGGGGTTGTCGTAGAGGCCCACGAGGATGCCGCTCACAGGCTCAAGGTTGCTGGCATTGACCACATATCCCGACACCTCCAGCGTATCGATGTGGTCGCCTGTAGAGAAGCTGTAGGTATAGCTGCCCATGGGGTTGCCCTCATTGTTGTCGCTGATGGCATTGGAGAAGTCGATGGTGTAGGTGGTGTTGGGCTTCAGCGAGTCGAGCAGTTCCACACTGATGCGTTTGCCCTGTCCCTTGATTTCGGCCTGGTTGATCTGTGGAGGCGAGATGACGACGTTCTGTGTGGGGTTGTCGATCTTGATGAACTCGTCGAAGTTGATGTAGATGTGCCGTCTGTTCACGTTGACGGCCTTGTCGTCGGGCGAGCAACTCACCACGTGCGGTGGCGTCTCGTCGTACCATCCGCCGTCCGGGCTTCCCATCTTGGCGCACGAGGCGAGTGCGAGGAAACCGAGCAGAAGGCCCACGAGGGTCCATGGGCGACGTGACCGCTGGCTGGTCGCCTTGTATTCTTGTCTTCTGTTGTCAGTCATGTGGTACATGTTGTTTTTGCCTTTTGCTGCCGTCCGGCGCCGTCGGGTGCTTGTGGTGCAGGGTGTGCTCACAGCTTGTTGATTTCCAGCAGCTCGTCCATGTTCTTGCGCGAGTTGCTCAGTCGGGGCACCTTGTGCTGTCCGCCGAGGCGTCCTTTCTGCTTGAGCCAGTCGTTGAAGAGTCCCGGCCGTGCCTTGACCACCTCAAGGTGCTGCAGCGTGACGTTGTGCGAGCGCTTGGCCTCATAGTCGGAGTTGATCTCCTGCAGCTTCTCGTCGAGGGCATCGGCGAAGCGTTGCAGGCTGTCGGGCTCCTTGCTGAACTCGATGAGCCACTGGTGGCGGCACTTGGCGTTCTGGTCCATGTAGACGGGGGCTGCGGTGTATTCGAGCACCTGTGCGCCGGTCTTTTCGCAGGCGTAGGCCAGTCCTTTCTCGGCGTTGTCCATGATAAGCTCCTCGCCGAAGGCGTTGATGAAATACTTGGTGCGGCCGGTGATGATGAACTTGTAGGGCCGCTTGGAAGTGAACTCCACGGTGTCGCCGATCATATATCTCCACAGACCGCAGCTGGTGGTGATGACCATGGCGTAGTTACGTCCGGTTTCCACGCCCTCAAGAGGCACTACGGTAGCGTCGGGGCGCCCCACCTCCTCGACGGGTATGAACTCGTAGAACACGCCGTAGTCGAGCATGAGCAGCATCGACCGGTCGGTGGGGTCGTCCTGTATGCCGAAGAAGCCCTCCGAGGCATTGTAGGTCTCCATGTAGTGCATCTTGGGCGAGGTGATGAGTTTCTCGTATTGTGAGCGGTAGGGGGTGAAGGCGATGCCTCCGTGGAAGAATACCTCCAGGTTGGGCCACACCTCCTCGAGGTGCTTCTTGCCCGACAACTCCATGACCCTGACGAGCACGCTGAGCATCCACGAGGGCACGCCCGAGATGTTGGTGACGTTCTGGTTCAGACATTCGCGGGCTATGCGGTCGCGTTTCACCTCGAAGTCGGAGAGCAGTGCCGTGCGCTTGCGTGGCACGCGTATGAGGTTGACCAGCGGGTTGATGTTTTCGATGAGGATGGCGCTGAGGTCGCCCACGAGCGATCCGGCCACGTTGTAGTTGGGCGAGTGGCTGCCGCCGAGGATGAGCGACTTGCCGTCGAAGATGCGGCTGTCGGGGTTGTTGCGCAGGTAGAGCGTCACCACGTCCTTGCCCCCTTGGTAGTGTATGTCGCGCAGTCCCTCGTCCGAGACGGGTATGAACTTTGATTTGTCGTTGGTCGTTCCCGACGACTTGGCATACCACTTGACCTGTCCGGGCCACAGCACGTCGGCCTCGCCGTGGCGCATGCGGTCGATGTCGCGCTTCAGTTCCTCGTAGGTGTTGACGGGCACGTTCTTGGCGAAGTCCTCATAGCTGTTCTTGGCCGCGAGCAGGTGGTTGCGCCCATACTCTGTGCAGGCTCCTTTTTCCTGCAGGTGTTGTAGCACGGCGTGTTGCAGTGCCTCGGGCTGTGTGTAGTGTTTCTCCAGCGCATACTGGCGTGGCGTAAAGAGTTTGCCCGCTATTTTTGTTAAGCTCATGTGTTTTCTGACTTTTAACGTGCAAAGTTACTCTAAATCCTTGACATTATACGCTATTTAGGTATTTTTAATGCTATGCAGGGCATCGTGGCAACCAACGGTTAAGAGTCAGCGTATCCTTAACTATGCAGAAAATAACTTGCACAGTAATCTCCGACCACTTGCTTGTCAATCGTTGTCATCATCACCACCGTTTTCAATATTTTTCTTAAAAAACTATGTGTTCCGCGCCGACCATTCTAGAGCGTTTTTCGCCGAATTAGTAAATCGTCTTAACAAAATATGATATGGCATTCTTCATTTTTGCGCCGCTTTGCTATGTTGGGATGACAAATACGGGGCGAGCGGCGCATTTTTCCGCTCTAGAACGAACGAAAATGCGGAAATTTTCGGGCTACAAATTCGTTTTTGTTGACAAAACACCCCTTATGACGTTGCGATAGATGCCTTATCGCACCCTGATAGATGCCTTATCGCACCCTGATAGATGCCTTATCGCACCCTGATAGATGCCTTATCGCACCCTGATAGATGCCTTATCGCACCCTGATAGATGCCTTATCGCACCCTGATAGATGCCTTATCGCACCCTTATAAGGCACTTATAGCAATAAGATGGGGGTAGAATGACAAGATAATTCCCTTAAACTTGTTACATTACTGATAGTCAGCGAGTTGTGAAAATGCGAATACAGCGCATATTTGCAACGAGTGGGCACGTTGCTTGCTACGACGGCATTCTGGAGAAGCAAAGTGTAAATAAAGTTGAAAGTGGAATTATGCAGGCTAAAACTATGGGCTAGAGGATATGTTATAGCTTATATCCCATCCCTAACTATGCCAAAAACATAGGTTAGGGATATGATATGGCTTATATCCCATCCCTAACTATGCCAAAAACATGGGTTATGGATATGTTATGGCTTATACCATATCCTTAACTATGTTAAAAATGAGGGTTAAGGATATACTTTCCTTGTTTTTCAGAAAATGTTTGCTTACCTTTGTGAAAAAATGGTGGAACCGTCAATAATCCAAAGGCATGATAAGAAAAGGAATAGTTGGCCGCGAATATGAGCAGCAACTCATCTCAGAGTGTTGCAACAGCGGCAAGGCAGAACTTATTGCAGTGTATGGTCGCAGGCGTGTCGGCAAGACCTATTTGGTCAGACAAATGTTCGACAACCATTTTGCCTTTTTCTTTACGGGGATGTATGAGGCGAACAGGGCTGTGCAGTTGGAGCAGTTCCGAATCAATCTACAAGAATGTTCGGGTACGTCAGTGCCTAAACTGAAAGATTGGTTTGCTGCCTTTCATGCGTTGCGTCAATATTTGGAAACCTTGTCGGGCGAACGCCAGGTTGTAGTCTTTTTAGACGAGTTGCCATGGATGGATACTCCGAAGAGCAACTTTCTGCAGGCCTTCGGTTATTTTTGGAACACGTGGGCTTCGACGATGGGCAACCTGAAGTTGCTGGTATGCGGGTCTGCCACAACGTGGATGCTGTCGAATCTTATTGGCGACAAAGGCGGACTCTATGGCCGCGTGACCCGCCAGATTTATTTGTCACCATTCTCGTTGGCCGAGACCGGGCAATTTCTGAATGATGTGAAGGGCATGGCCTTCGACCGACAGCAAGTGTTGCGTGTATATATGATTTTGGGCGGCATACCCTATTACCTCAACATGTTGGAGCGAGGGATGCCTTTGGATGCGTGCATCGACAGGCTGTTCTTTGTTCAAGGTGCCCCCTTGAAAGGCGAGTTTGAATTTCTCTTCCGTTCTTTGTTCAACGATTCCAAAAATTATCGCAGGGTAGTGGAGACCCTTTCCACGAAGATGAATGGCATGACCCGCAAAGAACTTGTTGATGCCCTCAAGATGAAGGCGGGAGGCGGCATGCTTACCGGTGTATTGGAGAATTTGCGAAGTTGCGACTTCATTCGCAAGTATGCGGCTATAGGCAAGAGCGAGCGCGATGCGCTTTACCAGTTGACAGACTTGTTCTCGTTGTTCCACCTTCGGTTTGTGGCAAACAACAATGGGCAGGACGAACACTTCTGGAGCAACCTGCGCAATGACGGAAGTCGTAATGCCTGGAGCGGCTATGCCTTTGAGCAAGTATGCTTTCACCATGTACGCCAAATAAAGAAAGCGCTCGGAATATCGGGCATATTGAGCAATGTGTATTCGTGGTCGTCGCAGCCGTTTGTGGATGCCTCGGGAGCCAAATGGAAAGGCGGACAGGTAGACATGCTCATAGACCGTGCCGATGGTGTAATCAACTTGTGTGAGGTGAAATATGCACACGACGAGTATGCGATAGATGCAGCCTATGCGCAGCGTTTGCGCGAGCGCGAGTCTTCTTTCCGTGTTGCCACAAAGACCAAGAAGACCCTTTGGCACACGTTTATCACCACCTATGGCGTAAAGCGGAACATGTACTCGGGCATGGTGAACAATGAAGTTACCGTGGACGAACTGTTTGAGAGTGGCTCCTCCCAAACAGCACAGTCATTTCTTTGACTGTGAAATACTTGTTTCACATCATCTCCAGACCATATTGTTGCTGCAAAAATCGCCGCCAGCCCTCATTTTTGTGGTCTGCAGATTGGTGGGTTTCGCCAATTTTGTCTTACCTTTGCACAAGAACAATCAATTTGTCTTAAACATAATAAACATATGAACAAACTACTTATTCTCGCATTGTTCTCGGCCATGACGCTCACGGCAGGAGCCCAGCACACGCTGACCCGCCAGCAGGCCCTGAGCCTCTATACCACCAAGGCACCGGCACGCACCAGTGTGCACGACCCCTCAGTGGTGTGGGACCAGCAGAGCCGACAGTATTACATCTTCGGTTCGCACCGCGCACAGGCCCGCACCGCCGACTTCTACCACTGGACCTACATCTCGCCCGCCATACCCTGGGGCACGGTGAGCAACGGCACGGTGGTGTCGAATGTGTCAAACCAAGACGCCTTCACCCATCCGCAGGTGACGAGCCTCACCACGGCTGCCGGCAAGACCATCACCCTGCCCGACTTCGACGCTGAGGCCTGGGCTGCTATGGCCTCCGCCACCGGCGACTATACCGTCGACGGATACATGTGGGCCCCCGACATCATCTACAACCCGGTGATGAAAAAGTGGTGCCAGTATCTCAGCATCGACGGCGACTACTGGGCCTCGAGCATACTGCTGCTCACGGCCGACGATATCAACGGTCCCTATGTCTACCAGGGCCCCGTGGTCATCGGCGGCTTCAACGGCAAGAACGCCAACTCCTACAAGAACACCGACCTCGAACAAGTCATCGGCACACAGGCATCGCTGCCAGCACGCTACAACAAGCAGAACACCTGGGGCAACACCTGGCCCAACTGCATAGACCCCTGCGTGTTCTACGATGAAGACGGACAACTCTGGATGTCGTACGGCTCATGGTCGGGCGGTGTGTTTATGCTCAAACTCGACCCCGCCACCGGTCTGCGCGACTACGACGCCACCTATCCCACCACGGGCAGTGGCGACACCTACACCTCCGACGCTTATTTCGGCACCAAGATCGCCGGCGGCTTCTACTCGTCGGGCGAAGGTTCCTACATACAGCACATCGGCGACTACTACTATCTCTTCATGTCGTATGGCGGCCTGACGGCCGACGGCGGCTACGAGATGGAGGTGTTCCGCTCGAAGAACCCCGACGGACCCTATACGGACCCCAAGGGTTTGTCGCCCATCTTCACCAAGTATGTCATGAACTATGGCACCAGCGGCAGTTACCGCGGCGAGAAGATCTTCGGCAACTATGAGAACTGGGGCTTCATGACCACCGGCAAGAAGACCTCCTACAGCACCCCGGGCGAACTGTCGCAGGGACACAACTCGGCCATCACCGACTCGCTGGGACGCTCGCTGCTGGTCTACCACACCCGCTTCAACGACGGCACCGAGGGCCACTCCGTGCGTGTGCACCAACTCTTTACCACCAGCGACGGCTGGCTGGCCGCTGCTCCCTTTGAGTTTACGGGCGAGACGGTCAACGACGACAGCATTGCCCACCACCAGCGCTTCAGCGCCCACGAGATGGCCGGCACCTACCAGGTGCTGGTGCACAAGCAGGGTGTCGACTATGCCAACAAGGAGACGGTGAAGCCCATCAGCCTGACGCTCAGCGAGGACGGCAAGGTAACGGGCGACCTCACCGGAACATGGAGCCTCACCGACGGCACATCCTATATGACCATCAAGGTGGGCGGCAACACCTACCAGGCCGTGGTGGTGGAACAGCAGATGGAACCCTACACCATCAAGGCCATCGCCTTCACTGGCGTGGGAACAGCCGCCACCATCTGGGGCTACAAGATGGAAGACCCCTATGCCCTGGCCTATCTGCTCCGCACGGCTACAATGCCAGTGTCTACCGGCTCGCGCATCAACAGCAATGTCAACCTCTACGGTGTGGCCGACGGCTACGACAACGTCAGCGTGGAGTGGACTTCGTCGAACCCCGACATCCTCAGCAACGAAGGCCATTACAACCCCGATGCCATGACCGAAGATGCCATGCCCGTGAACCTCGTGATGACGCTCACCGCCGGCGACTGGCAGGTGGTGGACACCATCGCCGTCAGCGTGCGCAAGTCGACCATCCCGTCGCAGGCCGACTGCGTGAGCGGTGCCAAGGCATACTACAGTTTCGACGAGAAACCCGTCACCAACGCTTTCGACTCCACACAGGTGGCGCGCCTGAGGGCGCAGTCGAGCGCCACGTCACCGTCGCTGCAGAGCGATCATGAGCGCAGCGGACAGTTTGTGCACACCAGTTTCGGTGCCAGCGGACGCACCAGCTATGTGCAGATGACCAACCCGCTCAACGGAGCCACGCTGACCGACGGCTTCACCGTGTCCTACTGGACCAAGCTCACCGACACCAACAACTGGGACTGCCTGTTCAGTTTCTACAACTCGCTGAACAGCATGCGCCTCTATATGACGGGTAACCTCTATGTGGGCTATAACAACAACACCGGCAACTGGATAGACCTCAACCACCCCAACGACACCGTCACCGGCTATCTCACCGCCGGCAAGTGGGCGCTGGTCACCATGACCGTCTCGCGCACCGATGGCGTGAAACTCTATGTCAACGGCTCGCAGAAGAACATCTACACGGCAAATGGAGCACAAAACGGCACCAGCATCACTTCGCGCACACAGTTCGACTACAACGAGTTTGTCGACTTTGTGGCTGCCTGCCCCAACATGTACTTGGGCTACGGCTCCTTCTGGGGCTCGGCCGAGGCGTCGTTCGACGACCTGCTGGTCTACGACCGCGTGCTCTCGCGCACCGATGTGCGTGGGCTGAACATGGTGGAGAACCGCGTGCACGACATCTATGCCATGGGCATTGCCGACCAGCCCACCGCAGACCGCACCACATCTGTCAGCACCAAGGTCTATAACCTGCAGGGACAGTGTGTGGGCACGTCGCTCCAGGGCCTCCAGCCCGGTCTCTATATCCAGGGCGGACGGAAGTATGTCGTGAAGTGATGACCGTCGCCCCTCCCGAAGGGTGAAACTCCTAACCGCGAGAGCGTGTGCCGTAGGCCTGTATGACTGCAACATCTGTGTTGCAAGTCTACAGACCTATGGCACACGCTCTCGACTTTGTCACAAATATAGGGCAGGGAAAATCCCACGATGTTGCTGGATATGCTGCCTTGCGTCAAGTCTTTTCCGTTCATCGTTTCCTGTCAGAAGGGTAATGTCACCTTGAACAACGGATTGTCCGTATGCTCTTTCCGGATGATGTCAGTGAGTTCGCCCACTATGTCTGCGTGCTCGTTGGCCACATCGTGGTCCTCGTGAATGTCGGTGGAGAGGTTGTACAGCTGCGGCTTTCCCTTCACGACGACAAGTTTCCAGTCGCCCCGGCGCACGCCTATCTGGTCGGTCTCATGAAACTCCCAATACAGATGGTCATGCTGTTGCTGCTTGGCTGTGTCGCCAAGCAGCGTCGGCACAATGGAGAGGCCGTCAAAGCCGTCGCCTGGCAGCTTACGGTTGGTGTAACGCTTGCGGAAGTTCTTGACTCCTGCAAGGTCGCAGAACGTCGGCATGAGGTCGTAGAACGCAAACTGCAAGTCGCTCACGCATCCTGCCTTGATATGTCCCGGCCACCACGCGATGAACGGAATGCGTATGCCACCCTCGTAGCACTGTCGTTTCAGTCCGCGAAGCTTGCCGTCACGACCGAAATATTCGGGGTCGGCACCGCCTTCCTCATGGGGGCCGTTGTCGGAGGTGAAGATGACAATGGTGTTCTTGTCCAGTCCTTTCTCTTTCAGCTTTGCCATGATTTCTCCCACATAAGCGTCGAGACGCGTAATCATGCCTGCAAACTGCGCATGGGTGTGCTCCACGGCGTTGTAGCGTGACGCCTCTTGTCCGCCCCACGTCTTGTCAACAAAGAATTTCTTCCTGTAGTCTTCCAGTATCCGGTCGTCGGGCTGTGCAAGTTCGGCATGGGGCAGAGTGTATGTAAGGAAGCCGACGAAGGGGTGTCGGGCGTCCTGCTTGCCGATCCATTCCAGGGCTTTGTCGTGGATTATCCGCGCTGAATACTGCGGACGCTTGAAATAATCGCGTCCAAACATCGGATATTTGATGTTTTCCTCCATCACCTCACGCACAACGGCCGTGTCGCCAAGCGAGCGCGAGTAACGGTTGAGAAAATTGGGATAATACAGATGAGCCTGAAACTGGCAGATATAACCGTAGAACTCGTCGATGCCACGCTTGTCGGGTGTTGACGAAGAGCCTTCGTAGCCGCCGGCCCACTTGCCGAACAAGCCCGTGCGGTATCCACAGTCTTTCAGCATTTCGGGAAGGAGCTTATGGGCTGGGTCGTAAGGCTCCTGTCCCACTACGGCAAAGTCTACGTTGTCGCCATATTTTACGGTCCTGTCGTACGACCAATATTCTCTGTTGCCACGCACATGCGAATGGCCGGAGTGTTGCCCGGTCATTATCGACGCACGCGACGGTGCCGACACCGGCGACCCGGCATAGGCTTGTGTGAAGCGCATGCCCTCGTGTGCCATGCGGTCGATGTTGGGCGTGGATAT
This sequence comes from bacterium, assembly GCA_963644485.1. Taxonomy (GTDB): domain Bacteria; phylum Bacteroidota; class Bacteroidia; order Bacteroidales; family Bacteroidaceae; genus Prevotella. Next base: position 5,827 of record CAVIOP010000038.1, on the reverse strand, counting down.
GAATGGCTGTCCGTAACAGGCAAGGTCGCCGTAACCCATGTCGTCACACAGAATAAACAGTATGTTGGGATGCGGTGTGTCAGCTTTCTGTGTCTTTGCAGATACGGAAGAAAGCGGCAAGGGCATAAGGAAGATGCCGGTGGAGGTCAGTAGCAGGACATTCTTCATGTTGTGGGGTTATTGCTTTTTCTCTATGGGAAAAGCTTTGAGCAGTCGTTTGTATTCCTTGCTGGTTATCTGTATGGTAGTGCCGTGGCGTGGGGTGAACTTGCCTTGGGTCTGGGTGTCTTGCACGAAGGTGAAGGTGTTGAGGTCATCGGTGCTCTTGACAAACTGGTAGTGCCCGCTCATGTAGCAGTCGTACATCAGACACCATCCGCCTTTTATCAGAGGGAACACGCCGGCTCCTTCCACGGCTTTCTTGGTCTGTTCGCAGTATCCCGGGCGCAGGGTCCATGTCTCTGGCTTGTGAAGGTCTGTGAATGTGTATTGCTTGATGCCCTTGTGGCTGTCGCCTTCGGTCTTGAAGAAGAGGTGGTAGGTGCCCTTGTCGTCCTGCACGATGTCTGTGTCGATAGCCGGCTGCTTATAGTCGAAGAGAACCTGCGGCTCGCCTTCCAGGTCGGAGAAATCTGAGTTGGCATAGCAGTAGTATACGCGGTCGTAAGGAATGGAGCCGTCGTTTGTCAGTAGCGAGAAATATACCATGTACTTGCCTTTGCTCTTGTCGTAGATGGTCTGTGGCGCCCATACGCGGATTACATTGGCAAAATTCGTACCTTTGTATTTTTCCGGGAACTGTATGGTATGGTGGGTCCAGTGCACCAAGTCTTTGGAATGCAGCAAGATGATGCCCCTGTTGCTCGTCCAGCCGAGCGAGCTGCGCATGTCGGTCACGACCATGTAGTACGTGCCGTCTTCTCCACGCAGGATGTGCGGGTCGCGCACGCCTTTCGCCACGGCTATTGTGTCACTGGCAATGATGGGGGCTCCGCCGTTGAGGGGCGTATAGTTGAAACCGTCGTCACTTACGGCAAAGTGGATTTGCTCTTCCTGTGGAGCATTTCCCGTGAAGTAGGCAAAAAGGTAGTTGGTCATCTTGGCGGTTTTCTTCGCCTCGGCCAGTGTGGCCATGCCCAGTGCTGCAAACAAGATGGCACAAGACAGAATGTTCTTTTTTGTCATGATTGTTATTTTTAGTTAGTTTTGTTTTTCATTGCACCCGCGTTTCCGTGTACACATTGCCTTCGGTGGAGGGGTCAGCATAGAAGTTTTTGTAGCCTATTTTATCCTTCTCTGTAATCTTGCGCAAGACACGGCAAGGATTGCCGGCTGCAACGACGCCCGATGGGATGTCGTGGGTAACCACACTGCCAGCCCCGATGATAGAGCCGTCGCCGATGCTGACTCCTGGGACGATGCTGACATTTCCACAAATCCACACCCGCTTTCCGATGGTGACAGGCTTGGGGATAAGGCCGCCTTCTGCACGTTCCCCGGGGTCCGTGGTATGGTTGCCTGAGAATATCCCTACATTGGGACCTATCAGCGTATTGTCGCCAATACGTATCTGTCCGCAGTCGAGAATCACGCAGCCGAAATTGATGTAGACATCATTGCCGATGGTGATGTTCTTGCCGAACTCGCAACGGAAATCGGGTTCAATCCATACATTTTCACCTACCGACTTGAAGAGTTTCCGCATGATCTCGTTGCGTTTTTCCACCTCTTGGTCTTCTGTCTGGTTGTAGGTGCGAAAGAGTTTCTTTGCTTCAACCCTGCGGTTGAACAGATCCTGGTCAAAGTCGTTGTAGACTTTGCCGTTTTGCATCTTGTCCCATTCACTCATAGTCATGATTGTTTGTTTTAATGTCATTTACACGATTGTTGTCTCTCAGGCCTTCAACAGCCCTGCTTATTTTTGCTTGAAAAGGAATCTTGCCAAACCATAGACATATCGTCTGAAGCCGGGCTGATAGGCCAGGATACGGTCGAACCATCCCAAATGCTTTCCGGCGGTACGCACCACCATGCCCACATACACCATGGCGAAGAGGGTTCCGATGCCCACGATGTACCACTGCCAAGCACCGAAGAACACAAAGCTGAAGATGACGGCCAAGACCACCAACGAGCAATCCACTCCAATCTTCACTTTCGGAAACTCAATGCCTGTCACCTGGCTTATGGCAACCGGCAGGCCCTCACCGGGCATCGTGACCGATCCGCATCTCACCTCCAAGCCGATGCCGATGCCCAGGACAGTGCATCCCAGCACCTGCGACACGATCTTCTGCCACAATACGGTAGGTACCAGCCATGTGGTAAGCAGCATGTTGAGGTCGATGAGCGAGCCAAAGACGAAGCCCACCAAGAGCTGGAACAGCTGCACGGGCTCGAACTTGCGGCGCAGGACGGCAATCTGGCCTACCACCAGAGTGGCGTTCATGATATATGTATATTGGCCGATGGTGAACTGGGGAACACCCAACCCTTGCTTTCCAGCCATCTCGAACACGTATGGCAATGTGGAAATCACGCTTGATCCCAACATGCTCCTTACACAAACGGCCACTCCAAGGGTCATCACATACAACGAAACGAACAGCAACACATGTTGCCACAGAAATGAAACAATCTGATCTTTCTTACTCATATTTAATATTTACGAAAGTACAAAAGCGTACAAATATGCAAGCGCTTGATGTCGGCTCTTGCCGTACTGCTCGTGTCAAGGCACGCCAGCCTCTCCAGCAGGAAAGGATCAGAGCTGCCCGGCTTCCACCTGCCGGACCACACGCTCGGTGAGACGGTCCACACCACCGGCGTCATACTGCTTGGTGAGCGATGCACCGAACACCCAGGCAAAGGCTTGGTAGAAGCCTGCCTTTACCGGACCGAGGAAAGCCTGTATAAGCTGGTAGCTGGAGCTGTTGCACTCGCGGTAGACCAGCTTGATGAGCAGTTTGCCTTGCGAATAGGTGAGCTTCTTCATGCGTGGTGTGTATTCCTTCTTGATGTCGCTTTCCACGCGCTTCATGTGCTCGTCGCGCGCCTTCTTGTTGGGCAGTGTGTTGAGGTAGTCGCCCGTCTCCACGATAATCTTGTTGACCTCCTTGGCGATGGGCAGCACTTTCTTTACGTTGTAGACCAAACGGTTGTAGGCTGCACGCTGGCGTGCGTTCTTGAAGGTCGGCTCGGGGTAGACCCACACATCGTTGAGCTCCATGTACTGTATGGAGTCTTTCCCCAGAAGCACTTTGCCCACCTTCACCATGGGCACGAAGGTGGGGCTGTCCATGTCGACATCTGTGTCTTCGGGGTTGATGCGTGTTTGCCGGTCGTCTTGTGCCCACAAGGATGCAGGCAGCAGGCCCAGCATAATGATAATGAGAAACGCCTTCATCTAAGCTACAAAATTACTATCTATTTTCGCAATGGCAAAGCGATTGGCCTTAAAAATCCTCAAGAGGGAGTTAAAAAAAGGTCGGTTCGTATGGCATCATGACATGGAAAAGGTTGCAGGGTGTTGTCCCACGCACTTGTCCGTTCCGCACCGGCCAATCTCCCTGGCATTGGCAATATTCTTGTGATTTTCCTTTGAGGATCGGATAAATTCCTTTATCTTTGCAAAACAAACAATGGGCTTCTATAGTTCAATGGATAGAACGGAGGTTTCCTAAACCTTTGATCCGGGTTCGATTCCCGGTGGAAGTACACGTTCGACTAACCACACTTCTACCTTATTATATTATTTATGATTGGCGCCATCATAGGAGACATCGTAGGCTCGCGTTTCGAGTTTGACGAGATACCGCAGACCGGTTTTGAGCTTTTCCGTCCGAAACCCCAGTGTGACTACACCGATGACACGGTGATGACCATAGCCGTGGCTGACGCCATCCTTAACGGAAAACCCTATCAGGACAAACTCCACGAGTGGGGGCGTCGCTATCCGAACCCCAAGGGAGCCTACGGCGGAATGTTCAGCCAATGGCTGCTTGACGACCATCCCAAGCCACAGAATTCATGGGGCAACGGAGCCGCCATGCGCATATCGCCCGTTGGCTGGCTCTACGATGACTATAACGAGGTGATGCGCCAGGCCCAGCTCTGCACCATCGGCAGTCACATGCACAAGGAAGCCATCCGCGGTGCGCAGTGCGTGGCGGCGGTGATTTATTGGCTGCGCACGGGGCGCATCACCAAGGAAGAGCTGGAGGGTGCCGTCAGGCGCAGCTTCGGCTATGAGCTTCCGCCGCTCCGCGACATCTACAAGATAGGTTCCGAGGGGCACTTCGACTCTTCGTGCCAGGAGACGGTGCCGTGGGCGTTGCGCTGTTTTCTCGATAGCGACAGCTTCGAGGATGCTATCCGCAAGGCGGTCATGGCACGTGGCGACACCGATACCAAGGCGTGCATCTGCGGTGCCATCGCCGAGGCCTACTACGACATTCCCGACCATTTCTACGACAAGGCATGCGCCTACCTGGAGCAGGATATGCTCGACATCGTCGTCCAGTTTTGCGAGCATGTGCAAAACGAGGTTACCGACTGACCCTTCTAAAACATCTGGCTTATGATATCTACCGGCGACAAGACCCCTGCCATCACCCGTCAGCAACTGGAGGAAGCCTTGGCTACAGGCCAACAGCATCCCGAGGAGACACAATGGACGATATACCGCTACCTCAAGGCGCAGTATGCGGCGATAGGGTCGGTCGAGGCCCGCACACTTCTTGCGGCTTATATCCGACTGCACGAATGCCGCCCGTCGCTCATCAACTCGTGCATGTTGGGCCTTGCCGTGAAGATACATGAGACTTACGCCGACTTCCGCCTGCCGCAATTCTTGCAGGCGTGGGGCTACGACGACTGTTTGCGTGAGGAAGACCGCCAGCCACAAACGGGGAAGGACGGGCGCCGCTACCTGTCGCTCCATGAAAGGGTGGAGCGTGCCCGAGCCTCCTATCTGCTGCACCATCCGCAAGAGGCGCGTACCGACTGCGATGCCATCACAACCATGTATGCCGTGAAAGTCTTTGAGAAAGAACAACAGCAGGGGCGCAAACGCCGCTTTGTGAAACTGGTGGCGCCCGATGGCCTGTCGATGGTTGCCGACAGCCATCAGTTTTCCTGCAAACCTTGGGAGATCGTCGGACACCTGTATGATGTCTTGACGCGCGTGTCCAGGCAGGGCAACGCGCGTGCCACGGAGATTGTCGCGTCAAGCAAGCGTGTCGACGAGGTCTTTGCCTCAGAGACAGGATATGTGGACGGGATAGACCAGCAGCATGGACATGTGCATGTGTTCGACGCCCAGTCGCGCCACTTTGTTGCCGATCGGACAACGCTGCCGGTGAAGAACATTGCCAAGGGGTCTTTCGTCCGCTTCTGTCCCATCATCGCGCAGGACGACCCTTTCAAGTCGGCAGCCGTCATAGAGGTGCTGCCCAAGGAGCAGGGGCGTGAGGCGTTCGGGACCCGTGATGCCACAGTGGTGTATGTCAACCATGCCGAACACTACTGGAAGTATGCTCTGGCTGATGAGCCATCGCCACGCCAACCGGAGCAAGCGGAGGAGAGCATAGCGCGCGAGGGTTTTGCCAAGCTTGACCTTTTTCCCGAATCCGTGCGGGCCAATCTTGCCCCGGGCCGGCGGGTTCGCCTTGTCCTTTTCCTCAAGCGGGGAAAGGATGGTGTGAAGCGCAACCATGTGGCCGAAGCCTTTTAGCCTGAATAATTCATAGTACAACAATGTCTGCGTGAGCCGCGGGCAGAACAATGTTTGCGTGAGATGCGGGCTGAAAGCCCAGCAATTACCTAG
>CAVIOP010000037.1:0-17980 GCA_963644485.1 bacterium | reverse complement strand
CTATTTGTTCTTTTTGTGACCGGAGGCGACATTTGGCTAAATCCGAAACTTAAATACTTAATTTGAATAATCCGTTCTTATTCGTGCTCTATGAATTATTCAGGTTGGAAAGATGAGCGGGGTGGGGGGGTTGAAGCCTACTTGGTGGCTTTCGCAAACTGCTGCATGAGCCATGCGTTTTGCTCATCGATGGTCATGTGCGAGTTGTCGAGCTCCACGGCGTCATTGGCCTTGCGCAGAGGCGAGACCTCACGGTGGGTATCGATGTAGTCGCGCTCTTGCACGTTCTTGAGGATGGTGCCGAAGTCGGCGTTGTTGCCCTTGTCCTTCAACTCATCGTAACGGCGCTGGGCGCGTACCTCTGCAGAGGCCGTAACGAAGATTTTAAGTTCGGCGTTGGGGAAGACGGTGGTGCCGATGTCGCGTCCGTCCATGACGATGCCCTTATCATCGCCCATGCGTTGTTGTTGGGCCACCAGTGCTTTGCGTACAAAGGGAATAGCCGCTATGCGACTGACGTGCGAACTGACTTTCATGCCCCGGATGTCTTTTTCGACACACGTGCCGTTGAGATAGGTGTCCGGGCGTCCTGTCTCCGTGTTGAGCCGAAACGATATTTTCACCTCCGGCATGAGCTTCTCGAGTTCAGCCGTCTTCACCGTTCCGTCCTCGTTGAAGAGGTGATGGCGCAAGGCGAAGAGTGTCACAGAGCGATACATGGCGCCCGTGTCCACATATACGTAGCCGATGCGGCGGGCGAGGTCCTTGGCCATCGTGCTTTTCCCACATGAGGAAAAGCCGTCGATGGCTATCACTATTTTCTTCATATTGTTTGTTTTGATGATTGCGATGCTTACAAGACGTAGCCCACATTGAGCAGCAGTGAGCTGCTGGAAATGTGGTATTTGCCGTAGGCCACATTCAGCTTGAAGCGGTTGAGGTTGAGGCCTGCACCGAAAGAGAGTCCGGCCCCATGACTGCTGTTCTTGTCAGTCGATTGGATTTTCATCTCGTTGGCCCGTCTGAAGTTGTAGCCTCCACCCAGCCAGAACTGGTCGGACAACTGGAAGTCGGCACCTACAACGAGATGGTTGATGGCCTTGTATTTTGGATGATTGATGTCGACGAGTGTTGCGTGAAGGCGCAGGGGCAGTGTGGCGAATGATTTCGACACGCCTATCTGCACGTCGAGAGGCATCTTGTCGTATGTCTCGTTATATGCCTTGAGCTGTCCGCCGAGGTTCTTGGCCACCATGGAGACCGACCAGTTGTGCTTGTCGTCAAAATAGTTGATGCCTAAGTCTACTCCGAAACCCACTGATGAGTAGTCTCCGATGAAAGAAGTGATGAATTTGGCGGCTATGCCTCCCGCTAAATGATCTGTGAGCAGGTATGAGAAATAGCCGGCCACGGAGATGTCGCGAGCCGAGAATTCTCCCGTTTGCACATTGCTCTCGTTCGTCTCTTTCATCTTGCCGTAGTCCAGATATTGGCCGCTGGCCGCCCACGACGCGCGCTCCTTGACCACCCTGTTGAATGCGGCGCTGGCCGTGTTGACTCCCGACATGTAATTCATGTAGTTGAGGTTGATCGTTTTGTCGCTGACAGAGGAGAGCAGGGCAGGGTTGTGGAAAATCATGGTCTCGTCGTCCTCGATGAGCGATATGTTGTCGCCTCCCAAAGCGGCGGCGTGAGCACTGACGGGCAGCCGGAGGAAATTGTATCCTGTCTGGCTCTCGTCCTGGGCGTGTGTGGCCAGCGGCAAGAGTGTCAACAGAAGGGCAAAAACGGCTTTTTTCATTTATTTTCTCTAATTATTTGGCAAAGATACGGCTTTTTTCAAGATTTGCTGTAAATTTGCACTGCAATTATCGTATAGATAACGCTTGCCGGCATAGAATATTGTTTGGCCATGGAAATCAAGAAAAACATTAGCGCAGACTTGGAGCACAGGCGGACAGGTTTTTTCCTGTTGGGCCTGATTGTTTCACTTGCTTTGTTTTTTGTTGCGATGGAGTTTACGGTACGTCCGGTCAGCGGAGGTTCCGATGACGGCCTGCTCGATGATATGTCTGAAGACATTGTTCTCATGCCAGCCATGGACAAGCACGACATGGTGTCGGCTGCGCCCGCTCCTGCTTCTAAGGCAATCACCGGCAAGGTGGAGGAAAGCGACGAGGCTGCAGACAACAGCGACAAGATTGCACCTGTAACGAGCAAGCTGGTTATAGGAGATGGTGAGGGTGTGCAGAAAGATGCCAACGTGACGGAGGCATTGCCCCAGACCCCGGTCGACGAGAACAGCGATGTGCTCCGCACGGTGGAGCAATTGCCCGAGTTTCCTGGCGGTATCGTGGAATTCATGAAGTGGCTGACCAAGAATCTGAAGTATCCGCCCAATGCGCAAGCCCAAAGGATACAGGGTAAGGTAGTCGTGTCGTTCATTGTCAACAAGGACGGTTCCATCTCCAGCCCGAAGGTAGAGAAGTCGTGTGACCCTTCGCTCGACCGCGAGGCGCTCCGTGTCATACGTACGATGCCCAAGTGGAAGCCGGGCATCATGGACGAGAAGCCCTGCCGTACGATGATAGCCGTTCCCGTCAATTTCCAATTGTGAAACTCTTATAAACAAGGATATTATCATGATGTTTACTGCCGATGAACTTTTGAAAAAGATCAACGAGTTTCTGGACCATCTGCCTTACGAGCGTGAGCCGAAGAGCCTCTATGAACCCGTGCGTTATGCCCTTTCGATGGGCGGCAAGCGCATAAGGCCGACCCTGATGCTCATGGCCTACAACCTCTTCAAGGATGACCCTGAGCGCATCTTGATGCAGGCTGTGGGTCTCGAGACTTACCACAACTATACCCTCCTGCACGATGACCTTATGGACAATGCCGACCTCCGGCGCGGCCATGAGACCGTGCACAAGCACTGGAATGCCAACACTGCCATCCTCTCGGGCGACTCCATGCTGGTGCTCTCTTACCAGCGCATGGCTGCTGGCCTCACGGACAAGCTAAAGCCTGTGCTCGACACGTTTACAGAGACAGCCCTGGAGATCGGAGAAGGTCAGCAGTATGACATGGAGTTCGAGACGCGCGATGATGTGGCTGAGGACGAATACATTGAGATGATACGCCTCAAGACCAGTGTTCTGTTGGCTTGCGCCCTGAAGATAGGTGCTCTCATGGCCGATGCCCCGAAGGCCGATGCCGACAACCTGTATAAGTTTGGCGAGCAGATAGGGCTGGCTTTCCAGTTGCAGGACGACTACCTTGATGTATATGGCGACAGCAAGGTCTTCGGCAAGGAGATTGGCGGTGACATCACCTCAAACAAGAAGACGTTCATGCTCATCAACGCTTTCAATCACGCCGACACCGGGCAGCGCAAGGAACTGCAACGGTGGGTTGCTGCGACAACGTTTGACCGCAAGGAGAAAGTGGCCGCAGTGACACGCCTCTATAATGAGATAGGTGTGGACCAGATGGCACGAGACCGCATAGCTTATTACTTTGAGCAGAGCCGCAAATACCTTGACGCCACGCGGGTGGCGCCCGAGCGCAAGGAGCAACTGCGCCTCTATGCACAAAAGATGATGAAACGCCAGTATTGATGATAAACATAATCGACACACACACACATCTGGACGCTGAGGAGTTCGATGCGGATCGCCCGGAGGTCTTTGCCCGCGCCACGGCCGCCGGTGTCTGCAATGTGTTTCTGCCCGCCATTGACGTGAAAACCACCCGACAGGTTCTCTCCCTGAGTGATGCTTATCCGGGTTATGCCTTTCCAATGGTAGGTCTGCATCCCGAAGAGGTGAAGACAGACTGGCGGGAGCAGCTGGCGGAGTTGCGTCAGTTGCTGGCAGACGACAGGTCAGCCTCAGCGGATGTGCCTACCCGCGGACGGTTCATCGCCATCGGTGAGGTGGGACTCGACTATTATTGGAGCCGTGAGTTTGAGCAAGAGCAGTTGGAGGCTTTCGAGCAGCAGGTCCGGTGGTCCGTTGAGACAGGCTTGCCTCTGATGATTCATTGCCGCAAGGCGCAGAACGAGATGGTTCATCTCTTGCGGCAGTATGAGGCACAGTTGCCGGGTGGCGTGTTCCATTGCTTTACGGGCAACCGCCGTGAGGCCGAGGAACTGTTGTCGTTCGATAGGTTCGTCTTGGGTGTCGGCGGTGTTTCCACGTTCAAGAGCAGCCACCTTCGCGAAGACCTGCCCGCCGCAGTGCCTCTCGACCGTCTCGTATTGGAGACCGACAGCCCTTATATGGCTCCCGTACCTCACCGCGGGCAACGCAATGAGAGTGCCTTTGTCGTGGAAGTGCTGCGCACCTTGGCCCAGAGCTATGGTGTCTCCGAAGAGGAGCTGGCCCGTGCGACCAACGAAAATGTGTACCGTGTCTTTGGAGAAGCGCTGCGCCAATCCTGTGGAAAACAAATCTTTAAAGAAGCTTAAAAGATAACGGATAATTCTCTCTTTCAATCGGAAAGGACTATCTTTGCACTCGCAAATGAGATTTGCAAGTTCAAACACCAAACACATGAGGAAAGGTGCTCGAGTGGCTGAAGAGGCACGCCTGGAAAGCGTGTAACCGCCTAAAGCGGTTCGGGGGTTCGAATCCCCCTCTTTCCGCACAGGTCCGTTTGAAAGATGCGACTTTAATCTATATTAAGATGAAAAAGAAAATTGCATATCTCTCCATCTCCCTTGTTTTTATTTTCTTGTTACTGATGTCCGGAACGTCTTCCGCCTATGGCCAGACGGTGCCTGCTGACACCAGCGCTTCCGTTGAATCAATGGCAGACAGTATCGGCAGTGAGGCTTCGCTGGACGAAGCGCTGCTCACAGACAGTGCCACGGTGACACCCGTGGAGGAGACGGGTTTCCACAAAGCCTTGAAAACCAAGTTTATCGAGGGTGATGCGGGCTTTATGTCCCTTGTTGCCTTGGCTCTGGTGTTGGGCTTGGCTTTCTGTATTGAACGCATCATCTACCTGAGCTTGTCGGAGATCAATGCCAAGAAATTCATGAAGGATCTTGATGCGAAGATTATGGCGGGCGACATCGAGGGTGCCAAGGACCAATGCCGCAACACGCGCGGGCCCGTGGCCAGTATCTGTTACCAGGGCTTGGAACGCCTGGACGAGTCTATGGAAAATGTAGAGCGCAGTATCGTCAGTTACGGTACCGTGCAGAGCGCCAACCTCGAGAAGGGTTGCTCCTGGATCACTCTCTTCATCGCTATGGCCCCGTCACTTGGTTTTTTGGGTACGGTGATCGGCATGGTGATGGCTTTCGACCAGATCCAGACGGTGGGCGACATTAGCCCGACCATCGTTGCTGCCGGTATGAAGGTGGCGCTCATTACCACAATTTTCGGCATTATCGTTGCCTTGATTCTGCAGGTTTTCTACAATTACATCCTTTCCAAGATCGACCACCTCACCTCGCAGATGGAGGAATCGGCCATCACGCTGCTCGACTCCATCCTGAAATTCAAACTGACAAGACAATGAAGAAGCTCCTCTGTCGTTGGCGGCAACTGCCTGCGGAGAAGTTGTCGTCGCGAGTGCTATACGTGGTTATAGCACTTGTGTGTCTGTTGTTTGCTTTGTTTTGGCTTGTTGGCTATGACCGTCCTTTCGAGGATGCCCCCAATTTCTCTGCTCCGCTATTTACGGATGCGGTCATCGTCTTCATGGAGGTTTTGGTGCTTGCTACTGCATGTTGTGCCGTGTGGTCGCTCGTCAGAGGGCTGAAGATCCGTGGCAAGGGCGAAAAACAGGAAAACAATGTGCCGGTCAAGAAGATTGGTTACTCGGTGACAGTGGGCACCGTGCTGCTGCTTCTCTTGACGTTTCTCATGGGGTCGTCTGACCCCATGTCCATCAATGGCGTGCCCTACACACATGTCTTTTGGCTGAAGGTAGCCGACATGCTGATTTCTTCATCGTTGGTGCTGATGGTGGTGGCCGTCGGCGCTATGATTTTCGGTGCCACCAAATATGTGCGGAGGGAGCATGTTCACCAAGCGTAGACGCCATCAGGTGCCGGGCCTTAACACCACATCCACGGCCGACATCTCTTTCATGTTGCTCATCTTCTTTCTTGTGACGACCAACATGGATGTCGACAAGGGGCTGACGCGCCAGCTGCCGCCTGCCGAAAAGCAGGAGCAACAGACGTCTCAGGTCATGAAGGGTACAATGATGCATGTGGTCATCACGCATGACAATGCGTTGCTCGTCGACGGAAAGCCCACGCCGATTCGTGGGATATGTGGGCTTACTGAGGATTTCGTGCGCCGTGTCGGCAAAAAGCATCTCATCAAGATTGAGGCATCTCCCGAAGCCGACTATGACATCTATTTCCAGTTGCAGAACCAGTTGGTCATGGCCTACAGTCGCCTGCGCAATGATGTGGCGGTCAAGACGTATGGAAAAGCCTATGCCAAGCTGACCGATGTCCAGCGCGAACATGTGAAAGAGCTCTGTCCTCAGCGTATTGCTGAGGATGATGCCGTGTCATCACCCTCACCGACAGGTGAGAAAAGCAACACCGTGGCCGCTGCAGCCAAAGGAAAGGAGGACCCGTCATGAGCATGATAGACAGGCACAAGTATGGCGTCCCGGGACTGAATACAGCTTCTCTCCCTGACTTGATTTTCACGGTTCTGTTCTTTTTCATGATAGTCACCCACATGCAGAAGGTGGCTGTCAAGGTCAAGTATCGTGTGCCTCAGGGCACAGAGCTCACCCGCTTGACCAAGAAGTCTGCTGTAACCTACATCTACATTGGCCGACCGTCAGACGACATGGGCAAGGTCATGGGCAATGACATGCGTATCCAAATGAACGATAAGTTTGTCTCTGCCGATGAGGTGGCCGACCATGTCAGTGTGGAGAAGTCGCATATGTCGCCCGAAGACCAACAGCAGATGATGGTCTCCATCAAGGCCGACAAGCACACGCCGCTTGGTCTTGTGAATCAGGTCAAGCGTTCGTTGCGCAGTGCCAGGGTTCTCCGCATCAGTTATTCGGCTGTGGAGCGCAAGACGGACAAATAGCATCTATGGTCAAGGTGTGAAATGTTCCTTGTCATCCCGAGCATGACTTAAAAGAAATGTCAATTTGAAATAAAAGCATGCGAAATAGTTGTCATATAAAATATTTATTGTTATCTTTGCATCATAACTAAAATATTATTATGGCAAATCACCGTTTGGATGCTTTAGACAGAAAGATTCTGAAAATAATTTCTGCCGATGCCCGTGTTCCTTTTCTTGAGGTAGCACGCGCTTGTAATGTCAGTGGTGCTGCTATCCATCAGCGTATACAGAAGCTCAGCACATTGGGTATCTTGAAAGGCTCACAGTTTATCATCGACCCAGAGAAAGTGGGTTATGAGACATGCGCTTACGTGGGTCTTTACTTGAAGGACCCCAGCTCGTTTGACAAAGTGGTCGAGAAATTGCGTGCTATCCCGGAGGTGACGGAGTGTCACTACACCACGGGAGGTTATGACATGTTTATCAAAATCTACGCACGTAACAATCATCACTTGCTTAACATCATCCACGACAAGCTGCAGCCTTTAGGATTGTCGCGCAGTGAGACCATCGTCAGCTTCAATGCTGTGATAGACCGTCAGTTGCCTGTCTTTGACGAAACAGAGGTGGTCGGGGAAGAGACTGAAGAGGAAGAATAATGTATGAACACTAACGCTTACTGCCGAGAGCGGTAAGTGATGAAGGAGAAGCCTTGGTGCTTCTCCTTTTTTGTTTCTGTCCATTGCCGGGGGTTAATGACAGGAAAGAAGGCATCGGCATCGGCAGGGCTGTCTTCCACTAGGGTGATATGTAGCTCGGAGGCCACAGGGAGTGCTTGCTGATAGATGCTGGCTCCGCCGATAATGAAAGGAATTGGCCCTTTGTCTGTTTTTGTGGTAGGCGTGCCTGCTCCTTCCAGTCGGTTGGCACATGCCTCAATGGCAAGTTCCAGCGAATCATAGACCTCAGCGTCGGGTAGTAGCGAGAGCGTCTTGCTCACCACGATGTTGCGTCTGCCTGGCAGGGCACCGTGGGGCAGCGACTCGTAGGTCTTGCGCCCCATGATGATGGGGTGTCCCATGGTCAGCTTCTTGAAGTGTGCCAAGTCCTCGGGGATGGTCCATGGCAGGCGGTTGTCGCGCCCGATGGCGCGGTTGCGCCCGACGGCTGCAATGATGGCAATTTTCATATCACGTCGCTGGCTTGTTCGGGCAGATGAGTGGTTTTGATTTTCCATTCCTGTGGGAAGAGATTGTTGGCCCGGTTGCCGATGTTCTTGCAGAAGCCAAGTGCCAAGCCGCGATAGGTGACCAGCACCAGGCCGCGGGGTGTCCCGTCGGGCAGGGCGATGGCCTCCTTGCGGAGATAGAGCATGGCTTGCTCCCAACCGATTTCCACACGCGGGAAGGCTGACGGGTTGAGCATTGTCGACAGAGCCAGTGAGGCCGATGGCACGATATCCTTTCCCTTGGATGTGCCGATGCCGACACCTGCGTGGATGAGGTGGAGGGCGTCGGAAGCCTTCTCGTAGAGGGGTAGCCAGCGCGTAGGGATGGCGCGTATCAAGGTGGGCGTGTCGATGACGGTCCATGTGTTTTTGCCCAGTGCCGGGTCTTCCATGAGCCAGGGAAGCACAGCCTTTTGGCTGGGACTTGGTTTGATGCGCAGCGAGGTTGGGCGTTTCTTCCGAGGCTGGTCGAGCGTTTCGGCTTGGGGTTTCTGCAGAACAGCCATGAATAGGCCTTCTCCCGGTGTGAAGCCGGGGATGAAGCGGAAGACCGACTGCCGGCTTTCGTCTTTTTTGCCGTTTGCAGTTGCTGGCAAGCTGGAGCCCATGGCGCCTGTGATGTGCCACTGCGGGTCCACGGGAATGTCATAGAGTCGTCCACCCAGGTTGTCGACAATCCATCGGATGTTCTCCTCGTCCTCCTGCTCATTGAAGGTGCAGGTTGAATAGACCAGGAATCCGCCTGGGCGTAGTGTCGGCCAGATGTCCTCAATAATGGAGCGTTGCAGTTGTGCGCAGTTGGCTACGTTCTGTGGGCTCCATTCGCCAACGGCCTGCGGATCCTTGCGAAACATCCCCTCGCCTGAGCAAGGTACGTCTGCAAGGATGAAGTCGAAGGTGATGCCCGCCTTTCGGAAGTCGCGCGGATAGTTATTGGTTACGATGACATCGGGATGTCCTTGCTTCTGTACGTTCTCGGAGAGGATTGACGCACGCACTTTCATGGGCTCGTTGGCCACGACGATGCTGCCGGCAGGCAGTGAAGCGCGCAGTGTGGTGGTCTTCCCCCCAGGGGCCGCGCACAGATCGAGCGCCGTGACAGGTGTGGTGACAAGATGCTTCACCACATGGCTGACAAACATCGACGAAGACTCTTGCACGTAGTAGGCGCCGGCATGAAACAGCGGGTCGAATGTGAAGTCGGGTCGGTGGGGGAGGGAGAGGCCCTCGGCGCACCAAGGCACAGGCTCAAGACTCTTCTTGTCCTGCGGTTCCCGAAGCGGCCACTTGAACGGGTTGAGACGGATGGTGGTCTGCGGCGGAAGCTGCAGGGCCTCGCGGAAACGTTCATATCGTGCTTCGCCAAACAGTCCCCGGGTGCTTGTTTCGAATGCTTGGGGCAGTGCGGTGTCGTTGACCATGGATGGAAAATGCTCGTTGTTGTTAGTCATTGTTTAGTCGAAGATGATGTCGTAGCCGTCTTCTTGAAGGTCCTTTTTGTTGTCCGTCGTCTTCTTCGCGGGCAGTTTCTTCAGTTTGCCCTGTTCGTCGAAGAGGCCATAGGTGGTCCGCAGTACCATGAATTCCGTACGGCGGTTCAACTGGTTGCAGATCTCCTGTTGTTTCTCGTCCTTGAGTTTCTTGATGAACTCTTCGGTCAGCACATCTCCTTCCTTGAGGAACGTGTATTTCTCGGTCGTCTTCTTCTTGATGACTTTCGGCTTCAGCTTGCCGTAACCCACGGGGGTGAGGCGGTCGGCGGCTATGCCATGCTGGATGAGATAGTTGACCACCGACTCGGCGCGGCGTTGCGACAATCCTTTGTTGTAGGCCTCAGAACCCTTGAAATCGGTGTGGGCGCTGAGTTCTATGGTCACGTTGGGGTTCTCGTTGAGCAAATTGACAAGTTGGTCGAGTGCTGTTTTTGAACTGTCACGCAGCGTCGCCTTGTCGAAGTCGTAGAAGATGTTGTCGATGAGTGTGGGTGCGGAGATGTTGGCCAAGGCAAACTGCAGGGTTGAGTCGCAGCTTTCTTTCGGATCTGCGAGGGCGCGGATCTCCTCCTTGTGGTTGAGATATCCCTTGCAGGTGGCCAGGAACAGGTAGGACACTCCGTTGTCGAGCACCTTAGTGAACGAACCGTCCGAGCGCACGGAGAGCTTTTCGTTGGTGCCGTCGTCGCCTACGATATAGACCTCGGCGGCTGGCAACTCATAGCCGTCCATCTCATAGACCCAGCCCTTGACCGTCTGCACGATCTCCGGATTGTAGAACGAGTAGATATGGTCCCAGCCACGGCCGTCACCCCGGTTTGACGAGAAGAACCCTTGATTGTGTGGTCCCTCGAAGGTCATGCCAAAGTCGTCGCCGGCTGAGTTGAGCGGATAGCCGGGATGATAGAGATGGTATCTGTGGTCCTTTCCCACGCGGGCGTAATAGATGTCGAGTCCCCCCAGCCCCTTGTGGCCGTTGCTGGAGAAGTAGAGGTCTCCGTTGGGGCGGAACGTCGGAAACTCCTCGTCGCCTGGTGTGTTGATAGGCTCTCCGAGATTTTCTATTCCGCCGAGGCCCGCCGCCGTCAGACGGACACGCCATATGTCGAGTCCGCCCTTGCCTCCCGGCATGTCCGACACGAAGTAGAGCCATTCGCCGTCGGGCGAGATGGCCGGATGGGCAAAGCTGGATAGTGTGTCATTGCTTAGTTTCACTTCCGATGCTTTTCCCCATGCAGCGTCTGACCGGCTCGACTTCATAATCTGTGCATAGCGAGGATAGGACGGGTCTGTGGCACATTGGGTCAGGTACATGTCGCGTCCGTCGGTCGAGAAACAACAGGCTCCTTCGTCATAGTCGGTGTTGAGACCGCCGCTCACGGGCTCGGGTTTGCTCCAGTTGCCCTTGTCGTCCTTCTCCGAGAAGAAAATGTCGGCAGCTTTCGTGCCTGTAATGCCACTCAGCTCGTCGCCCTGCGCCTCGTTTCGGGTCGATGTGAAATAAAGTTGGTCGTATTCGTCACCGTAAAGCATGGGAGAGTATTCGGCCCGGCGGGAGTTGAAAATATCCATCTTCTTCACCGTGTAGCGGCTGCCCAGTTCCTTCACGGCCGATGCCTCCTTGGCCGATGTCAGGCCGACGTGTGCCAGAGCATTGTCGGGCATGGAGTCGAGAACAGCCTGGAACTCTGCCGATGCCTCCTTGTAAGAACCGTTTTTCATCAGCAGCTGGGCGAGTGTCAGGTGGTCTTGCCATTGGTCTTGCTGGTATCGGATGACATTGCGGTAAGCCGCTATGCCCTTCGCCGTCTGCAGACTCTTCGCATAGCACAGTGCCATCCGGCCGGCAATATGGCCGCGCTTGTCGCGCTGCTTGGGTGGTGTCTTCTGGTAAGCCTGCTTGAACTCGTTGGCTGCATCGAAGTATTCGCCCAAGGCAAGATATTTCTCGCCTTTCTTTAGGTTTCGGTCCGCTCCACACGATGACAGCAGGACGAGCATCAGCAAGATGCCGCCCAGGGATAAGATGTTATGAGGCTTGTTCATATTTATATAACGAGAAATATGGGGTCTTATTATAAGGAAATGGCGGCAGCATCGTTATTATTTGCTTAGCGATGCTGCCGCCATTGGGTATTAGGCCAGGGGCTCCGAAGGCCGACTGGGTTCATCCTTCATTCTTTACTTGTACGATATGGGTCTTGGGCAACTTCTTGTTGCGCACGTTGACAGTAGTCACCACGGCTTGTGCAAGATTGATGAATGCCAGTCCGGTGGCCGTGTCGGTCTTCAGTGCGGCGGGCTGTCCGTCGTCGCCGTCCTCGCAGATGCTCTGCACGATGGGGATTTGGGCCAGCAGGGGGCATCCCATCTCTTTGGCAAGGTTCTTGCAACCATCCTTTCCGAAGATGTAGTACTTGTTTTCGGGCAGTTCGGCAGGCGTGAACCATGCCATGTTTTCCACCAGACCGAGGATAGGTACGTTGACCTTGTCGTTCTGATACATGTCAATGCCCTTGCGGGCATCGGCCAAGGCCACCTTTTGCGGTGTGGAGACGATGACGGCACCTGTGATTGCCAGTGTCTGTAGAAGGGTTAAGTGGATGTCGGATGTGCCTGGAGGGGTGTCGAGCACGAAATAGTCGAGGTCGCCCCAGTCGGCGTCGGCGATGAGCTGCTTCAGCGCAGCAGTGGCCATGCCACCGCGCCACAGGGTAGCCGTGTCGGGGTTGACGAAGAAACCAATCGACAGCAGCTTGATGCCATATTTCTCCACTGGTTCGATGAGCTGGCGTCCGTCTTTCTCCACAGCGTAGGGCCGTGCTCCCTCCACGCCAAGCATCTTGGGAATGGACGGGCCGAAGATGTCGGTGTCAAGCAAGCCCACTTTGTAGCCCAGTTTGGCCAGAGAAATGGCGAGGTTGACTGAGACCGTCGATTTGCCCACGCCTCCCTTGCCGGAGCTCACGGCGATGATATTCTTCACCTGAGGCAGCAGCTTGTCGGGCTCAGGACGCTTTGCGCTGGTAAACTCAGTGGAGATATGGACCTCGATGTCTTCCCCCAGTTTGTATTTCAAGGTGGCTTCGGTGGCCTTGAGGGTCGACTGGATGAACGGGTCTGTGTCGCGCGGGAAGATGAGCGAGAACGACACCTTGTTGCCTTCTATGCGGATGTTGTCGGCCACCATGTTGCTTTCCACCAGGTTTTTCTTGGTGCCTGGGTAGGTGACAGTGGCCAGTGCGTCTGTGATCAGCTTGGGATAAATGGTCATGTTGCAGTCTTTTGGTTTCTTGTGCGCGATGTTGTCTTCGGCTCTCTGCCTTGTGTTTGTTGGCTGCGAGCGGTTTCACCATCGGTTCTGTTCGCAAAATTACCACTTTTTTTGTTGAGAGTTGTTATAATCTCCGAGAAAAAACATTCCGGCAGGTCTTTTCGTGAGGGTAGGAAAGTAACTTGGTGTGGTTCAATGTTTGGTAATTGCGATAAAAACAGTAACTTTGCAAGGTAGGGATGACACGTAAAGTCAGACCCTCAAGTTATCTGCGGCCTTGCGAAGGCCATTTCTCTTGGTCATACTCAAAAAAACAACATACATGAAATTCAAGCATATAGCCATCCTGATGTTCCTGGCCCTGTCGGATGTTGTGTCGGCAAAAGACGTAGTGTGGTATTCGGGTGGGCATGTCACTTATTCGACACAAAAGAACTATGGTACGGTTGTCGCCAAGGCGCTCGACATGTTTTCTTCTGACATGAAGGCCGTCACGGGCAAGTCGGCCCGAAAGGGAGTGGGCAAGATAGAAATTTACCAACTCGACATGCTGACCAACAAGGAATTTAAGGCCTTGTCGACTTATCAACTGCCCATTGAGAAGATTATCGCCAAGCCTGATGCTTTCTGGATGGGAACGCGGCAAGGCAAGGTTATCATCGTGGGCAGCAATGGGCGCGGCACGGCTTATGGCATCCTGGAACTGTCGCGCAAGGCAGGTGTCTCCCCTTGGGTGGACTGGGGCGATGTGGTGCCCAGCCCCAAGAAATATTTGGCGCTCGACAGTAGGTTTGAAACGTTGCAACGTCCTTCGGTGGAGTTTCGGGGGGTGTTCATCAATGATGAGGACTGGTCCACGCGTGTTTGGGACAAACAGCTGGTAGACCGCCCGTCCAAGTCGGGAGTGATAGGTCCTCGCTATTATCATCGGTTGTTCGAATTGTTGCTGCGACTGCGTGCCAACACGCTGTGGCCGGCCATGCACGAGGGCACAGACGGTTTCTTCAAGGTCAAGGGCAACAAGGAAGTGGCCGACTCATTTGATATCGTGGTGGGGTCGTCGCATTGCGAACCGCTCCTGCGCAACAACGTGTCGGAGTGGGATAGCCAGAAGCTGGGGAACTACAACTGGATGACAAACCGAAAGCAGGTGGAGCAGTATTGGCGTGAGCGCGCGCAGGAGACGGCCCACATGGATGCCATCTATACGTTGGGCATGCGTGGCATACACGATGGGGCTATGGAGGGCGTCGGAAAAGGAACCGCACAGGTGGCGGCCTTGCAGAGCGTCATCGATGAGCAGCGCAAGATACTCAGTCAGACGGTCAACCGTAATCTGAAGAAGGTGCCACAGGTGTTTATTCCCTATAAGGAGGTGCTTCAGGCTTACGAGTCGGGCCTGAAGGTGCCTGATGATGTGACCCTCATGTGGTGTGACGACAACTATGGTTATCTGACCCGTCTTCCCGATGCATCGGAGCAACGCCGGTCGGGTGGGGGAGGAGTCTATTATCATTTGTCCTATTGGGGCCGTCCCCACGACTACCTCTGGCTGACCACCACCCAGCCAGGCCTTCTCTATTCAGAGATGCGTCAGGCGTGGGACCATCATGCCCGCCGCCTGTGGATAGCCAATGTCCATGACCCTAAGGTGGCGGCCTACGACCTGTCGCTCTTCATGGATATGGCGTGGGACATCCAGTCGGTCTCTGCCACCTCGTTGCAGCAACATCTGAAGCAGTGGCTCTCAGAGCAGTTTGGCGAGGAGGCAGGTGTCCAACTGGTGGAACCCATGACCGAGTTCTATCGCCTTTGCGGAGTGCGGCGTCCGGAGTTTATGGGATGGAGCCAGGTGGAGCTTGACCGTTCGCGATACGACCGAGGACTGTCGCCTGTGCAGGACACCGAGTTCTCTGCTGACGAGTTTGGCAACGAACTGGAACGCTATCTTAACGATTATGAGCGCGTGAAGGAAAAAGTGGAGACTGTGGAACGTCTCATTCGTCCGGAGCTGAAGGATGCATTCTTTGCTGCAGTGAAATATCCAGTCTTCTGTGCAGCGGCCATGGCAACCAAACAGCTGCAGGCTCAGGAGGCACGCCACATTGCCCGCAAGGAGAATTTCCATAAGGACGATGAGGCGCTGGAGGCGGCTGTCAGAAGTGTCAAAGCCTATCAAGAGATACAAAGTCTTACAGAGGTTTACAACAAGCAGATGGCTCACGGCAAGTGGGACGGCTTGATGGATATGGCGCCGCGTGGCTTACCCGTGTTCCAGGAACCTTCCCTTCCTGGCCGGGTGACTGCGGAGGAGATGGAAAAATATGTGCAAGAGACTATCGATGCCAAGATGGAGCAGGACGGGTGTGTGGTGCGCAATGCTTGCGATTACCAGTCGGCAACAGAGGGCGTGCAGCCCGTCGAGATGCTGGGACACTCCATGAAAGCTGTCCAGTTGCCCAAGGGGGCCTCGCTGACTTATAACTTTTATGCCAAGCCGGGCTCTGTCGTCCTCTATACGGCCATGATTCCCACGCAGGCCAGCGACAAAGGTGACATCCGCTATTCGGTCAGTGTGGATGGCGGCGAGCCCGTGGTCATCTCGCTCAAGGAGCCTTTCCGCTCCGAGCGTTGGAAGGTGAATGTGCTTCGCGGACAGGCTTTGCGGTCTACGCCTGTCACCCTGACGGGAAGCAACCACACACTGGTCATTACGGCACTCGACGAACATATCGTTGTTGACCAGTGGATGATTGATTATAATTCCAACCGCAGCTTTTACATGTTGCCTGTGAAGCCAGCCATGTAGAGATGGTGAAAAAACAACCTGCCTACCGTATCATGTTTTTGCGGTAGGCAGGTTGTTTTTTTTGTATGGTTGTCTTCCCAACCACCTACTTGGCGGTTTCCAGGCTGCTGCGCTTGGGGCGGTGGTAGCTGCGGTAGTCGTCGAGCTCAATTTCTACTTCTGGTTCCTGCAGCTCGCCCTCGTGGGGCAGCTGGAAGCGCATGTACCGTATGTTGAGGCCGCGGGCCATCCACATTGACTCATAGTAGGTCTGGATGTTGAGGATGGGTGACTCGGCGAGGACGGCAGGTGTATCGTGGTAGAGATCTTCCGTGCAGATGTCCAAAGACAGCTGGTTTTTCTCTGCCATGAGCTTGGTGTAAGTGAAGAGAAAGTTGGAGTCGGTCTTGAGATGGATGGTTCCGCCATCTACCAGGAAATTGCGGTAACGCTGCAGGAAGAAGGTCGATGACAGTCGTTTACGTGGGTGCTTCATCTGCGGGTCCGAGAATGTAAGCCAGATTTCCTGCACCTCTCCTGGAGCGAAGAAGCGGTCGATGATTTCGATGTTGGTACGCAGAAAGGCTACATTGTCCAAACCTTCGGCCAGCGCTTGCTTTGCCCCTGTCCACATTCGTGCTCCCTTGATGTCGACGCCGATGAAATTCATGTTGGGGTAGAGCTTGCCCAGGCCCACGGTGTACTCGCCCTTTCCGCAACCCAGCTCCAACACGATGGGGTTGTCGTTGTGGAAATACTGGTCGCGCCAGTGCCCCTTCATGGTGAAGACTACGTCGTCCATGATGGAGAATGGATACTCGAAGACGTTTTTCATGGCCTTCATCTCTGCAAATTTAGCTAATTTCCCTTTTCCCATTTCAGAATTTTTGGTTACAAAGTTACAAAAATTGTGTTATATTTATGCCAAATTAACGAGGCCAGTACTTGAACTAAACAAAAAAAAGTAACTTTGCACAAGATCTGGGATACCTTGGGTGATGACGACTTGAAGCCTTTCGTTGCTGCATATCGTTTGTTTCACGCTGACACCTCCGCCGCATTTTATGGGTGCGTGCGGTTGGCCTTGGCTCAAAATGCCCTTTTGGCTATGCGTTCCAGGGGTACCGTGCCTTCGCTAATCCGTTCCCATAGTTCATAGTCTCTGAATTGGTCGCGCCTTATTTCTATGACAACATATTTGTCTGAAAGCCAGTGGGCAGCAAACCGCCTGACCTCTTTCTTGGGTGATGTGGTTTCGAAATAGGAATTTCCGTCTGATGAAGAGCTGAGAATTTGCCCTCCCAAATAGATGAACTTGCTGGGTGTAAGCACGATGATGTCTTTTCCCGCAGGCATTTCCTGTTGTTTATTCTTGATGTCTTTCATGGCCGTCTTTACGTCCGTCATCTCGTCGTAAAGCCCTATTCTTTGCCAGTTTCCGTATAACGGATGTTGCTTGTCGATGTCTTTCGTGGGTGTCAGAAGGGCATCAAACAGGTGTTTCCCCGCTTCCGACTGCTCTCCGGCATTGTAGAACTCGGTACACCAGTCCTCTTTTGGATAAAGCATGGTCTCGTGTTCACTCCACCATTTCAAGGTAAAGTGTTCCGCGTTGCTATCGTATATGCGGCTGGCTTTGGGGTTGTTGGCTGCAGGAGCCTCACCGGTATAGTTGAAAATATCCGCGTCGTTGTTTGCAATTCTGAACAAAGGCTCCCTGATGACGACGGTTAGGGTTACGCTGTCTGTGCAAATCTTGTATTGGTCGAGGGAGGGCAATATCTTGGTTCCGGTCTTGTCTATCAGGCTCGTGAGTTTGTATACGCCGCGTGGGCTGTCGGTCTGAGCGTATGCGCCCGTCGAAATACAGGCAAGCACGATTGCGGCAATGAGGCTTTTTCTTTTGTTGGTTGCTTTCATAAGTGATAGGTTTTAAACGGTTGCGTAAGTGTGAAGTCATGCCAACAAGTAAGCTAACCTGCACTTACGCGTACAAAGGTAATGCAAACGAATGGTGTGACAAAATGAAAAGCAATGTTTTTAACAAAATAATGCGGGTATCATAACTAACCTGAATCATTCATAGAGAACGAAGAAATATGTGGTGCCTTTTCGTTCTCTCTGAATTGTTCA
>CAVIOP010000036.1:0-18217 GCA_963644485.1 bacterium | reverse complement strand
AGAGCGCGACCTTGCCAAGGTCGAGGTCGCGGGTTCGAGCCCCGTTTGCCGCTCAACATTCTGAATAACCAAATGACTGAATAAGTCTTAATGCCCAGGTGGCGGAATTGGTAGACGCGCACGTTTCAGGTGCGTGTGTTTCACGACGTGCAGGTTCGAGTCCTGTTCTGGGCACAATTATTCAGAATGTTTACATTTGGAGGGGTGGCGGAATTGGTAGACGCGCTACTTTGAGGGGGTAGTGACAATTGTGTCGTGGGAGTTCGAGTCTCCTCCTCTTCACTTGTATTTTTATTTTATTTGGTGATTGCGGCAATAGCTCAGTTGGTAGAGCGCGACCTTGCCAAGGTCGAGGTCGCGGGTTCGAGCCCCGTTTGCCGCTCATCTTTTTTTGAACACACACTTTTTTCAATGAACTTATATTTGAGATATTTTGATCGGGAAACACTTGTCTCCAATGTTGATGAGGCTCTTGATTTCTTGAGATCTATAAATGAAATCCACGTAACGCCTGATATGGAAGCCGATTTGCGGGAGTATGCGCAGAGTGATGTCTTTTTCCCTAAGCG
Source organism: bacterium (assembly GCA_963644485.1). Taxonomy (GTDB): domain Bacteria; phylum Bacteroidota; class Bacteroidia; order Bacteroidales; family Bacteroidaceae; genus Prevotella. The sequence goes on along the minus strand of CAVIOP010000036.1, from coordinate 17,648 downwards.
GTATAAAGTGCGCTCGCATGTCTATTTCATCATCATCAAGACGGCTGCCGAGACAATGCTCGATTTCAAGCAGAAAAAGGCTTTGCGCCCAGGTGGCAACTCAGGTACTGCCGAGGGACGTGGTGCTGCCGACCTGGCTGTCAGCAGGCTGGAGGAGGAGAAGGCAGGCTGGTATGAGGGTGAACTCAATTTCAAGCGTGTAGTGATGGTTCCCGAGACGGGAAAGCATGAGTATCGCGACACCTTGTTTGTGGCGCGCTGTAAGGCCAATTCGGCCCATGACTGCTACAACCGCATCGTGGAGCATCTCCGCGACCGCGTGGACTATCGCAGCCAATTTCCTTCAGCCAAGGGCAAGAACTTCAAGTTTAAGTATCTCGGTCAGTGGAGGTAATGCTCCGTTGGGCCAGTCATTTGATAAGGTATTACCATCATGAACAAGGTCATGTTGATAGGCAATGTGGGCAAAGACCCGGATGTCCGCTATTATGATGCCGACCAGGCGGTGGCCAAGGTGACACTTGCCACCTCAGAACGTGGATACACATTGCAAAACGGCACCCGCGTTCCCGAGCGAACCGATTGGCACAACCTGGTGTTCTACAGGCAGTTGGCCAAAGTGGTGGAGCAGTACGTCCACAAGGGCGACAAGTTGTATGTAGAGGGGCGTTTGCGCTACACGGCGTTCAACGACCAGATGGGCAAGCGCCACAATGTCACGGAAATCCTGGTGGAGAACATGGAGATGCTGTCGCCAAAACAGCGTGCAGGAAGCACCGTGAAGGCGAATGAGCCTGCCGCCGAAAAGCGAGATGCCGACACGCCCAAGGATGACAAGCTACCATTCTGATTAATAAAGATATTTTGGAAACACTTCTTCTATTCCAATTAACGGATTGGCTGGAGTTGAGGCCCTTGACTCCGGGCATCTTCATAGCAGCTGTGTTGGCTGCTATGTTGCTTTTGTTGTCGGGCTTCGCAAGCGGCTCCGAGATAGCCTTTTTCAGTCTCTCGCCCCAAGACCTTGATGAGCTGGATCCCGAGAAGAGCAGCAAGGACCGCGATATACAGAACTTACGTGACGACTCGGAGCGCACATTGGCTACGGTTCTCATTCTCAACAATTTTGTGAATGTCACCATCATTATGCTCTGCAATTATATCTTTGGTTCGCTGATTGATTTTAAGGTGCGGTGGCTTGAGTTTCTGTGTATCACCGTGTTGCTTACCTTCCTGCTGTTGCTTTACGGTGAGATCATGCCCAAGGTATACAGTCGTCAGAACCCGTTGGCATTTTGTCGAAGGGCCGTAGGAGGTGTCATGCTGATTCGCAAAATCTTATGGCCCATCGAGAACATACTGATCACCAGTGGTGTCATTGCCGAGAAGGCGATGCCGAAGGAGAAACGCCAGCTCTCGGTTGACGATTTGGAGCAGGCGCTTGAACTGACCGACAAGGACGACATCAAAGACGAGCAGAGCATGCTTCAGGGCATCATCCGTTTTGGCGACGAGACGGCCAAGGAAGTGATGACCAGCCGACAGGACATTGTCTCGATCGATATTCGCAGCAGTTTCCAGGATGTGTTGTCCAGCATTGCGGAGAACAACTATAGCCGTATTCCCATCTGCCAGGACAACGATGACAACATACGGGGTATCCTGTATATCAAGGACTTGTTGCCTCATTTGTCCAAGCCTGCAAACTTCAGGTGGCAGAGTCTCATCCGCCCTCCCTATTTTGTGCCGGAGACGAAGAAGATTGATGCCTTGCTTCGCGAGTTCCAGGACAATAAGATCCACATTGCCATTGTTGTCGACGAGTTTGGCGGTACCAGTGGCCTTGTCACGCTGGAGGATATACTTGAGGAAATCGTAGGTGAGATTAATGACGAGTACGATGAGGAGGAAAAAGTCTATTCCAAGTTGAACTACAACACTTATCTCTTTGAGGGAAAGACGTTGTTGAGCGATTTCTGCAAGATTCTCCAGATTGATGACGATGAGTTTGATGACGTAGAGGGGGACGCTGACACATTGGCGGGTCTTTTGCTTGAATTGAAAGGCGACTTCCTCAGTATTCATGAGAAATGCGAATACAAACGTTACGCCTTCGAGGTGATGGCGGTAGAAGGCCGCCGCATCAGTCGTGTGAAGGTGACGGTGAACGATAAGCCACAAGATGCCTCTGCTAAGGATTGAAGAACCGGTGCCGGGAGTACATCTGGGGCTGTGGCGCATTACAGAACAGGCAGGCGAGTTGCCGCTGCCTTGTGCGGCTGACCTTTCGGCCTATCATGGCAGCAGGCTTTTGGAGAAGCTGGCGACCTACGCATTGCTCCAGCGGATGACCGGCCGCAATGATTGGGTCATTGGCCATCAGCCTTCGGGCAAACCCTTTCTGGACCACATGCATATCAGCGTGAGCCACACCAGGGGGTGGGCGGCACTGATCCTGTCTGCCGAAAGGGAAGTGGCAGTCGACATCGAGTATGTGTCGCCGCGTGTAGGCCGTGTCGTTAGTCGCTTCATGCGAGAGGACGAGGACAGCCAAAGCTTGCGTTCCCAGCTTATCTGCTGGAGCGCAAAGGAAACGACTTTCAAGTTTTTTGCAGAAGACCATTTGGCTTTCTTTGATATGCGCATGGTCTCTCTTGGTCTCTCGGACCATGGCGTGCTCGGCATGGAGAACCTGTCGCGGCAAAAGCTGCTGCCTGTCCATTATGACTTGACACCCGATTATGTGCTGACCTGGGCTGAAGGCAGGACAGACATATGATGAGGGAAAGAATGTATCTTAATATAAACCTAATCATTTTAAAAACGTATGCTGAAGAATTTGTTTGCAACGGTCCTCTTGTGCGTAGCCATGACAGGTGTTTCGGTAGAAGCATGTGCCAAAGGAACAACGACCCCTTCTTACATCACCCGTCAGGTGGCTAACCAAACAGTTACCGTCGAATTTTATTCTCCCACAATTGTCCGCGTCGTCAAGTCTGACATTTCGGATGACACCAAACGGAAGAAGAGCTATTCTGTCATCATGAAACCTCAGCAGATAAAAGATGTGGCAATGCAGGAAAATGGTGACATCGTCAGTTTGTCGTCTGCTTTCCTCACCGTGTCGTTCAACCAGAGTACGGGTGAAATATCTTTCCTTTCAAAGGAAGGTGAATTACTATTGAATGACACGAAGACAACTCTCGAAACTCGCAAAGATGTGGCCAACAAAGGCAAGTATCGCATCAAGCAATGCTTTCGGCTTGCAGACGATGAGGCGGTCTATGGCTTGGGACAGCTTCGCGATACCCACATGAACCAACGGGGACGCCATGTGGAGCTTTGGAACCACAACACTTACATCGCCATTCCTTATTTCACGAGCGAGAAGGGCTATGGCGTCTATTGGGACAATGCTGGAAAGACTTATTTTGATGACGAAAAGGACACGACTTCCTTTACCAGCGAGGTGGGAACGTGTGCCGACTATTATTTCCTGTACAAGGATGGCACGCAGGATGGCGTCATCGCAAGCATCAGAGAGTTGACTGGCCAGGCCACCATGTTCCCCAGATGGGCGATGGGCTTCTGGCAGTGCCGTGAACGATATAAGACCAGTGATGAGCTGGCTGGCGTGCTCGACAAGTATCGTGAGTTGAAGATACCTACTGATGCCATCGTGCAGGACTGGCAGTACTGGGGGTGCGACTCCAACTGGAATGCAATGAAATTCCAAAATCCTTATTATATAAATAAGGTGGGCGATCCGGCCTGGAACAAGTATTTGCCTAAGGACATGAAGAATCTGAAGCCGCAAGGCGAACCTCGCTTGAAGACTCCAGAGGAGATGGTGAAGTATGTGCATAAAAACCATGCACATCTCATGATAACCATTTGGTCCACCTTCGGTCCGTGGACTGACCAATATAAGGAGTTCCAGAAGATCAATGCCCTCTTGCCTTTCAATACCTGGCCACAAAACTGTGGTGCCAGGCCCTATGATGCCTTTCATCCTCAGGCGCGTGACATCTATTGGCGTCATCTCACTAATCTCTATGACATGGGGTTCGACGCGTGGTGGACAGACTCTACCGAGCCCGACCATTTTGAGAAGGATGGCGACCAGGACTATCAGACTCATGACGGTTCATGGCTCAGCGTGAAGAATGCTTATTCCTTGGTTCACAACAAGAGTATTTATGAGCATCAGCGTGCGATGAAAGGCAACGAGAAGCGCTCGTTGCAGATGACACGAAGTGGTGCCTTTGGCATTCAGCATTATGGAACTTTCTCTTGGAGCGGTGACATTTTGGCCTCTTGGCAAGAGATGAAACAGCAGATACCGTCGGGCTTGAACTACTCGCTTTGCGGCATTCCGTTTTGGAACACCGACCTTGGCGGTTTCTTTTATCGGGAGTATGAGCAGAAGGCCACGAATCCGGCCATCCAAGAGTTGCAGACCCGATGGATGCAATGGGGCACCTTCATGCCTCTGATGCGCAACCATTGCTCTTCGCCTATGGTGAGCGAGCTCTATGAGTTTGGCAAGCCTGGCGATTGGTGCTATGATGCCATGGTGGACGCCGTGAAACTGCGTTATCGGCTCCTGCCTTATATCTACAGCATGGCTGGCGATTGCACCCAGAATAGCGGTACGATGATGCGCGCTTTGGTGATGGACTATGCTGCTGACAAGAAGGCTTCTCGCCTGAACGATGAGTATATGTTTGGTCGCAATTTCTTGGTGAAGCCCGTTACCGACCCGCTCTATACTTATAAGGACAGGGAGAGGAAGGGACACCTGATTTACCCGGATGTGAAGAAAGCGGCAGCTCCGGTCGATGTCTATCTGCCCCGAGGCAACAAGTGGTATGATTTCTGGAACAATTCTTTGTTTGAGGGCGGCCAGAACATCCAGCGTCTTTGTCCGATCGACGTCATGCCCGTGTTTGTAAAGGCTGGCACCATTTTGCCTTTTGGCCCCGAGACGCAATATAGCTCGGAGAAACCCTGGGATGAGTTGGAAATCCGCGTTTATCCTGGAGCCAATGGCGAGTTCGCCTTCTATGAGGACGAGGGAGATAACTACAATTACGAAAAGGGGAAGTTCTCGGTCATTAAGTTCTCCTGGGATGAGGCTATGCATACCTTGACCATCGCTCCTCGCAGGGGAAGCTTCAAGGGAATGCTTGAGCGCCGCAAGTTCCGTGTTGTTTTGGTGGGGGCTGACAGTGGTGCTGGCAACCTTCCGATGACACCGACCAAGACGGTGGAATACAATGGAAAGGCTGTAAAGGTAATCTTATAGGTTGGATAGTCGGACAAGGATGGAATCACGGTTCCATATGGACTATGGGGGGATTCGCAAGGCGCTTCTTCCAATCCTTCATAAAGGCGAACCAGCTCTTGGCTGAATGGAATCCGAAGTCTTCGTTGGCGCTGGTGTAAGCCAGGTAATAATGCAGTTGGGCGTTGTCGGGCTTGATGGTGAACAGGTAATTGTCCTTGTTGGCAGGCCACTCCTTGTCCCTGTATTTTGAAGGTATGTAGATACCCAGTCCCACCGTCTCGCGTTTCCAGTTGATGGTGTCGGTTGCGGGCCAGTCTGTGCCCCAGCATCCGCGTAGCCCGTTCTTGTCCGAATATTCCTCTGAACCCTTTACGTTGATGATGCCCGTGGAGAAAAGCATAGGCGAGGGGGTGGGGGTAAAGGTCACACTCACCTTCAGGTCCCGGTGGCCGGCATAGAGCGTGTAGCGTTGAGTCATGTCGATGGGGGTGCCGTTGGTGTCGTAGGACCATCCCTTGTCGGTCATCTCCACAATAGTGCGCACGGGTCCCATGCAGACGATGCGTTGCGAGCGTTGTCGCACTGGACTGATCATGGTCGGCTTTTCACCGTCCCATCCGCGCAGGGCACCCAGTCCGAAGGTGTTGCCCACCCATAGCACATCGTCACCGTAGCCTTGTGCCTTTTGTGCAGCGGAGGTGTAAAACTGTGTGTCGTGAAGCTCCAAGCCCTTGTGAAACTTGCCGTAAAGGTCAATGGTCTGGCGCTCGTCCATGTAGATCCGCATGGCTACCAGTTCGTTCTCGAATGCGATGCCATGATGGTGAAGCACCAGGAATGGCTCCTTGGTGTTGGAGTCAATGGAGATGGAGGACAGATAAATGTCGTGCTTGTTCTTCTCTTTCACCTTGGGGTTACGCAGCATCAGCTCTGCATAAGTGCGAGTGGGGTATGGCGACTCTCGCTCTTCGGGAGACAGGCGTACGACCACTTGCTGTTTCTCGCCTTTGCTTATGTCTGTCAAGAATGCCAGCTCATCGGGCAGTCCGTCACCGTCGAGGTCGTCTATCTGGCACGGAACCTCCTTGCCGTTGACGAGCACTATGGCACTCTTGACGGACTTCTGCGATTGTAGACTTACTGTGACGGGGGCTTGTTCTTGTGCTACCTCGCTTGCGACAGACAAGTGAATTTCTTCTTGCCCCTGCGCATAGAGGCAGGTGAAAAAGGCTAAGAACAGGAAGAGGACGTGTTTCATGGTTCGGCACTTTAGCTTATCTATGCCAAATTTACCAATTATTTGCCTATGGTGTATAGGCGGATAACTTTTCTTATGATTATTTTCAGAAAAATAAACGTATCGCACTGTTTTGTGCCAATAATTTTAATATTATTAGCTTTATAATTGTCGTAATAAAATATTTTTAGTAATTTTGTCCCAAATAAAATTAGGATAGCGTGCAAAAAACCACCTACATACTGTTGACGTTGCTCTTCTTGTGCTCGGCTTGTGGGTTCAAGTTGCGGCCTAACAGCGACCAACGGGATGCCAGTCATATCAGCGTGGAGCGATATGACAGGTTGCAGAGCCGTTATCTGATTACGGGCGACTTTTCAGCCTTGCAGCAAATGAACACGGAATATCCCATCGAGACGCGAACCCTGGTGGAGAAAATGCTGCAGATAGGCGATGTGAGTGACCACAACATCAATGAGAAATTTCTGCGATTTTATCAAGACTCCACCTTGCAGGCGCTCATCAGCGATGCCGAGTCGGAGTATGCCAACATGGATGACCTCAACGAGGGATTCCGTAGAGCTTTCGGGCAGTTGCGAGAGTGGTTGCCCAACATGCCCGTTCCCCGCATTTATGCCCAAATAGGTGCTTTGGACCAAAGTATTGTGGTCGGTGACAAGGAAATAGGCATCTCGCTCGACAAGTATATGGGCTCCAAGTACCCGCTGTACCAACGCTACGGTTACACGATGGAACAGTTGAGCACCATGGGGAGAAATTACATCGTGCCGGATGCGGTCATCTTCTATCTCCTGAGCCTTTACCCCATGTCCGGCTATGACCATCGCACCCAGATGGAGAAAGATCTTCATATGGGAAAAGTGATGTGGGTGGTCAACAAGGCTTTAGGCAAGAAGTGCTTCGATACCGATTTTGTGAAGATTGTCGACCGTTACATGCGTCGCAATCCCAAGGTTACAGTGGCTTCGTTGCTGGCCACTGATGACTATAGTCAGATTTATTGATTGGCACGTGTGAGGCCCAGTTCCCGAATGCGTTTGTTGAGCAGGTCTGTGAACTCATGGTTCTTCAGTCCCCACTTAGGCGCAAGCACCATGTCGGGTGGACTTTGGCTCACGAACCGTTCAAGGATGATGTTGTTTCGCAATTGTGAAACATAGCGTATCACCAGGTCCACGTACTCTTCGGCCGAAAGCACACGGAAGGGATGGCTTTCATATTCGGTGGCCAGAGGAGTGCCCTTGATAACTTGCAGCTGATGAAGTTTGAGTATGTCGAGCGGTAAGTCGGATATGGCTTTTGCTTGTCGCAGCATCTCCTGCTCATCCTCTCCTGGCAATCCGAGAATGATGTGCCCGCAAGTGATGATGCCCTTTTGATGTGCCTTGATGATGGCTTGGCGTGAGCAAGCGAAGGTATGTCCCCGGTTGATGCGCTGTAACGTGTCATCGTTGGCTGACTCGATGCCGTATTCCACTATCAAAAAAGTCTGATGGCTTAATGTCTCAAGGTAATCGAGCACCTCATCGCTTACGCAGTCGGGACGGGTCCCGATGACCAGTCCCACGATATCGTCCACAGCCAATGCCTCTTCGTATTTCGCTTTCAGCTCAGCCAGCGGTCCGTAGGTGTTGGAGTATGCCTGGAAGTATGCAAGATACTTCATCTCCGGATATTTCTTGGCAAAGAAAGCCTTGCCCTCTTCCAGTTGCCTGGTGATGGATTTCCGATTGTCGCAATAGGCCGGATTGAATGTCTTGTTGTTGCAAAACGTACATCCGCCCATCGAGAGGTGTCCGTCCCGATTTGGACAACTGAACCCCGCGTCAACGGATATTTTCTGTACGCGAAAGGGAAACTGCTCGCGTATCCAGTGGCTGTAATCTTTGTAGAACATCTATGGCTGCCGATTGGTCAGGTGAATTATATTCGCAAAAAGTCTGAGAACATCATGCAAATTTATCAAAATATGGTTAACTTTGCAACAAAACGACAACAAAATCAATAGGAAAATGAAGAAACTCATGATGATGTGTTTGATGGCTCTGCTCGCAGTGACGAGCATGCGGGCCTCTGACAAAATGGACTTGAAGCGTCTGGCACAGGGCGAATTCTCCGCCAGTCGTATCAGCGGCATTGATCCTCTGGCAGGAACCGACCAGTATGCGCAGATCTCGCAAGACGGCAAGCAGATTGTTCAGTATTCCTTTAAGACAGGAAAAAAGACAGGCGTGCTCTTTGATGTTGACAACACACAAGGCGAGAAGATCAGTTCCTTTGACGGCTACATGATGGCACCCGACGGAAAGCGTATGCTTGTCCGCACCCAAACACAGATGATTTACCGTCGTTCCTACAAGGCCGAGTTCTATATTTATACGGTGGGCACACGCAAACTGGAGCACCTCTCCACAGGAGGTCCGCAGGAGATGCCCGTCTGGTCGCCCGATGGCACGCAGGTTGCCTTCATGCGTGACAACAATATTTTTCTGGTGAAGTTGCTCTATGACAATAGTGAGAGTCAGGTCACCAAGGACGGCAAGTTCAATGAGATCATCAACGGAGTGCCCGATTGGGTCAACGAGGAGGAATTCTCGTTCAACAGTGCGCTGACCTTCAATGCCGACGGAACGATGCTCTGCTGGCTCAAGTACGATGAGTCGAAAGTCAAGGAATACTCTCTGCAGTTGTTCAAGGGTCTGAACCCCGAGCGCAAGGAGTATGAGGTCTACCCCGGAAGTTATAGCTACAAATATCCGAAGGCGGGAGAAGACAACTCGAAGGTGTCGGCCTGGAGCTATGATATCAAGAGCCACAAGACCCGGCAGTTGCAGGTCCCGCTCGACGCTGACGGCTACATGCCCCGCATTTTGCCTACGGACAACGCTGACAAGATTCTCGTCTACACCATGAACCGTCACCAGGATGTGCTCAACCTCTACACTGTCAATCCCCGAAGCACCCTCTCCCAGCTTTTGATCAAGGAGAGCGTGTCCAAGTATGTCAAAGAAGAGGCGATGGAGGCTATCCTGGTAGGCAAGGACTATGTCCTGATGCCCTCCGACCGCGACGGCTATATGCACCTCTACCTCTATGACCAGAATGGTAAGTTGCTCCGTAAGATCGGTGACGGCAACTACGACATCACTAGTGTCTATGGTTATGATGAGAAGACAGGTGATGTGTACTATCAAGCTGCTATGCTCAATCCGCACGACCGTCAGATCTGCGTGACCCATAAGAACGGCAAAACCGTGAGGCTGACCAATCAGGAGGGATGGAACGATGCTGTCTTTTCAGGCGATTACAAGTATTTCGTCAATACCTGGAGCGACATCAACAACCCTTACGTTTACACCACCCGAAATAACCAGGGCAAAGTTATCGCCACCCATCTTGACAACAAGGAGCTGAAGGACAAGACCCTCCAGTATGGCTGGACGAACAAGGAAATGTTCTCCTTCACCAGTTCCGAAGGAGTGAAACTTGATGGATGGATGGTCAAGCCAGCCAACTTTGACCCCAACAAGAAGTATCCCGTTATCATGTTCCAGTACAGCGGTCCTGGCAACCAGCAGGTGGTCAACTCGTGGAACGCCGGTTCCATGGGTCAAGGTTGTGCCTACGACCAGTATCTTGCCCAACAGGGATTCATCGTGGTTTGTGTGGACGGACGTGGCACGGGTGGCCGCGGGGCTGAGTTTGAGAAATGCACCTATCAGCATTTGGGAAATCTTGAGGCCAAAGACCAGGTGGAAACGGCACTCTATTTAGGTTCACTTCCCTATGTAGACAAAGATAACATTGGTATCTGGGGCTGGTCTTACGGTGGCTACTGCACACTGATGAGCATGAGCGAAGGGCGTGCGGTCTTTAAGGCCGGAGTGGCTGTGGCACCTCCCACAAGCTATCGCTTCTACGACACGGTCTATACCGAGCGTTACATGCGCACTCCGCAAGAGAACCCCGACGGCTATGCCGATTGCGCCATCTCGCGCGCCGACAAGCTCAACGGCTCATTGCTTATCTGCCATGGTGCCGCCGATGACAACGTGCATCCGCAAAACACTTTCGAGTATACCGAGGCGTTGGTGCAGGCCGACAAGGATTTCAAGGAAATGCTTTATACCAACCGCAACCATGGTATCTATGGCGGCAACACGCGCAATCATCTGTTGCGCCAAATCACCAATTGGTTTGTGGAGCATCTGAAGAAATAAAAGATTTCTGATATATTGGTATCCGGTAAAATACGTTTTAACTGGCAAGTCCCGTAGGGACGATAGATTATAGCGCAGGGGCTTGCCCCTGCGTTTATGGATTTTAATAAATTTGCCCTATAAGGGGCGTATAATTCATTGTGACATTGAAATATACGACCATTTCTGGGGCAATGGATGGCAAGGTGGCAATTTTCTGCTTTCCACCAAATATTTTCCCTTGTTTTTTGTCCTATTCAGTGAAAACGTTAGTTTTTGACTGTAAAAACGTAAATGATGATAGGCGGTTCTTGACTCGTTCGTTATTGCCGCCTTTACCTTATGAAATTCCCGAAACAGTCGTTGCGTTCAAATTTTTGGATGATTGCTTCCTCGGTAGAGGTGGTCTTCACTATTTGGTAATGTTTGCGAAAGGTTGCGTCATTGCCCCTTTCGCGCAGGGCGTAATAGATGTCTTCCCTGCGTATGGAGATGCCCTCGCCGATGTCGTAGTCGCCGATGTTGAACATCGTGCTCCAGTAGACGCCATGATAATCGTTGGGACCACGGTTGACCACCATGCGCGTGCCGATGGAGGCCACCTCGTCGAATCCTCGGTTGTGGGTGTAAGTCATCTGCACCTCGATGTTGCGCCGGCTGTATGCGATGCGCTTGGTGTTGCGGTAGCGGATCTTCACCAGTTGGTTGCGCACTACGCCGCGAAAGGAGAGCAGGCGCAACTTGTCCATATCGATCATCAGGCGTCCTGTCAGCGTGGGAGGCAAGTAGGCTGCCACTTCTTCTTGCGTCATCCGTTCGCCGTTGGCCTTGACCCAGTCATCCGGCAAGTCAAACTGCAACAAGAGGATGCGGGTGCTGTCTTCGCCCTGTAGGATGGCGTAAGACAGGTCGTATAGTTTTTCGTAGTAATGTTTGATCCATTTGTAGGGCAATGGGGTATAGAGCTGTCGCCAGATGCCTGACTCGGGCAACATTGGGGCGAGGCAGGAGGTCTTGTAGTAGTCGCGAAACTTATAGAAAGGCTTCAGCGTGTCGCCACTCTCGATGTTGCCGTAGCGCCCAGTGGTGAGCATGAAGTCGCGCAGGGCAATGTCCGACTTTGTGCTGAAGAAGGCCTCGATGAGTTCATTGTAGGTGGTGTCGTTCGACGATACCTGTCGGTAAAAGTAATTGGACTGGATGCCCCCAAACTTGCTGTACTCGTCGTTGAGCTTGTTCACCAACTTCTTGAGCAGTCCGATGACATCAATTGGTGTGACGATCACCTCTTTCAGCAACCGGGTGTAGGGCTTCAGCGCCACCTTGCGCCCCAGGTCGCTGGCCTTGACGCTTTTGGCGTTGTACCCTACGTAGGAAATGCGCAACACATCTTCGGGGTGCGCCTCGATGGAGAAGTCGCCCTCTTGGTTGGTGATGGTGGAGTGGGAGGAGTTGATGTAGACGCTCGCCATGGGCAGGGCGGCACCGCTGCTTTCGTCCACCACGCGCGCCGTGTAGGTGTTCTGGGCGCCGACGTGTGTCAGGGCGCACAGCAACACAACCATGAGCATGATACACTTTTTCATGATTGTTCCTTTCTTAATTGCAGGCGGGGCCAAAGGTGCCCATGCCCATGGCGCTGACCTGTACCTGGGTGGTCAGGCTGTTGTTATAGAACACGGCGTGTGCCTTGTTGGTTGCGCCCACTCGCAGGTTGGGGTTCCAGTAGAGTGTGCGCCGGTAGTCCTTTTGCTTGGGCAATCGGCGGTCGCTGTAGTCGGGGTGGTAGCATTCATCAGGCTCGGTGATGCCAGGCAGGATGAGGCTACGGTCGCGCATGGTGTAGCGCGTGCCGTCGTTGGGGATGGTCTCGAAATCCAGGGTGACATCGGCCGTTTGGCTGCTCATCTCCATGTAGCGGTCACAGTTGCGCAGGTCAAAGTCGGTATAGCACTTGACGGTTTGTTGACGGCGCAGGAAGAGGTCCTTGTAGATGCTGTAGTTGCTGCGGTTCATGGGAGCGTCCATCATCTTGGTCCTGCCGGTGTCGAAACTCCTGTAAAAGAGCACACCGTCGAGGTGCCCCTCCACATTGAACGTCCATTGTGTACCATAGTTGCCGAAGAGCAGCACGCTCAGCTGATAGGGCAGGCGTCGGAAGTTGACTTTGCCAAACGACAGACCGTAATCGGTGACCAGGTTGTAGAGCTGCTCGGTGTCATACTGGCAGACGGGCTTGTCCCAGGCGATGGCTTGCTTGCTGTGTCTCCGCCGCCCCTTCACGCTCACCTGGGGCAGGGTGATGCCTGTGTCGTTGGTTGTCGTCGTGGTGTGTATCGTCGTACCCGCGGGTTGGCCTGTGGCTGGGTGGTGGGTCTCATACCAGGAGTACTTCCGCGCAAAGATGGGGTAGAACATGTCGAGTTTGACGTAATAGTCGGGCCATGCTTCTTCGTCGAAGATGTCCTTCGTGTGGTTGGCGTGCCATTCCTCGGTGCTGATGTCCTGTTTGTGGGCACTCAGCAGCAGACGTCCCTCTCCCCAGAAAGGCGCCATCTGAAAATGAAACCGTCCGCCACCGGTGGTCTGCTGCGTGAAGGGCGTCGACTTCTCACCCTTGGGGCCTGTGAGCGTCATCTCGCCCTCAATGGTCACTTCATGCTTCAGTCCGGGGTGATTGACGCCATAATCTTTTTCCACATCCTTGCTACTGTCCTTGCCTGTGTTGTTGTTGGGTGTGTCATCAGGTGATGGATCGCCCGTTTGGTTTGGCATTTGGGATTGTGGTAGCAGCACGCCGCGCTCCTTTTCAGCCAAAGCACCTTGTTCTCCTACTATTTTTCCTGTGACTAACCAACTCTTAAATGCTGGGAGGTTTGCTGTATTGGAAACCTCCTCAAATGTCCACCCGAAGACGCCATCTCGCCAAAGGGGCAACTCGTCGGGTTCGATGGGGTCGACGACGGGAGCCTTGTAGACGGCGCCGTCTATCTCGATGGTCTTCTCCGGACGGTAGCGCAGGGGCTTGTCAGCAGTCAGTTCCTTGAAGTCATAGCGTCGCCATCCTTGCACCATCAGCAGTTCATCGAGGCGTGCGCGGTGCAGGCTGTCGTCTTGCTCAAAGTAATAGTCGGGCTGCACCACAAACCCTTGGATGTCGCTGGTGAGCAACAGGTCGGTGAGGAGTGAGCCGCTGTCGTACGACGGAGCCGTGCCCTTTTGGTCGCGTATGGCCACGCTGATCGTCCGCACGTCTCTTGGCGCCGTTAACGTCAGGCCGGCCTTCTCGTAGGGCTGGTATTGGGTCTTGACGCCCTCAATGGTGACGTGGCGCTGGGCGTAGTCATGGTGATTGACGAAAAACAGGCGGTCGGCTAGCACGTTGCCCGTCTCGTCATAGACGATGAGGTCGCACACGCCCGTAGGCAGTTGGCTTCTGTCAAAGCGAAGTGTGCCCTCGCCCTTGGCGTCCAATGGCACATCCATGAGGCTACGCAGCACGCCCCGGGTGAGAAAGGCTGCCTTGAGGTTCTTTGACGATACGCCTCGGCCTTGCAGCGTCACCTCGTCTTCGCTGACGCGGAGGGTGAGCCCTTTCGGTTGGATGTCGGGCAGCGCAAAGCGATAGCTCTCGCCCTGATAGTCAAACGTTGCCCGTGGCTTCCCTTCCTTGGGGACGTCATAGAGGAAGGAGCCACGCCCCATGAAGTCAGCTCGGATATCCTGTCCCTCCACCTTGCCTGTGATGTTCACCGCCTCGCCCTCCTCGTCGACGGCCTCAAAGGCGATGCGACATCTAGTGCCGGCTATCAAGTTGCCGCCTTCGGGATAGAAGTTGACTTGGAGTCCTGGCTTCTTGGGCTTGAGGGCCCGTTGCCTCGGGCGTGGCAGGATCTGCCGGTCGCTGTAGTCGCCATTCTTCTCCGGTCGCTCATACACAGGCACTACACGCGACCAGACCGTTCCGTAGTCGCGGAAGAAGTCCTTGGTCATCTGCCTGTTGTAGAACAGTTCGCGGTCCTTGCGGTTGTAAGGGCGCTCGGTCACGCAGAAGTTCATCATCCATCGGGTGTAAGCCCGAAGCTCGTAGTAGCCGGAGTGGAGCGTGTCGGGCAACGCGAAGTCGCCATGGTCACCATCTGCCCGCCCGATGTATTGCCGATGCCGCTCGACGACATGCCCCTCGGGATCCACCAGTTCCACATAGAGGATGCGGCTCTCCGCCGTCGGCCGCAGGTTGCCGGCCTCCACCAAGTAAGCCTTATACCAAATGGTGTCGCCCAGGAAATAACAGTTGTTGTCCAGGTGCAGATACGCCTTCTCCTGCACAGGAGCATTGGACAAGCGTTCCTCAATGGGTGTCCCTTGTGCATAGACCTCGGTTTGCCAGCTATATATGCAGGCAAAGGCTACGATGGATAGTATGCATCTACTTGTGGTCTTCATTGACAAAAGAATTTTAATCCAACTGATGAAAAATCGCCTAAAATGAAAAAATCAGATTTGACGACAAAAGTTAGGCTAATTGGTCTGTTTCTATAATGCCGTCATTATGAAAGACTTTGATGAACATTTTGTAGTCCTTGTCCTTTACATACTGAAATGTGCCTAATTTCTGCGTAGCTTGAGCCTTCTGATAGGATATTTTAAATTTCTGCGTTTCTATGTAGTTTCCCTGAATGTCTTCTAAGCGGAATTGCAAAGAATACCCTCCTGGTATATAATTGTCAGACCCTACATAAACTTCAACAAACACATACATATTATAATAGATGTATTTAAAAGTGAAGTTAAGTCCATTGAATTGCCAGTAATGTAAATCTGTGTAGAAAACACAATCATTCTTTATGTTTAGGTTTTTGCTGGCAGACTCAGATGCTTCTTCGGCTTTTTGTTTAAGAATGTCATTCAAAGCTGACGGATTCATGAATGAAAAGACGCTGGCAAAATAGCCATCAAGATTAGGAAGAGATTCTGGACGAACATAGTCTGAGTTGTATTCAAAATCTTTGGGATTTCCTGAGGCGTCATAAGAAACAGCTATAAATTGGTCGACGCCTACATAACGGTTACTTCCACTACAATTAACCCATCCTCCTTTCCATTCTCCGTCTCTAAGGAGATCACAAAATTCGAAAAAAGAAAACGGATTTTCTTCTGTTCCCTTCGTCACGTCAAATGAAGACATGAGCAAGCGCTCTTCGCCTTCACTTAAAGCTACTTTTTTGAGTTTTCTTTCGGTTTTCATAATTAGTCGTTTTTAATGTTCGAAAATTTCTATTTCATGTATGCCGTGGACCTTATATGTAAAATCCTTAGAGGCATAAATGTTTTTTCTAAATCCGCTTTTAGATAGGCGGTCATGCACTATCCTCTTTCTGCCTTGTAAGTCACTCTTGTTCCAAATTAAGATTAAAGATTTAACAATATTCGTTGTCAAATTTTCTATTAGGAGATTTAGCTTTTCTAAGCTAATGCTGTTCAAGATATTATTTACTAAAGCAAAGTCGTATTCATAGAAAATGGGCGTTTCTTGAGAATAGTCTCCAACTTTACAAAGCGTATCACCTTCTGGTAAAAGGAGAGATGATAAATGCTCTGTGTATGGATTAGAATCACATCCAAACATGTTAATATGTAGACGCCTTAATGCAGCAACGTAGTAGCCACAACCGCAATGGACATCAATTCCTGTTGTGAGTCCTAAATATTTTACATAGTAAAAAATGCATTCAGTTAGTTTCTCATTATAGCTGTATTTTAAAAAACCATTATATTCCCACATTCCAGACGGCTGTATTATTAATGGAGAATCATTTATGAGATATTTGTCTATTTTCTCTTTTAAACTATTGCTTATGCCTTCACATAATTTTCTGGCGAAAAGGGCGTGGCTTTCCGCTAGAAGATGGAAATGTTCATCGGAAAGATTTGCTGGCATGTTTCCATTTTCATACTTCCATCTAATGAATCGCCAATTGATATTGACAATCTCTTTGGGTGATAGTGAATTAACTAAAACGGTATGTATGTATGTCTCTTCTGGTGCAAATGTGTATTTTAGTCTTCTGTAAAGATGTTTATTGTGCTTTGTATTGTCAAGAATTACCTTTACGGCGCTTCTATGTAACGAGAACCATTGTGAACCTCCATACAAATGGTCGAAACCGAAGTCAAGTTTTCTGCTGATCCCAACTTTCTTTTGGAATCTAATCCACTTTATGGAAATTGACCGTGCTTCAACCCTGTTGTTCTTAACGAAATCAAATGGGTAGTAATATTTGAACCTGTCATAGCTGTTATTTTGCCATTTGGGGTGTGGTAAATGCACAAAGTTTAGATAACTAATAGGCTTGTCGCTTTCGAAAGTAGACAAAAATCTTTCTAAAGGCTTTATCGGATAATCTTGGCCACTCAATAAGTGAAAAAATGTGACGTCCTCATTCTCAAAAGCCTTTTTCAACAAGAACAATTCTGCTCTTAGCATGGAAAAACCACCCCACTGGACAGAGTACTTACTATATACTTCTTTGACCTGGGGAAAATCCGACTTTAGGGTTGAATACTCTGACTTTTCTATTTCACCGCTCTTGTCAATGTGTATAAACACATAACAATCTTCCTTGAAATAAGCTATTAACTTTTTCAAGGCTGCAAAATCTTTGTGTGCTAATATGAGTATAGCCTGTTTCATCGTTTTTCAAGTTTTAGATATTTTTGCTATTAAGCATATAAAGAAAAGTCTTCATTTTTCTTTTTGCAAAAATAGGATATATTCTGTTTGTAAGCAAGTTTTAAGTGTTAAAACTTATAATTGATTTTGCAGTTTTATTGATTTTTTTGTTATACTAATTTCCGCTACGGCGTAAAAGCTAAAGCCTCCGGGCCGATAGCGTGTTGA
>CAVIOP010000035.1:0-18565 GCA_963644485.1 bacterium | reverse complement strand
AAACCAAGGCATTATGGTAGAACGATACTTAAACCCACATACCGACTTCGGATTCAAGCGACTGTTTGGTTCGGAGTTCAACAAAGAACTCCTGAAAAGTTTTCTCAACGCCATGTTCCGCGGCGAGCAGAACGTGCAGGAGGTCACCTATCTCAACTCCGAGCAGCTCGGCGACCGCGTGGACGCCCGCCGCGCCGTGTTCGACGTCTACTGCGAGAACGACCAAGGCGAGAAGTTCATTGTCGAGATGCAGAATGTCTACCAGGAGTTCTTCAAGGACCGCACGATCTACTACTCCACGTTCCCCATCCGCGAGCAGGCGCAGCGCGGAGGCGACTGGGACTTCCACCTCAACTCCGTCTACACCATCGGTCTTCTCAACTTCAATTTCGCCGACGGGCTGGAAGATGCAAGGCGCTGGCACCACGAGGTGAAGCTCATGGATGTGGATACCAAGGAAGTGTTCTACGACAAGCTGACCTATGTCTATGTCGAAATCCCGAAGTTCGACAAGACGGAGGACGAGCTCGTGACCATGTACGACAAGTGGATGTATGTCCTCAAGAACCTCTCGCGCCTGATGGAGCGCCCCGCAGCCCTGCAGGAACGCGTCTTCTCCCGCCTGTTCGAGCAGGCCGAGATAGCCAAGTTCAACCCGACGGAGCTGAAGCTCTACGAGGACAGCGTCAATGCTTACCGCGATATCGTGAATGCCATCCGGACGGCGGAGAAGAGAAAGTATGCCGAGGGACGGGCGGAAGGACGAGCCGAGGGCCGCGCGGAAGGACGGGCGGAAGGACGGGCGGAAGGACGAGCCGAGGGCCGCGCGGAAGGCCGGGCTGAGGGACACGCTGAAGTGGCGCGGAAGTTGCTCGAGATGAACCTCTCCGATCAGGCCATTGCCGAGGCCACAGGTCTCGCCATAGACGAAATCAGAAACATGCGGAAACCGAAACAGTGAAGACGGGATTGGCAAATAGCCATTGCAAAACATAGTCTCCACCCTAAAGACCATACATCTATGAAACAAGCATACCGATACCTTATGATGACCGTGGCACTGTGGATGCCCTTGCTCTGCGGGCTGGCCAGTGCCGACAGCCTCGACGTGCTGGAGCAACGCCTGCGCAACAACCAGCAGATACAAGAGAAAGTGTATGTCCACACCGACAACAACTGCTACTTTATAGGCGACACCCTATGGTACAAGGCCTACGTGGTGCGCGCCGACGACCTGCAGCCGACCAACATGAGCAAGATGCTCTATGTGGAGCTGCTCGCCCCCGACGGTGTGGTGGTCGACCGACAGCGCGTGGTCGTGAGCGGCAAAAACTACACATGCGGGCAGTTTGCCCTCAAGGACAGCCTCTACAGCGGCTACTACGAGATACGTGCCTACACGCGGTGGATGCTCAACTTCAACGTTACCTCGCGTCCCTACACACGCGACGACCGCGCCCTGTTCTACAACTACCAGATGGCGCGCGACTACTACCGCGACTGGGAAGGGCTCTACAGCCGCGTCATACCCGTCTACAGCCGGCCGCGCGAGGCTGGCGACTACGACGGCAAGTACATGTACGCACGGCCCAAGCGCGAAGTGCCCTTTGTCAAGAAAGACAAGCTGCTGTGCACCTTCTTCCCCGAGGGTGGCATGCTGGTCAACGGACTCGAGAGCCGGGTGGCGTTCGAGGTCACCGACCAGGACGGCCAGGCCCTCACGCTCAACGGCCGGCTCGACGGTGCCACTGCCGTGAAGAGCGGCCACATGGGCCGGGGCACCTTCACCTATACACCCGCCGTGAAGGGCGACCGCGGCCAGGTATCCTTCACCTGGAACGGCAGCACCTATACCTTCAAGTTGCCCAAGGCCGAAGAGGCCGGAGCCGTGGTCTGTCTGCAGAACCCCGACTTCGACGGCGACAGCCAAAGCCCCACCTTCACCCTGCGTAGCCAGGGATGCACGCCGGCAGCCTATGCCGTGCTCTGCCGCGGCCGCCTGATGCTGTTCGAACGCCTGCAGGGCGCCACGACGGTCACGCCCGACGTGAGCCGGCTGACCACAGGCGTCAACGAGCTCATGGTGTTCGACGCCAGCGGCAACGTGCTGGCCGCACGCCCCTTCTTCGTCAACCACCACGACATGGCCACACCCCTGCGCGTCACCACCGACAAGACCGACTACAAGCCCTATGAGCCCATCCGCCTCTCCATCACCGCTGCCGACGGCACGGCAGGCCTTCCCGTCAGCGTCTCGCTGCGCGACACACGCACCGATGACAGCTCCTACAGCGACGGCAACATGCTCACCGACCTGCTCCTGAGCAGCGACCTCAAGGGCTTCATCGCCTCGCCGGCCTATTACTTTGAGAGCGACGACGCCACACACCGCCGTGACCTCGACGTGCTGCTCATGGTGCAGGGATGGCGCAAGTACACACCGCTGCGCGAGGCGAAGAAGCAGGTGGGACTCGGACAGATGGCCTTCCAGCGCCTGCGCTATACACCGGAGACCACGCTCACCGTGGAGGGACGCGTGCGCAAGCAGCTCGGCGTGCCGATGCTCCAGCCCGACGAGGTGAACGGCCTCGCCTCCTCGAAGAGCGTGGCTGAACAGATGGTCGACGAGGCCGTCGACGCCGTCAGCGAAGGCGGCGTGACGATGAGCGGCTGGTCGGCAGGCAAGGACGTATCGGAAGGTAGCATCGAGGCCACGCAGGACAACGAGCCCGACGGCAGCTCGGCGCAGGACGGTGCCAGCTCGACCGTCAACGGGGGCGGCACATCCACTGACAGCGGCAGCGACGCCTCCGACGGCAGCTATCTCGGCGTCAACCAGAAGTCGATCAAGCACGAGGTGCTCGTTGAGGCCGAGGTGGAGAAAGACGGCATGAGCGCCGGCAGCGTGCAGATGTCGCACGACGGCGGACGCTTCCTCTTCGAGATACCGCCCTTCTACGGCAAGGCCATCCTCTTCCTCACCGCCTACGACCGCAAGGACTCGCTCAAGCGATGCATCGGGTCGGACGAAGACAAGCACCGCTTCGACGAGGAGTGGTATCCCGACTACTACGTCACGCGCGACCTCTTCTATCCCGTCTTCGCACATCCCTACAGCTATTACCAGACCCACCTGCCCGACCTGCCCTCCTCGGTGGAGATTGGCGAGGATAGCATAGACAACAGCTCCTTCGGCGACGGGCACACGCTGCGCAATGTCAACGTGAAGGCCAAGCGGCGCACCCGACGCGCCCTCGACTACTCGAAGCCTGCCTATGTGGCCGACGCCTATGACGTCTACAACGACGCCACCGACCGCGGCCTGTCGTGGGGCATCGTCAACATGGGTTCCTTCCCGCCCATTGCGGCGCAGACCATCTACGGCAACATGAACCGTTACCGCACTTACAACGTGTTGGGAAAGATCGACAAGTACACGTTCTTCACCAACTTCTCGCCCATGCAGTCAATCATCCAAAACCGGTCAAATACCTCGGTCTTCAAGGACCTGCACCTCAACCGCATCGACACCATCTGCTTCTACACCGACTTTGAGCCGCGCAACTACACCGACCGCCACACCGAGCAGCTCAACTTCGAGGATATCGTCGTGGTCTACAAGACCATACCCGATGACGGCAAGCGCTACACCTACCGTGACCGGCGCTATCTGCTGCCCGGATTTGCCGAGCCCGAGAAGCTGTACAGCCCCGACTACAGCCAGCGCCAGCCCACGGCACCCACCGACTATCGACGCACGCTCTACTGGAATCCCAATGCCGTGCTCGATGACAACGGCGAGTTCCACGCCACGGCCTACAACAACAGCAAGGAGACGCGCGTGAAAGCCTCAGCGGCCGGACAGGCGGCCGACGGCAAAGTGTTCGTGCAGGAGTGACGCCGCGGATGCTATGACTTTGCCAGCAGGTGACCAGCCATCACGGCGGCAAAGCCAACGGCCACGCTGCCCGCTGCGTAGAGGAGCGGTGTGAGGTAATCGCCGCTCTTCACAAGCGAAAAGCTCTCGTTCATAAACGTGGAAAACGTGGTGAAACCACCACAGAAGCCAGTGGTCAGCAACAGCTTGGCCTGTGGCGACAACCAGCCGCCTGGCGTGCCGACACCCGACAGGAAGCCGATGATGAAGCACCCGGTCACGTTGACGGCGAACGTGCCCAGCGGAAAATCAATGCTTGTGCAGGCGGCCAGCCATCGGGATACGGCATAGCGCAGTCCGCCGCCGAAGAAACTGCCAACGCTCACTAGTAACAACTCTTTCATCTGACAAACTACTATTCGTATAAAGGAGACGTGTCTTTATCCATTATTATAAGGAGACGTGTCTTTATCCATTATTAGTATAAGGAGACGTGTCTTTATCCATGCCGGGAGGAACGGGCGCCGCCCGAACGGGTAGGAGCCCGTGGGGTCTCCGTTTGCAAAGTTACCGCTTTTTTGTCACCGTGCGTTCCTTGCCGCCGTTTATTTTCTCCAATGTCCCCTTCGGATATTGTCACACCATTGTAACGCCCCTTCTGAAATTGTCACACCATTGTAACAAGCTTGCAACTGGCCTGTAATATCACCGCAATAATTTTGCAGCGTTATTAATACTTACAAAGATGAAGGAGAGTAAGAAAAACATTTTGAAGGTGCTGTCCAACGACGGCAAGAAGAAGACCGGCAAGTTTGACCGCATGGTGTTGCTGCTGGCGTTGCAGAAAATCGACAGCGACCAGTTTGAGTATGACGACGAGGCCGTCTACACTGCCGACCGGCGCTGCCTGGTCTACAGTCTGTCGCAGAAAGACAGCATCACCGTGCCCGAGGGTGTGGAGGTGATCGGCGAGATGGCATTCCGCCGCAAGAAGAATCTGAAGAACGTCATCCTGCCCACGGGCCTGCAGACGATCAGTCGTGACGCCTTCTTCGATTGCGACCGGCTCGACGCAGTCTATATTCCTGCCACGGTCAGTGAGGTCGAGGGCTATGCCTTTGCCGAGTGCGAGTCGCTGAAGACCGTCACCTTCGCCGGCCTGCCCAAGCACATCTCACGCCACGCCTTCGAGGACAGCGACAGCCTCTCGCGCATCATGGTGCCCGCCGGCAAGGCCGATGCGTTCTACAAGGCCCTCCACTACGACTCCGTCGAAGACGAATACCTCATCGTAGAGGCCCGGACAGAAAAGTCGGGCAAGGCCGAAGGCGAACCCAAGTCCAACACCAAGTCTAATGAGGGTGCGAAAGGCGAACCCAAGCCCAATGCCAACGAGGGTGCGAAAGGCGAACCCAAGCCCAATGCCAATGAGGGCGCGAAAGGCGAACTCAAGTCCAAGCCCAATACCAATGAGGGCGCGAAAGGCAAGCGCAAGGCCAACGCACAAGACAAGCACTAAGGCCATGGTCAAGACAAGCACTAAGGCGAATGCCGACGACCGGAAACCGTCCAAGGCGCTGAAACACCAATATGTGGAGCGCGATGTCAGTTGGATGTACTTCAACCGGCGCATTCTCCAGGAAGCCGCCAAGGACAGCGTGCCCTTGCTCGAACGCCTCTCGTTCCTCGGCATTTACAGCAACAACCTCGATGAGTTCTTCCGTGTCCGTGTGGCCTCCATCAACCGCCTGCTCGACGAGCCGTCGCTCGACAAGGACACGCACCACGAGCTCAAGCACAGCCAGAAACTTATCAACAAGCTCAACGAGCAATACAGCGGCGAGTACACGCGCACCGTCGATGAAGTGTTCGCACGCCTGGCCGACAAGGGCATCCGCCTCATCGACAATACCCAGCTCACCGACCCGCAGAAGGTCTACCTCCGCCAGTTCTTCTACGAGAAGCTCAACGGCCTCGTCAATCCCATCTGGCTCAGCGAGATGGACAACCTCGCCAGCCTGGAGGACAACCGCATCTACCTCCTGGTGGAGCATCGTGAGACGTGCGACGGCGGCAAGACGCGCTACGCCATCGTCAAGATTCCCGACGAGCAAGTGGGCCGCTGGGTCAAGGTGCCGTCCGACAGTGAGGGCGAGGCCCGCATCATGTATCTCGATGATGTGGTCCGCCACTGCCTCCCCCTCATCTTCCTGGGGCTGAAGCCCGCTGCCTACCGCACCTGGTCGTTCAAGTTCACCAAGGACGCAGAGATGGAGATAGACAACGATCCCGACTACGGCACGCTTGAGAAGATCAAGCAGGGTGTCGACAGCCGTCGCCACGGCGACGCCGTGCGCATGCTCTACGACGGCACCATGCCCAAGGAGGCCCGCCGCCGTGTGCTCGACAGGATCGACATCGACGAGCTCGACACCCGTCTGGCAGGCGGCCGCTACCAGAACCACAAGGACCTCATGTCTTTCCCCGACTGTGGACACAAGGAACTGAAATATCCCCGTTGGGAACATGTCATGAAGGGCGTCTTTGCCCAGCCAGGCAGCATCCTCGACAAGATCCGCGAGAAAGACCGCTTCATCCATGTGCCCTACCAGTCGTTCGACGGCTACATCCGTGTCCTGCAGGAGGCCGCCCTCAAACCCGAGGTGAAGAGCATAAAGACCACCCTCTACCGTCTGGCCAAGGACTCCAAGGTCGTCAGGGCCCTCATCTCCGCCGCGCGCAACGGCAAGAAGGTGACGGCCGTCGTGGAGCTGCTGGCCCGCTTCGACGAGGAGAGCAACATCAATTGGAGCCGTCGCATGCAGGAGGAGGGCGTCAACGTCATCTTCGGTGTCGAGGGACTGAAGGTCCATTCCAAGCTCCTGCTCATCGAGTCGAAGAAGGGCGACATCGCCTGCATCGGCACCGGCAACTTCCACGAGGGCAATGCCCGGGTCTACACCGATTATATCATGATGACCGCACGCCGCGGCATCGTGCACGAGGTGGCCGAGGTGTTCCGTTTCATCGAGCATCCCTACATCCATCCCCAGTTTCGCGAGCTCATGGTGTCGCCCAATTCGATGAAGCGGCGCCTGCTCCGCCTCATCGATGTCGAGATTGCCAACGCCAAGGCGGGCAAGGAGGCCTGGCTGAAGATGAAGATCAACCACATCACCGACAAGGACATGGTGGCCAAGCTCTATGAAGCCTCGCGTGCCGGCGTCAGGATAGGCATCGTCATCCGCGGCAACTGTTCGCTCGTCACCGGTGTGCCCGGACTGAGCGACAACATCCGCTGCGTGGGCATCATCGACCGATACCTGGAACACTCCCGCATCATCATCTGCTGCAACGGAGGCAACAACAAGTTTCTCATCGGGTCGGCCGACTGGATGCCGCGCAACCTGCTCAGTCGTGTGGAGGTCTACACCTCGGTCTACGACCCCGACATGCGCCGCGACCTGATGCGCACGGTCGATTTCGGCTTGCGCGACACCACCAACGGACGCGTGGTCGACGGCAGCGGGGCATGTGAGCTCCAGACCGGCACACCGTTCAGAAGTCAGGAACAACTGCAAAAGGCTTATGAAGAAGAAAAGTGACAACCGACCCCTCGCTGCCGCCCCGGAAGGTGAGGGGCTGACAAGCACCCAGAGCTGCAACCTCGCCGCCATCGACGTGGGCTCCAACGCTGCGCGCCTGCTCATCAAGCATGTGGAACGCGCTGCTGACGGCGTATGCCATGTGTCGAAGCTCATGTTCCTGCGCGTGCCCCTCCGTCTGGGCATGGACGTGTTCGGCAACGGCGAGATCTCCGATGAGCGTGCCCGTGAGTTCGTGGCCATGATGAAGGCCTACCGCCAGCTCATGAAGGTGTATCACGTGGCACGATACCGTGCCTGCGCCACGTCGGCCATGCGCGATGCCAGCAACGGTGCTGACCTCTTGCGCCGCATCGAGGACAAGGCGCACGTCCGACTCGACATCATCAGCGGTGACGAGGAGAGCCGCATCATCTACGACAACCACCTCTCGTGGACGCTTTCCAATCCCGACCATGCCGACACGCGGTGCTTCCTCTATGTCGATGTGGGCGGCGGCTCCACCGAGATCAACTTCATCAAGGACGGCGTCCGTCAGTACAGCCATTCCTTCAACGTGGGTACCATCCGCATGCTCAAGGGCAAGGCCACGTCGGCCGACATCGAGGCCATGAAGGACGAGGTGGCACGCCTGGCCAAGGGCCAGCC
This sequence comes from bacterium, assembly GCA_963644485.1. GTDB lineage: Bacteria > Bacteroidota > Bacteroidia > Bacteroidales > Bacteroidaceae > Prevotella. The sequence continues at coordinate 10,435 of CAVIOP010000035.1, read as the reverse complement.
GCCATTCGACATCATCGGTTCGGGCGGCAACATCAACAAGCTCTACCGTCTGGCCTCGAAAAAGCGCAAGCTCGGCTATCTGCCCGTCGTTACCCTGCGCGAGCTCCACGCCACGCTCAGCCCCATGACCGTCGAGCAGCGTATGGAGACCTTCAGCCTGAAGCCCGACCGGGCCGATGTCATCGTGCCGGCGGCCGAGATATTCCTCGCCGTTGCCGATGGACTGAAGGCCAAGCGCATCCTTGTGCCCAACATGGGACTGGCCGACGGCATCATCAACGAGATGGTGTCTTCCGTCTTCCCGCTATAAACCCCCAGAACGTATCATCACAAGCAATACACATGAGAAAGACTTTTATCCTCTTGCTCTGCCTCTGCGCCGCTATGGTGGCCCCTGCGCAGAAAGTCAAGGTGGGCGGCACGCTCCGCGGAAAATACGAGTATCAAACCCAGGAGAAGGAAGGCCGCTTCGAGGTGCGCACGGCGCGCTTCAACGTGAGCGGCGACATCAACCCCATCATCTCCTACAAGGCCGAGATCGACCTCTGCGACGAGGGAAGCATCAAGATGCTCGACGCCTACACCAAGATCAAGCCCTGGCGCACGCTCAACTTCACCATCGGACAGATGCGTGTGCCCTTCACCATCGATGCCCACCGCTCGCCCGACCAGCAGTACTTTGCCAACCGCTCCTTCATCGCTAAACAGGTTGGCAACGTGCGCGACGTCGGTGCACGGCTGGGCTATACCTTCGGAGTGGGGTTCCCCATCGTTGTTGAGGCCGGTCTCTACAACGGCTCGGGCCTGACCAATCAGAAGGACTACTGGACCAACAGCGCCAACTTCTCGGCCAAGGTGCAGATGCTCCTGCCCGTGGGCCTTGACGTAGTGCTCAGTGCGCAGAAGGTGAAGCCCGACCACAAGACGGTCATGATGTATGATGCCGGTCTGACCTATCACCGGGGCCCCTTCATTGCCGAGGCCGAGTATCTCTACAAGCATTATGCCGACGGCGCCTTCCATCCGGTCCACGCCTTCGACGCCTTCGCGAGCTACGACATCCCCCTGCGCCGGTGTCTCTTCACCAAGGTGTCGCCCCTCGTGCGCTACGACTACATGGGCGACCACAGCGACGGCAAGCGCTATCTCGACGGCAAGGCCGATACCGGCGGCCAGCTCATCATCAACGACTACAAGCGCAGCCGCATCACCGGCGGTGCCACGCTGAGCTTCGACAAGCCTTTCATCTCCGAGATACGCATCAACTACGAGAAATATCTCTACCGCCATGACGCCCTGCCCAAGGTGAGCGAGCGCGACAAGATCGTGGTGGAGGTCATGACCAAGTTCTGACGCATCACGCCCGCACATGTAACAACATTGTAACATCGTTGTAAGACGCGTGTAACATGCGTGGCATAATTTTGCAGCGAGTTAGAACCAAACCAATCAAGAGTCAATGGAAACCATTTATCTTTGCATCGTCCTCTTCCTGCTCTGCCTGGCCGTCTTCGACCTTTTTGTGGGCGTGAGCAACGATGCGGTCAATTTCTTGCAGTCGGCGGTGGGAGCCCGTGTAGCCGCCTTCCGCACAGTGTTAATCATCGCGTCCGTGGGTGTGGTCCTTGGCGCCGTGCTCTCGTCGGGCATGATGGATGTGGCGCGCCACGGCATCATGATGCCCGACCGATACTCGTTCCATGAGGTGATGACCATCTTCCTGGCAGTGATGGTGACCGATGTGATTGTGCTCGACGTCTTCAACACGCTCGGCATGCCCACCTCCACCACCGTCTCGCTGGTCTTCGAGCTGCTGGGCGGCACAGCCATGCTGGCCATGCTCAAGGTCATCGCAGACCCGCAGCTCGACTACAGCATGCTGCTCAACTCCAACAAGGCACTGCAGGTCATCATTGCCATCTTCGTGTCCGTGGCCATCTCGTTTGTCGTGGGCATGCTGGTGATGTGGATCAGCCGCGTGGTCTTCACGTTCAACTACCGCAAACACTCGCGCTGGAGCATCGCCATCTTCGGAGGCATCGCCTTCACCGCCCTGAGCTACTTCATCTTCATGAAGGGCGTGGGCAAGAGTCCCTACCTCAGCGAAGACATCCGCCAGTACATCGAAGACAACACCAACCTGCTGATGGTCTACACCTTCATCGGCGGCACCATCGTCATGGAGGTGCTCCATCTGCTGAAGGTCAACATATTCCGCTTCACGGTGCTCATGGGTACCTTTGCCCTTGCCATGGCTTTTGCTGGCAACGACCTGGTCAACTTCATCGGTGTGCCTCTGGCCGGACTCGATTCCTATCAGGACTATATGGCCAACGGCAACGGACAGGGCATCGACGGCTTCTTGATGTCGTCGCTCATGGAGAGTGCCAAGACGCCTCCCTTCTATCTCCTGCTCGCCGGCGTCATCATGATCGTGGCCATGGCCACTTCAAAGAAGGCGCAGAACGTCATCAAGACCTCCGTGGACCTGGCCCGCCAGGACGAGGGCGACGAGATGTTCGGTTCGAGCAGCGCCGCGCGTGCCATCGTGCGCTTCTTCCAGAACCTGGTGGAGAATGTGGCCCGTCTTTTCCCCTTGGGTATGCGCCAGTGGATCAACAAGCGCTTTGACACCAAGGACACGGTGGCCGACGACGACAAGGCTGCCTTCGACGTGGTGCGCGCTGCCGTCAACCTCGTCATTGCCTCCATGCTCATCACCTTCGGTACCAACCACAAGCTGCCGCTCTCCACGACGTATGTCACCTTCATGGTGGCCATGGGTTCAAGCCTGGCCGACCGCGCCTGGAGCCGTGAGAGTGCCGTGTTCCGCGTCACGGGCGTGCTGAGCGTCATCGGCGGCTGGTTCATCACGGCCGGTGTGGCCTTCATCGCCTGCGCCCTCGTCTGCCTCTGCATGTGGTATGGCGGCATCATTGTGCAGGTAGCGTTCATTGGTCTGGTGATCTTCATGCTCATCAGGAGCAACCGCCAGTACAAGCGCAAGCAGGAGACGACCAAGAAGGACGACGACAGCTTCCGTCTGATGATGCGCACCCGCGACCCCGAACTGGTGTGGGAGATGCTGCGCAACCATGTGCGCAACACGCAGTCGAAGGTGTGCCGTTACGCCCTCGAACAGTACAACAGCATTCTCGACGGCTTCAACAACGAGCGGGTCAAGACCCTGCGCAGCAGCGAAAAGTCGCTCAGGAAGGAGCTCGACGTGCTCAAGAAATACCGCCGGCAGGAGCTGCTGGGCCTCAAGCGGTCGCCCATGGAGATTGCGGTCGAGCGCAACACCTGGTTCCATGTAGGCGTCAATGCCGACCAGCAGTACATCTACACCTTGCGGCGCATGCTCCAGCCCATGAAGGAACATGTGGACAACAACTTCAACCCCGTGCCCGAGGTCTACGTGAGAGAGTATGAGAATGTGCGCCGCCGCGTCAACGACCTCATGAAGATGACCTGCGAGGCCATAGAGACCAATCGCTTCGAGCAGTATCGCGGCGTGCTGGCCGAGGCCGACGTGTGCAAGGACGAGCTCTCCGTGATACGCAAGGAGCACATCAACCGCATGCAGAAGAACAAGTCGAGCAAGACCATCCAAGTCGACATGGTCTACCTCAACCTCCTCCAGGAGACCCAGCAGCTGCTCAGCGTCATGCGCCACCAGTTGCGCTCCGCCAAGAAGTTCATGGAGGATTAAGGCGGATTCTAAGAATCGCCTTTGCAGGATAAAACACAAAAAGACACTAAAAAAAAGCTGATTGCCGGCACTCAGTGCGTGGTAATCAGCTTTTTTGTTGTGTGGTGCCCACGATTCATGGGGCACAGTTGTGTTTGTGTTGTTATGCCTTCTTGACATTCTTCTCGGCCAAAGCAGTGCGGCGGCTGCCCAGGATCACAGAGATTTTGCTCTCTGCCTGACGGTTGGCCATCTCGTTCATTGTTTTGAGTTTGTCGTTCATTGCTACAATCTTTTATCCTTAATACGAAGGCAAAGTTACATACCCGTTGCATAAATCGGCTGTCCCCATGCCGGAAACTTGCCGTCCGCCCCGTTTCCTTGACCTATGTCAAAACCTGCCATTGACCTATATCAATTGGCCTTCTGCGCCATCACCGACATCCTTTGTCGCATTGTGACCCGTTGACGCATGTCAAGAAAATGCGCGGTTGTAGGATTTGCGATGGCTGCTTGTTGGCCGTTTCGCCTCTTGTAGCTACCTTTGAACGTCAATTTTTCACGCTATGGACTATCTTCCTCACGACCCCGCCATTCTGGTATCGAGTGTCAACCTCTATCTGCGCGATGAGATCTACGACACGCTGGAGGCCCTCTGCTATGCCTACGGACGCGACCCCGAGGAGCTGAAGGCCTACCTGCGCGCCAACGGTTACCGATACGACGAGGGGCAGCGCCAGTTCAAGGAGGACTGACCGAAACCGGTGCCAGTGGGTGTCGCATCACGCTGCGAAGCCCCGCCCCCCATAGGCTATGGCGCCCGGATAGCGCATTTTGTCAGTATTGTAACAAAAAGCCGAACCATTAGTACGCATTATCCAATTACTTTTTGTAATTTTGCCACCAAAATTTTATTACGATTATGTGTGGAATAGTAGGATATATCGGGCATCGCAATGCCTATGACATCTTGGTGAAGGGCCTTCACCGATTGGAGTACCGCGGTTATGATTCGGCCGGCGTGGCGCTCATCAACGGCACCGGCGAACTGCATGTCTACAAAGCCAAGGGCAAGGTGAGCGACCTCGAGACGGCCGCCGCAGGCAAGGACTGCTCGGGACAGGTGGGCATAGCACACACACGTTGGGCTACACACGGCGAGCCGTCGGTGCGCAACGCCCATCCCCACGTCTCGGAGTCGGGCAACCTCGTCATCGTCCATAACGGCATCATCGAGAATTTCGCCCTGCTTCGTGACCAGCTGACCCAGCGCGGATACCATTTCCATAGCGACACCGACACCGAGGTGCTCGTCTATCTCATCGAGTATGCGCAGCAGACACACCACTGCTCGCTCGCCGAGGCCGTGCGGCTGGCGCTGCTCAAGTGCATCGGAGCCTACGCCATCGCCGTCCTCGACCGCCGTGAGCCGCAGACGCTCGTCGCTGCCCGGAAGGGCTCGCCCATGGTCATCGGCATCGGACAGGACAACGGCGAGTTCTTCATCGCCTCCGACGCCACCCCCATCGCCGAGTACACCAAGGACGTGGTCTATGTCGACGACGAGCAGATAGCCGTCTGCCAGACCGGCCATAACCTGCAGATCACCGACCTGCGCAACCAACCCGTCGACGTGGCGGTCAAGCAGATTGACATGGATCTCAACATGCTCGACAAGGGCGGCTTCCCCCACTACATGCTCAAGGAGATTTTCGACCAGCCCCATTGTCTGCGCGACTGCATGCGCGGACGTCTCTTCGCCGAGGACGACAAGGGCGGCAACGCAGCCTACGACCCCACCTCGGGATATGCCGACCCCAACGTGCACAACGATGTGGTGCTGAGCGCCGTGCGCAACAACCGCGAGCGACTGCTCTCGGCCACCCGCTTCATCATCGTGGCCTGCGGCACGTCGTGGCACGCCGGCCTCATCGGCAAGCAGCTCATTGAGCACTACTGCAAGATACCCGTCGAGGTCGACTACGCCTCCGAGTTCCGCTACCGCGACCCCGTCATCTATCCCACCGACGTGGTGATAGCCATCTCGCAGAGCGGCGAGACCGCCGACACGCTGGCCGCCATCCAGCTGGCCAAGGAGCGCGGGGCCTGCATCTTCGGCATCGTCAATGCCGTGGGCTCCTCCATCGCACGCGAGACCGACACCGGCATCTACATCCATGTGGGACCCGAGATCGGCGTGGCCTCCACCAAGGCCTTCACCGGACAGCTCACCTGCCTCATCCTCCTGGCGCTGGCCCTCGGACACACCAAGGGCACCATCGACGAGAGCGAGTATGTGGACATGATCAATGAGCTCAACGCCATACCCGAGAAGATCGAGGAGGTGCTCAGCCACAACGACGAGATACAGCTCCTGGCCAAGACCTACACCTACGCCACCAACTTCCTCTACCTCGGACGCGGATGGAACTATCCCGTGGCGCTCGAGGGTGCTCTGAAACTCAAGGAGATATCCTACATACACGCCGAGGGCTATCCGGCCGCCGAGATGAAGCACGGGCCCATCGCCCTGGTCGACAACATGATGCCGTGTCTCTTCGTGGCCACACACCACAGGGGCTACGAGAAGATCATCTCCAACATGCAGGAGGTGAAGGCACGCGGCGGACGCATCATTGCCATCGTGTCGGCACACGACGACGAGGTGCGCAAGATTGCCGACGCAGTCATCGAGATCCCCGACACGCTGGCGCCTCTGGCACCGCTGCTCTCCGTCATACCCCTGCAGATGCTCGCCTATCACATTGCCGTCGACAAGGGACTCAACGTAGACATGCCGCGCAACCTTGCCAAGAGTGTCACGGTGGAGTGACGGCGCGTCGCAGAAAACATGTAACCATCTGATCATGAACTATTTTATCATCATAAACAATGCTCAGCAGGGACCCTTCTCCGTAGCTGAGCTGCAGCAGAAAGGCATCAGTTCCGAGACGCTGGTGTGGACAGAGGGCATGGCCGAGTGGACTCCTGCCTGGCAGGTAGAGGAACTGCGCCCCATCTTTTATAAGCAGACGGCAGGCACAGCAGTGCCTCCGCCACCACCCGTCAGCTCCGCCGCGGACCCGCAGGCCGACCCTGCCGATGGCCCGGCGTTCCGGCCGACTGCTTCCGCCGATGCCGCCGCTACGCCGTCCGCATCCGCCCCTCAGGCTCCCAAGTCCCGCCACAATGGCCGGTGGGCCGTCATCGTGCTGGTGGTCGTGGCTCTGGTGCTGGCCTTCACCAACCCTTCGGAGAAGGCCCACAAGCAGGCCATCCTGTCTAATGTCACCAATGGCATCAGCCAGTTGACGGACAGCGACAGCGGCAACCCGATTGCACAGGGACTGACGGCCATCGGACAGATGTTTGCCGGAGGAATGGTCCAGATGATGCTCGAGCAGAACCTGGAGTATCACAACTACCTCTTCTTCTCTACCACTTCTCTTCATCTCGGTTCGCAGGACGTCCGCATCTCCATGGGCTTCCTTGGAAACGTATTCACGGCCGATGAGGATGGTGTGGCCGACAAACTGAAGAAGGCCATCGAGGGCAGTCACGGTGATGACGACGCTGACGCTTCGGACACCAGTGCCGACGCCCTGCAGGATCCCGGACAGGACGTGCAGGTGGAGAGCAGCGAGCGCGACACCACGCTGACCGACGAGGCAGGACGTGCCATCGGACGTGCCGTGGTGAAGGAGGTGACCAAGACGGTCAAGAAGAAGGTCAGCGAGTCGGCCGACAGTGCGACGTCGAATGGCGTCGGCCGCATCATCGACGAGATTGAGAAAATGATAGGAATGTAGGACGATCTGCGTCGCACCGGTGCCGCTGGTGCGGCTTCTGTCGCCACGCTCCCCCTGCAACAACGCGCAGTGCCCCGCCCCAAGCATCCATGAACAGGATTGCTTGGGGCGGGGCACTGCGCGTTGTTGCAGGGGGTAGGAGCGTGGGATGGTTACGTGTGTGCGCTTACCTGACGGATATGAAGTCGCCCTCAATCTCCACCTCTCCGTCGAGGCACGCGGCGGGCAGGGTGCACCGGTCGCCGTCGAAACGGTCGCTGCCGAGATAGACCTCCTGCCACATCTGCTGTCCGCCCACCGTCTGAGGACCGGCCAGACACTGCCCGTATCGGATACGTAGCCCCTTGCAGCGGAAGCCCGGAGCCGGCACCACCTTCACCGCGAGGGCCTGGAGGCGGTCGGTGGCGAAGGCGTTGAGCGTCTGCCCGTCGGCCGTCACCACGGTGCCGTTGCGGCTTGCGGCGGTCACGACAGCTCCCTTCTCGCCGGTTGCGGAGGCATCGGTGACGGGCGCCTCTTCTGTGGCGGCTGCGCTGATGCGCGGCTCTGCGCTGTCGTCCACGACGATGTCGTCGATGTAGGCCACCCAGTCGGCGGCCAGCCGGTGGGGCGACTCGGCGTCGGGCACGATGACCAGACTGTGGATGTCGACACCGCTGGCACTCTTCACGGGGAACACCGCGTCGGCCCAGCGGCCGTATGGCACGTCGGTGATGGAGTAGGTCCAGAACTGCTCCACGTCAGTGCGCTGGCCTGGCCGGTCGCGCCGCTTGCCCAGTCCGACCAGCATCACCCGTCCGCCCTGTGGCCGGTGGATGAGCACATGAACCATGCGGCCCTGTGGCGAGAGGGTAAAAGGCTCGGCGAGGTCGATGCGCACGCCGTAGATGTTGGAGGCCCAACGGGAGCGGCGGAACGCCACGACGCTGTCGGTGGTGTTGCCCCGTGTATCGGGGTTGGCGGTGACGGCGGCGTGGCCTGTGAGCCTGCCGTCGTGGAAGGGCGACTGCTCCCAGCGGTCGTAGACACCCACCGACCGGTAGTCGCGGTGCTCGAAGGCGATGTGCTGGGCCACTGCCGAAAGGCTGCTGAGAGAGGCAAGGAGGAGAAGGAGAACTTTGTTCATGGTTTCTTGTTGGAGGGATGAGGGGCTTGGCGGGGCCATCAGTAGATGGCCACCTTCTGCAGCAGTGGGCAGGCTTTGCAGTCATCGATGACGATGCGCAGGGCGCGCACGGTGAGGCCCGTGCCGTAACTGTGGGCAGTGCTGCCGTTGAGGGGGATGATGCGGCGGTAGCCGATGGTTGTGGTCTGACAGTCGCGGGCCACGCGTTGCCAGGTCTGTCCGTCGGTAGAGACGTCGATGTGGAAGGCTTTGACACGCTGGCCGCGGGCGATGTGCTCCATGAGGTCTACGTAGCGCACGGTCTGCGGCTGGCGCCAGGTGAGGGTGATGGTGGCGCGGCTTACGCTGTCGTCGGTGGCCCAGTAGGTTGTCGTCCTGCCGTCGGTCAGGTGGCGGGTCGTGTAGTCGCGGCACTGTCCCGCCTGCCGGGTGTTGGATGCGGTGATGATGGCCTTGCGTGCCAGGTCGCGGCCCAGTCGCTGGCGCAGCAGCCGGCCCATCTCTGCCAGTGTGGCCACGTCGGCTTCGGGCAGCCGTCCGTCGCGTCCCGGCGGGCAGTTGAGGATGAGCGTGGCGTTGCGTCCCACGGTCTCGAGATACATCTGGAAGAGGCGTTCGGCCGACAGGGGCTTCTCGCCCTCGTGCCAGAACCAGCCGCGGTCAGTGAGCTTGGCGTCGCTCTCGCCGGCTTCCCAGGCCCATCCGTCCTCGGTGCCGTACATGCCGTTGTTCTCCGGAGCGTAGCCCACCTCCTCGGTAGCCCAGTTGGTCTCTCCGGCCCAGCCCTCCTCGTTGCCTATCCACCGGGCTTCGGCGCCCACGCCCCATAGGATGATGTCGGGGCATACCTTGTGGATGGAGTCGCGCAGATTGGGGATGTCGTAATAGGTGGAGCGGTCCACGGTGAGTGTGGTGTTGCGTCCGCCGTAATATCCGTCGCCGCCGTTGGCACCGTCGAACCACATCTCAAACTGGTCGCTGCCGTAGTGGGCCAGTTCGGCGCACTGGCGCAGAAAGACGTCGTTGACATACCGGTCGGTGCCATAGTGCAGGTTGTTGCGGTCCCATGGCGAGACATAGAAGCCATACTTCATGTGTAGCTGGCGCGCCGCACGGGCGAAGTCGCGCGGTATGTTGGTCTGGCGGCCGTTGGCGTTGCCTGCCCGCGCCACGGAGTGGGTGGTGGTCTGCGTGGGCCAGAGGCAGAAGCCGTCGTGATGCTTCACCACGGCGATGCCGCCCTTCATGCCGGCCGCCTTCACCGCGCGCAGCCACTGCTTGGGGTCGGGGGGCAGGGTGGGGGCGAAGAGGCGCTCGTCCTCACTGCCCAGTCCCCACTCGCGGTTGGTGTAGGTGTTCATGCCGTAGTGGAAGAAGGCGTAGAACTCGGTCTGCTGCCAGCTCAACTGGCGGCGTGTGGGCACGGGGAAGACGCATGCGGGCTCGTTGTCGGGATTGGGCAACGCCTGCGGCTGCATGTCGAAGGGCTGTGGCTGGGCCGTGGAAGCAAGGGGCCACAGCAGGCAGGCCAGGAGAAATCGTATGGGATGGCTCATAGAGGGTCGGGTAAGGCGGATGTCGGTTATTGGACACAAAGATACGACAAACGATTGATTATCGGCTTAGTGAAGACGCAAAAAATGTGTGCCCGGTGACGTTTTTCGCCTTTGCTTACCCTGCTTTCCGCGTGACTGGGATAAGCTCACCATGCGGATTTCGGAAAGGGGGCATGTCGCCAAGGATGGTCGGAGGTACGCACCGGGAAAAGGAATGTCGTGTTTTTTGGTCAAAAAGTTTGTCATGGATTTC
>CAVIOP010000034.1:0-18871 GCA_963644485.1 bacterium | reverse complement strand
GCTGAAGGAACACTATGACGGCTATCACTTCGCATGGCCGTCGCCCGATGTGTTTAACCCATACAGCCTGCTCAACTGTTTTGCCGAAAAGAAACTTGGGGCTTATTGGTTCACTTCCGGCACTCCCACTTACCTCATCAATATGCTGCAGAAGTTTGGTGTATTGCCTACCCAGATAGCTCCGATAGACACCATGGCTTCTGCCTTCGATGCTCCGACAGAAAGGATGAAGACCATTACCCCGTTGCTCTATCAGAGCGGTTATGTCACCATCAAAGACTACGACGAGGACACCTGTCTCTACACGCTCAACATCCCCAACAAGGAAATCAAGGTGGGACTGTACGACAGTCTTCTGCCCAACTATCTCGACGGCATGCTGGCGGAGCGGGGCGATGTCACCATAGCAAAGATGTCGTCACTTATCCGAAAGAACCGCATGGACGAGGCTCTGCAACTCCTGCAGGACTTCCTGGGCACAGTGCCCTATTGCAATGTCACCAACTACGAGGGGCATTACCAGCAGATGCTCTTCATCATCTTCTCGCTCCTTACCTACTTCCTTGTAGATGTGGAAGTGCATACGCCGAAGGGCAGGGTGGATATCGTGCTGCTCACACGTACCGACCTCTACATCATAGAACTGAAACTCAACAAGGACGCCCAGACGGCCATGAGGCAAATCGACCTCAAGAACTACGCCCAGCGCTTCGCCCTCAGCGGCAAGCCCATTACCAAGGTAGGGGTCAACTTCGACTCTACTGTAGGAAACATCACGGACTGGGAAGTGGCAGAAGAAGCCTAATGATAAAAACAAACGACATCGGCCTCAGTAGCGGCAATACCGCAGCTACTGAGGCCGATGTTTTTATTGTTCAGGCTCTTTGAGCCAGCTGGCTTTACTGTTCGAGCACGTTGAACTCGGCACAGGTGGCGAAGTCCTGTCCGTCCTGCGAGCTCTTGGCTGTGAAACGCAGATAGCGCGCGCGGACAGGCTTGTCGAAGATCACACGCTTGAGCGTGCGGCTGTTGGCAAAGGCACCTGTCGCCACAGGCTGGCTCCATGTCTTGCCGTCCATGCTGACCTGCACCTCATAGTCCTTGATGTTGCCGTTGGAACTGTCCTGCCTGGGCAGGTAGCTGAAGCCCTTGAGCGTCTTGACTGCACCGCAGTCGAAGTCGACCCAGTGGGGATAGTTTGCCACGGTGACACTGTACATGGTGTGCCAGTAGGTGTTGGGGTTGCCATCGGTCATGTGTTCAGCGTCGCCCTCATCGCTCTCTACGGAACTGGCAAAGCTGACTGTGACGGGGATAGCGTCGATGCGCTCGAAATGCTGTTGGTAGTTGAAGCGCGAGCCGTTGGTAAAGGCCACCACCGTGCCGCCTTCGCGCAGGGCGAAGGGCTGGGTGTAGCGCTGGACACGCTTGCTGTTGTTCACCTTATAATAGATGGTCTGGCCTGCCGTGCCACTGATGGTCACCGTGCCGTCGAGCGAACGGCTGATGCTGAGCGGCGCCTGTCCGTCGAGCGAGACGTTGGCCAGGTCGGCCAGTGTGTCGTCGGCCAGCGAAGTGGTGGGTCGGATAGCGAAGCCAAACGACTGGACGGTGCTCTTCACGCGGTCGGCATCGAACGGGCCGCCCTGTCCGCAACTGTTGCCGCCGAGACCGGTGATGGCATGGTCGATGTGGAGCCACACGCCGTCGCTGGCGGGCAGCTCATGCGGATGATTGGCCATGGCAAGCTGCTGTGCCGAGAAGGGCAGTGCCGAGAAACTCATGACGCTGTCGGCCACAAAGACGGCGCCCTGCTGGCCGTCGCTGAGCGCCACCCACCGGCTGTCCTGGTGGTTGGCCATGTCTTGCGGTTTGGGGAAGTTCTCATACTCGCGTGCCACATCCGGTTGGTCCCAGATGGCCACGGCCTGGCTGGTCTTGCGGTCGGGATAGTTGTCGACGGGGCCACGGCCGTAATACTTCATGTACTTCATGGTTTTGGGCAGCTTCATCACGTAGCCCAGTCGGGCCAGTGTGATGTTGGGCCGTGAGGCCGAGACCGAACTCTGGTTTTCCACGGAGCCGTCGGGATGGATGGTGTAGACCACATTGGTGGTAAACTTGAAGTCGGGCTTGCTGCCTGTCTTGGTCAGCTTCTTCCAGTTCTTGTCGCCACCTTCGAGGCGTGCCGATGCGCTGCCCTGGCTCTCCACGACAAACTTTACGGAGACAGAACCGTCTGCATTGTTCACGACGCGACTCTCTAGAGCCTTGTGCTGGAGGTCGTAGAGCCCGTTCTCGTACCATGCCTGATAAGCCCAGTTGTCGTTGTTGACCCAGGCGCGGAAGGCGTCGAGGCGCGGTCCGCAGCCGTCGGCAAAGACGGGCTTGCCCCCATAGGTAAGTGAGCTTATGGAGCCTGTGGCCTTGTCAAAATCGACAGCGAACGTCTTGCCGCTACCCTCCACGAGGATCGTGCCCGTCGTCTCCTTGACATTCACCTTGTCACCGCCCGTGGACGCCTTGGCGAGTGACGGTCGCTGTGCTGCCGTCTGCACGGTCAGTTGCTGGTCGGCCTGCACATATCCGGCCTTGGCCCACGGCGTGTCGTGCTTCAGGCGGAACTCCACGAGGAGCTGGTAGTCGCGGCTGGCGTCAAGGTCTCCCTTGGCCAGGGCCGGTACCGTGACGGTGGTGTGGCTGCGCGGTGCCACACTGCCTATGGCAAGCTCTCCGTCCGCCACCTTGCGGCCGTCTGCCGTGAGGCGATAGGTCACCTCATAGTCGGTGAGGTCGTCGGCATAGTAGTTCTTGTTGAAGATGTCGAGCGTGCCCTTGTCCTTGTCGGCCCATTTCACGCCGATGTTCTGAAAAACCTTCTTCACCTCATAATACTGTGGCTTGGGCTCCATGTCTCCGAAGATGATGCCGTTCATGACAAACTGGCCGTCGTTGGGCGTGTCGCCAAAGTCGCCGCCATAGGCCAGGTAGCGTTTGCCGTCGCTTGTGTAGTTGTACATCGACTGGTCAATCCAGTCCCAGATGGCACCGCCGCAGAAGAAGTTGGTCGACTCGATGGCATCCCAGTAGTCCTGCAGGTTGCCGACGGCGTTGCCCATGGAATGGGCATACTCGGAGATATGGAACGGGTACTTGATGCCCAGGTCGCCCTTGACGGCCGCGCGCACCCAGTTGACCGACGGGTACTGGTTGGAACCCATGTCGACGATGCTGTTGTTGCGCTCATACTGCACAGGGCGCGAGGGGTCGTAGGCATGTATGGCTTCGTAGCTGGCCTTGAAGTTGTCGCCCGGTCCGGCCTCGTTGCCGAGACTCCAGATGGCGATGCAGGGGTCGTTGACGCGGGCCATAGCCATGGCCATCATGCGAGCCACGTGCTGGTTGCGGAACTCGGGCACGTGGCTCAGGCTGGCATCGCCGTAAAAGTATTCATGGCTCTCGACGTTGGCCTCCGCTTCAAGCCAGATGCCATACTTGTTGCAGAGATAATAGAAATAGGGGTCGTTGGGATAATGGGACGTACGCACATGGTTGATGTTGGCGCGTTTCATCATCATCACCTCTTCTTCCATCTGCTGGCGCGTGACGGCATGGCCGCGTGCGGGGTTGGACTCATGGCGGTTGACACCCTTGAGCTTCAGAGGCTTCTCGTTGACAAGGAAATAGCGGCCTGCCAGTCCGAACTCGTCGTCCTTAGCGGCCACATCACGTATCTCCACTGTGCGGAAGCCCGTCTGCGTGCTCACAGCCTCGAGGGTGCGCCCCTTCTTGTCGCGCAACTCACAGACCAGCGTGTAGACGTTGGGCTCCTCGGCCGTCCATGGGCGCACGTTGCTCACGTTGAACTGCTGGGTGAACGTAGTTGTTGTGTTGCCATCGGCCGGCAGCACCACGGCTGGCGTTGTCAGCGTGCGCACCTCGCGGTTGGCCTCGCCATAGAGGTCGTTGGCATAGAGCGTGAAGACAGCCGTGCAACCCTTCTGCTGCTTGCCGCAGAGGTTGGCCAGCGCCATGTCGACGGTGAGTATGCCTGTGCTGTCGGCTGTCCATGACGGGATGACCTTCATGTCGCTGACATGCACCTTCGGCTTGCTGAAGACCGCCACCGTGCGGAAGATGCCGGGCAGGCGGAACATGTCCTGCGCTTCGAGAAACGAGCCGTCGGACGAGCGGTAGACCTCCACGGCCACCTCGTTGTCGCCCTCGTGGGCCCACTGGCTGATGTCGAACTCGGCCACGTCGCGTGAATCCTTGGAGCAACCCACATAGTGGCCGTTGACCCAGAGGTAGAAGAACGAGTCGACGCCATCGAAACTGATGTAGACCTCGCGGCCGTTCCAAGCCTTGGGCAGGCTGAACGAGCGCCGGTAGGAGCCCACCTCGTTGCGGTAGGTGTAGGTGGTGTAGTCTTTAGGCGGTTCGCGCATCACGCCCTGCCGCCAGTCACCGACGGCCACGTTGGTCTTGAAGATGGTCCACTGGTTGACGTAGATAGGCACGCCATACTTCAGCGAGCCGTCTTTCTGCACGCCGTAGATGTTCCACGACATGGGCACCTGCACGTCGTCCCATGCAGCATCGTTGTAGTCGGTGCGGTAGAAATCCTTGGGGCGTTCGTCGGGGTTCTTGGCAAAGTGGAACTTCCACTGGCCGTCGAGCGACAGCCAGTAAGACGACCCCTCGGGCAGCACGCCCTTGGCTTCGGCTGCAGAGGCAAAACTGGTGAAGCAGGCATGGGGCTGCAGTTTGTTGTAGCCCATCAGTTCGGGCTGTTGCCACTCTTGGCCTGTGGGGGCGTTGGCCGAACCATACTCGTAGCCTGCCAAACGGGACTGGGCAGGCAGTGTAGTTGCCAAAAGACAACCGACTGCGGTTAAAAGGGTGCGAATGATCATGTGTAAAGATAGATTGTAGTGCGACAATTCCTAATTTCCCCACAAAGATAACCTTTTTACAAAGGCCACCCAAATAATCAAAGGAGAAATCTCAAAACTATTTTCAGAGAAGCTTACCAACGGTGTCTTCGTGCCATCATATCATCAGTTCGTAGGCAATGGTTCCCAGGACCAGCCCCATCTTTTCGGCCACCTCTTGGTAATGCCCCACCATCCGGAAACCCAGTTTCTCGTGCATGGCCATACTTGGGAGGTTACGGTCGGTAATGTTTGCGATGAGTGCCCGGTAACCATCCTGGCGGCAACGGCTGACCAGATGGCGCATCAGCGCGGTTCCTACACCGAGGTGCGAAGCCTCGTGGTCCACATAGACTGTGGTCTCCAGCGAACGCCCCCGACATGCGGCACGCGTGTTCCATGCGTGGGCATAGCAATACCCAACGATGCGCCCCTGCAGCAGACCGACAAAATAGGGGAAACTGGCCGAGATGTCGGCTATGCGGCGTGCCATCTCCTCGTCGGTCACGGCCGACACCTCGAAGGTGGCTGTAGAGTGGAGGATGTAGTGGTTGTATATCTCCGCCAGCCTTGGGGCATCGGCCGGCGTAGCAGTCCGCAGTTCCAGTTCGTTCATAAGCAATCGGGGTTAGAATGTTCGTTTTCGCCGCAAAAATAACAAAACTATGAAAGAAAAGCGTCCATGGGCTTATTTTTTTGCGTAACTTTGCAATCATGATTTATCCCAGCAATTTCGAGAACAAGATACAGTTTGGCGAGATTCGCACATTGCTCAAGAGCCGGTGCCTCAGCCAGCTCGGCAAGGACAAAGTTGACGCGATGGCCTTCAGCGATGATGCTGCAGCCATCAACACGCTGCTCAGCCAGACGCGCGAGTTCCGGCGACTGCAGGCCGAGGCCGATGACTTTCCCCTCCAGTATTTCTTTGACATGCGCCTGGCCATTAAGCGCATTCGTCTGGAGGGTACCCACCTCGAGGAGAACGAGATGTTTGACCTCCGCCGATCACTCGAGACGATAGGTGCCATCGTTGCCTTTCTCAACCGGGGCACCGACGAGGGCATCTACGACTACCCCACCCTGCACGAGCTGACCGACGGCGTGCTGACATTCCCTGACATCGTGCGCCGCATCGACGAGATTCTCGACAAGTATGGCCGGGTGAAAGACACGGCTTCTCCCACGCTGGCCGGCATCCGGTCGGAGCTGCGCCGGTCGGAGGGCAGCGTGTCGCGCACGCTCAACAGCATCTTGCGCGCCGCCCAGAGCGAGGGCCTTATCGACAAGGACGTCACGCCGACGCTGCGCGACGGGCGTCTCGTGGTTCCCATCGCGCCAGGCCTGAAGCGCAGGATCAAGGGCATCGTCCACGACGAGTCGGCCACAGGCAAGACGGTCTTCGTGGAACCTACCGAGGTGGTGGAGGCCAACAACCGCATCCGCGAACTTGAGGCAGAGGAGCGGCGCGAGGTGGTCCGCATTCTTGTCGACTTCACCAAGCAGGTGCGGCCCCATGTGCGCGAGCTGGCCATCTCCTACCAACTCCTGGCCGAGGTCGACTTCATCCGCGCACGTGCCGAGGTGGCTGCCCTGATGGGTGCCATGGAGCCTGTGGTGGCCCCGACGCCCGTCATCGACTGGATACAGTCGCGTCACCCTCTGCTGCGGCTTGCCCTGCAGAAGCAGGACAAGGCGGTGGTGCCTCTCGACATCACGCTGACGCCCGAGCGCCACATCCTTATCATCTCGGGCCCCAATGCCGGCGGCAAGTCGGTATGTCTGAAAACTGTCGGCCTTTTGCAGTACATGGTGCAGTGCGGCCTGTCGATACCCATGAGCGAGCGGTCGAGCGTGGGGGTCTTCCAAAATCTCATGATTGACATCGGAGACGAACAGAGCATCGAGAACGATCTGTCGACCTATTCCTCCCACCTCCTCAACATGAAAATCATGATGCGCCAGGCCAACGCCCGCACACTGCTACTGATCGACGAGTTCGGCACAGGAACAGAACCGCAGATCGGCGGTGCCATGGCCGAGGCCGTGCTCAACCAGTTTGTGAAGCGGCAAGCATGGGGCGTCATCACCACCCACTACCAGAACCTCAAACACTACGCCGACTCGCACGAGGGCATCGCCAATGGTGCCATGCTCTACGACCGGCACGAGATGCGCCCTCTCTTCCAGCTCGCCATCGGACAGCCGGGCAGCTCGTTTGCCATCGAGATAGCCCGCAAGACCGGCATTCCCGAAGAGGTGATACGCGAGGCCTCGGAGATTGTGGGGTCCGACTATATCCAGAGCGACAAGTATCTGCAGGACATCGTGCGCGACAAGCGTTACTGGGAACAGAAGCGCCAGACCATCCATCAGCAGGAGAAGCGGCTGCAGGAGCAGATCGACCACTATGAGCACGACATCACTGCCGTGGAAAGTGAACGGCGCGACATCCTGGCCAAGGCCAAACAAAAAGCCGAAGAGCTGCTGAAGGAAAGCAACCGCAAGATTGAGAACACCATACGAGAGATACGCGAGCAGCAGGCTGAGCGCGAGTCAACGCGCCGCATACGCCAGGAGCTGGAGGGCTTCAAGCAGGACGTTAAGACCTTCGACACCAAGGCCGAAGACGACAAGATAGCGCGCAAGATCGAACAGATCAAGGCACGGAAAGCACGCCACGAGGAGCGTCGCAAGAAGAAGAAAGACGACGAGCAGCGCGCAGCCGAAGCTCTGCGGACGGCCGCCGTGCGCGAACAGAAGGTACGCGACAATGTCATCGCCGTGGGCGACACGGTGCGTATGCGCGGAGCCAAGACGGAAGGGCGTGTCGAGAGCCTCAGCGGCAAGACGGCGACTGTCATTTTCGGCGACATGCGCACAAAACTGCCTGTCAGCCGCCTGTTGCTGGCCGCCGCACCATCGTCCGCCACAGACAGTAGAACAGCCGCTCAACCCACCAAGATGGACGAACTGCGAGACGGGCTGCAAAGCTTTACGATGTCACGCATGACACAAGACACCATCGACAATCACCGCAAGAACTTCAAGCAAGACCTCGACGTGCGCGGCATGAGAGGCGACGAGGCCTTGCAGGCCGTGCGATACTTTATCGATGACTCCATCCTTGTGGGGATGCCTCGCGTGCGCATCCTCCACGGCAAAGGCAACGGCATCCTCCGCCAGCTCATCCGCCAGTATCTGGCCTCAGAGCCTAACGTCTCCCATGTGCGCGACGAGCACGTGCAGTTTGGTGGCGCCGGCATCACGGTCGTTGACCTGGGATAAAGGAAAATTTGCTGCGAAAGCCTTTGCGAGTTGGAAAAAAACAATTATTTTTGCAATAGAAAGATGAACCTTTAACAATTCATACCCTATGGCAAACTACATACGCTTCGACTGGGCAATGAAACGCCTGCTCCGCAATAAGGCCAACTATGGCGTACTGGAAGGCTTGATGTGTTCGCTCCTCAACGAGAAATTCACCATCAAGAGGTTTCTTGAAAGCGAAAGCAACCAATACAGCGAGAACGACAAGTTCAACCGAGTGGACATCCTGGCAGAGAACGAAAAAGGCGAGCTGATCATCTTTGAGATACAAAACACACGAGAGCTCACCTATTTCCACCGCATCCTCTACGGAGTGTCGAAAGTCATCACCGATTTCATCGATTTAGGGGATGACTACGACAAGGTGCGCAAAGTGTACTCCATCAACATTGTCTATTTCACTCTGGGGCAAGCCAAAGATTATGTCTACCACGGCAAGACCACGTTCAAGGGCATGCACGATCCCAATGACATACTGAAACTCTCCAACCGGCAAAGCGAAGTGTTCTTCGGCGACGAGATTGAAGCAGGTACCAAGACAAAGCGCGAGGCAGGCGACCTCTTTCCCGAATACTATCTGCTCTGCGTCGACAATTTCGACAAATTGGCAATCAACAACCTCGATGAATGGATAGACTTCTTAAAAACCGGAGAAATCAGAGAAGAAGCCAAAGCGCCCGGTCTTTCCGTAGCACGCAAATGTCTGAAGGTCGACAAGTTGTCGGTTGAGGAACGGAACGACTATGTCAGACACATGGAAAATCTGCGTTATCAACGCAGTGTCATCATGACTGGCTATGATGACGGCTGGCAAGAAGGAAAAGCCGAAGGAAGAGCGGAAGGAAAAGCCGAAGGAAGAGCCGAAGGAAGAGCCGAAGGAAGAGCCGAAGGAAGAGCCGAAGGAAGAGCCGAAGGAAGAGCCGAAGGAAGAGCCGAAGGAAGAGCCGAAGGCGAAAAAGACAAGGCCATCCAAATTGCCAAGAATTTGCTTGCGTCAGGCCTTGACGTTAGCACGATTGCAAATGCCACCGGTCTAAATGAGGAGGATGTCAAGAAACTGTCTTGATCATTCGGTTTGCACTATCTTTCTTTCTGAAGGAGCATAGCGCGGGCTATGCGATTAAAGAACATACACAACCACGAAGGGCTGTCCATGACTTTGCAGAAGACAAAGTCAGGACAGCCCTTCGTGTGATATATGGTTCGAAAGTCGGCGAGACCAGACTCCGGGAGCCTTAGCAGACCTTCTCGAGTTTTTTCATCATAGCCATCATGAACACAAAGCTCAAGAGGCACAACACAATGAATACGGTCCAGACAACCCAGAGAGGATAACTGCCCCAGAGGAAGCCTCCCACGCTGACCAGCAGGTTTCCGACGGCCGTGGCCACAAACCATCCGCCCATCATGGCACCCTTGTACTTGGGAGGAGCCACCTTGCTCACAAAGCTAATGCCCATCGGGCTGAGCAGCAGTTCGCCGAACGTGAGCACGAGATAGGTGCCCATGAGCCAGTTGGCCGACACGAAGGTGCCGTCATCTCCAGCCACTCGCTGTGCGTCAGGGGTGTTGAGACCCAGCGATCCCACAAGCATGATGCCGTAAGCCACAGCCGCCACCACCATGCCATAGGCAATCTTGCGCGGTGCCGACGGTTCCTTGCCCTTGCGTGCCAGATAGCCGAAAATGGCCAGGCTGACAGGGGTGAGCATCACCACATAGCTGGGATTGAAATGCTGGAAGATAGGAGCGGAAACAGGAATGATCTCGCTACCCGTCGTGACATACATATAAACGAGGTATGCCACGGATGCAAGTATCACCGCCGCTGCTATGGCACGTGCCTTGGCCGTCTTGCTCTGGAAGAGGGCGAAGAGCGCATAGACGATGAAGATGAGGGCCACAAGGTTGAAGACATTGAACGTCATGCCCTGCAATCCTGTGGATTCCTTCTCAGTGAACTCGTCGGCGAAGAAGGTGAGCGTCAGTCCGTTTTGCTGGAAAGCCATCCAGAAGAAGATGACCACGGCAAACACCAGGCACAGCGCCACGATGCGCTCACGCGTCTCGGCGGGCGACAGTTCTTCGGAAGCACCCGTCTCGGCAGCCTTGTCGGCCGACGATCCCTCCACCTGACGGAACGTGTAGCGGAAGGCATAGTAGATAGCGATAGACACCACGAGCGACAGGCAGGCCACGGCGAAGGCGAAGTGGTAGGCGTCGTTTTCCGAGTAGCCCAGCGACTGCTGTGCCCACTGCATGATGCGCACGGCCGCTGTGGGTGCGAAGAGCGCACCGATGTTGATGGCCATGTAGAAGATGGAGAAGGCTTCGTCGCGGCGTCCCTGCAGTTCCGGCGAATCGTAGAGGTTTCCCACCATGACCTGCAGGTTGCCCTTGAACAGGCCCGTCCCGACACTCACGCAGAGCAGCGCTCCGCACATGAATATCATGGCAAAGGTGTTGCCGCCCAACGGCACGGCCAGCAGCAGATAGCCCACAAACATCACGAAGATGCCCAGCGTCACCATCTTGCCGTAGCCGAACTTGTCGGCCAGCATGCCGCCGATGAAGGGGAAGAAATAGACGGCACCCATGAAAATGCTGTAGATAAGACCGGCCGTACCGGCACTCAGTCCGAAGTTGGCTCTCAAGAAGAGCGAGAAGACGGCTATCATGGTGTAATAGCCGAAACGCTCGCCTGTGTTGGCCAGTGCCAGCGCATAGAGCCCTTTAGGTTGTCCCTCAAACATAATAACGTGTTTTTGATGTTGTTGAATAATGATAGGCTCCGCCCGCAGGCGGAGCAATAACAGTCAGGTCAGGCGGTGACGCGCTCCAGCCACTTCACCATGCCGAACATGACGGCCATCGAGATGAAGCACACCAGCATGAATACCAGCCAGCACTCCCAGAGCGGCCACTTGTTGTACATCAGCGGACCGATCCACAAAAGGCAGTTGCCCACTGCCGTTGCTCCGAGCCACAGGCCCTGGCAGAGGCCCTGCAGGTGCTTGGGAGCCACCTTCGACACGAAGCTCAGACCTAAGGGCGAGATAAACAGTTCGGCCACGGTGAGGAAGAAATAGGTGAGAATGAGCACCCAGGGGCCGGCCTTCAGCGCGGCGCGCCCTGTGGGATCCATGGCAGTGAACGTCTCGGCCGACGGCCAGCCACACACCATCGAGAGCACCATCAAGAAGCCGTAGGCCACTCCGGCAATGCCCATTCCATAGGCAATCTTGCGTGGAGTGGAGATAGGATGTCCCTTCTTGGTCAGATAAGAGAAAATCCACATGATGATGGGTGTGAGAACGATGACGAAGAAGGGGTTGACGGCCTGCCAAATCTCGGGTGCCACGGCGTCTGTCTGCACGAAGTCGCGTGCGAAGAAGCTGAGGCTCTGTCCGTTCTGATGGAACGAGAACCAGAAGAATACGGAGATGCCGAGCACGGCAAACAGAGCATACATGCGCTGCTTGATTTCGGCAGCCATGGTACGCTTCTCTTCATCGGTGTATTGTTCCACCACGACCTCCTCTTTCTTGCCCGGTGTGGGGAAGAGATGCTTGGAGAAGAAGAAGATGGCCAGCGACACGAGCATCATCACCACAGAGGCTATGAAGCTGTAATGGATGCCTGTATTGAAGGCGTCGAGATAGTCTTGGCAGAAGGCGGCCATGTCGGTGAAATGATATCCGGCGAGCTGCACCTGACCGGCGAGCGTCTCAAGGTTGGAACTGTCGGCACCGCTCAGCGTGCCGCCGATGAAGGCGTGGCAGAGGCGTGGCAGGTCGGCATTGTAGGTGAGATGGTGCACGTTGAGCCACCAGGAACGCAGCAGGGGGGCGATGAACGGAGCGGCCAGGGCACCCACATTGATGAAGACATAGAAAATCTGGAAGCCGGCATCGCGTTGTCCCTGCGCCCACTTCAGGCGGTCGGTGCCTTCGCGGGCGGCGTCGCGCTCGAAATTGTCATACATCTGGCCGACGATGGCCTGCAGGTTACCCTTGAACAGGCCGTTGCCGCAGGCGATGAGCACCAGGGCGAAGACGGTGAAGGAAAGCAGGGCGGTGGTGTTCTCGGGCGTGGCCAACACGGGGACGGAGAGGCACACATAACCCAAGGCCATGACCAAAAGGCCACTCATGATGGTGCCCTTGTAGTTCTGGGTGCGGTCGGCGATGATGCCGCCTACAAGGCTCATGACGTAGATGGCGGCCAGGAAAAGGGCGGCGATGAGGCCGCTCGTCTCGTCGGACAAGCCAAACTTGGAGCAGAGGAAGAGAGCCAGCACGGCATTCATGATGTAATAGCCGAAGCGCTCGCCCATGTTGCTGAGGGCTGCGAGAAGCAATCCTTTAGGATGGTTCTTAAACATAGATTATTAGGATTATTTGTTAGTGTCGTTGGTGGAGTGGCTCATGTATCACCTGGTCAGCGTGTGATGTCGAAAAGATAGGTGAGCTTGATGGTGATGGTGCCATAGTTGGAGCTGCCGAAATAGTCGCGCTTCGAGTCGCCGAAGATATTGCCCAGCCCATAGTAGTAGCGGCCTTCAAGAAGGAAGCGGCCAGCCTTGGGAGTGGCCAGCTCGATGCCGGCGCCCGCCGCAATGCCATAGTCGAACTTGTTTTGGACGGCCATCGTGTCCTGCGCACAGATGGAGTTGGCGCGGTCGGTCATGTTCCGCTTGTCCCAGTCGAACGACATCTTGCTCGACTCGCTGAGATAGACCCCAAACTGCGGGCCGGCGTTGACGAAGAAGTTGACGCCGCGGTTCTCACGGCCCCACGCCAAGTGCGCCATGATAGGCACCTGCACGTAGCTGACGGTGCGCTCGTACTGCTCGGCCACGCCTGTGACGGCATTGATGACGGGCTGGTCATTAAGGTCGCGTATATCCTCCTTCCATCCCATCTGTCCGTAGTTGACCTCGGCAGCGATGGAAGCGATGGTGGAGAAATATTTCTCCACAGTGTAGCGCATGGAGATGCCGCCGGTGATGCCCCCCTTCATGCTCTGCACCACCTTGGGCGTGAAGCGCACGGTGGTGAGGTTGTATCCGCCGTTGACACCCACGGAGAACGTGTTGCGGTGCTGGCCAATCTGCGCCAGCGCCCCGAGGGGGAGGAGCGACAGAAGGATAGTAATGATATGTCGGTTCATGTGTGTCGTGTGGTGCATGGGCTGTTAATAGGCGACGGACTCGATACGATGATCGCGTGTGTAATGGATGAGCTGGAAATTGTCGTTCTGCATGCCGGCATCGCCCACTTGCCGGAAGCGCAGCGGTGTCTGCAGCGGTGTGTAGGCGCTTTGTCCCGGTGTGCCGCGGAAGGATTTACCATGGGTGGCGAGACCGCGCAAGAAGAACTGCGCGTGGTCATATCCGGTAAGGGCGAAACGGGGGTTGTAGTTGGTCTGCAGACCCTCACGAAACCAACGCCGGTAGAGCCGTTCGAACTGGCGCGTGCGGCTGTTCGTCGCATTGTAGTAGAACTGAGCCGGCACGTAGGTGTCGAAGCGGAAGAACTTGTCAAGGTCATAGTCGGCATAGAGCAACCAGTCGGTGTAGCCGAAAAGCGTGATCTTGAGATTGGGGTTGAGGTTCTGCAGGCTCTCGAGCTTGGCCAATGCCACCGTGAGCTCGGGCATGCGGCCTGTGTTGAGGATGACCACGTTCTGCTGGCCGGCACGAAAAGCCTTGGCAAACATAGCCTCGCTGTTGTTGAGGTTGGTGATGGCGTAGTTGATGTTGCTGCTCTCCAGGCGGTTGCGCAGGCCGAAGGTAAACACGCCCTTGCGCGAGGTGGTGTCGTTGCAGTCGATAAACACAGGGTGGGCCTTGGGGAAAAGACGGAGATAGGCCTCGATGGCGCTGCTGTTGAGGCGGTCAGGCCGCTGCCAGACCTGATAGATCTGGCGGTACCGCGCCACGTCATCGCCATTGATAGAGAAGGGTATGACCATGCGGATGTCGCGTGCCTTGCAAAACTCGGCAAGGCCACGCACCTGATGGGTATAGAGCGGTCCGAAGATGATGTCGCAACGGGCAGCGGCAGGGTCGGCGGTGAACTTCTCTATATTGTCGTCAATCGTGACATTCCAGGCATGCACATCTATGTGGAGGCCTGTGCGCTTCAGGCTGTCGCAGGCCATGAGGAAACCACGGTAATACTCGGTCATGCGCCGCCCGTCACCATTGATGTTGTGGAGGGGCAGCATCAAGCCTACACGGATCGTATCCTGGCCGCACTGTTGCTGAACGTTCGTCTTGACCGGCGTCGGGGCTTTCTTGGCCACCGGCATGGTCGAAGGCCAGGGAATGAAGAGACGGTCGCCCTTCTTCAGCGTATAGCCCGCCGTCTGCATGTCAGGATTGGCGGCCACCAACTGGTCTTCCGTGAGGCCGTATTTCTTGGCAATGCCATAGACGGTGTCTTTCTTCTTCACCTTGTAGACGTCACGCCACTGGGGCACCTGAGCCGTCACGGCCAGTGCGAGACAACATACGACAAGGAGCAAGAGTGTTCTGCGTAACTTTACCATGAACGTGTCGTTTAATTCAAAACCAATTGCAAAAATACAAAAAATATAATATAATCCTCATAGTTTTCAGAGGAATTTCACTAACTTTGCATGAGGCGGTTATAAAAATCCGCCGCCTCACAAAGACGCTTGCACCATGAAATCAAAAATCATTTCTGCCCTTATCTTCTCGCTCCTGGCCATCGGGGCGTGGGCACAAAACGACAATCCCACCATCAACCCCACGGCGAGCTACACGGACGAGGACGGGGAGACACACACGGAGACCAGCATCTCCGAATCGGCTCCGCTGACCGTGACATTCAACGCCAATGCGGAAAACACGGCGGGGTGGACGGCCCACTATGAGTGGCGGTTCTATAAGGAAGGCAAGCGCGACGCGCCCTACCTCATCCGGTACGACGAAGACACGCAGTACACGTTCACCCAGTCGGGGGCCCACTGTGTGGAACTTTGGGCCACATTCGTCCAGGGCAGCGACACTGTGGCATATACCGACAGCTACTGGTCATCGGAGGCATCGCCCATCATCGTCTCCATCTCCGAGAGCAAGCTGGAGATGCCCAACGCCTTCTCGCCTAACGGCGACGGCATCAATGACATCTACAAGGCGAAAAGCGGATACCAGAGCCTCGTGGAGTTCCACGCATACATCTTCAACCGATGGGGGCAAAAGCTCTACGAGTGGAACGACCCCGCAGGGGGATGGGACGGCAAATACAAGGGAAAGGACGTGGCGCAGGGCGTCTACTACGTGCTGGTGAAGGCCAAGGGAGCTGACGGGCGCACATTCAACATCAAACGCGACGTCAACCTGCTCCGGGGATACACAGAGGAGTCGTCAAGCAACCAGTAGACACGCGCAGCCCCAGCGGTAAAAGAGGGGGCGACATGAAGTGCCACGCGAAGCACGCCGTAG
Source organism: bacterium (assembly GCA_963644485.1). Lineage (GTDB taxonomy): Bacteria > Bacteroidota > Bacteroidia > Bacteroidales > Bacteroidaceae > Prevotella. The sequence continues at coordinate 3,136 of CAVIOP010000034.1, read as the reverse complement.
GGGCGGCACGGCATGGCACACGACATCGGCAAAGAAGGCAAAAAGATATTTTTAGCAACAGGCAAATGGCAGAGTCAAAGGTTTTCGGGAGAGATACGGAATGGATCAACGTGTGCGGAGCGCGCGTGCACAACCTAAAAAACGTGGACGTGAAGATACCGCGCAACTCGCTGACAGTCATCACCGGACTGTCGGGGTCGGGCAAGTCATCGCTCGCCTTCGACACCATCTATGCCGAGGGACAGCGCCGCTACATCGAGACATTCTCGGCCTACGCACGCAACTTCCTCGGAAACATGCAGCGACCCGATGTCGACAAGATATCGGGACTGTCGCCCGTGATCAGCATCGAGCAGAAGACCACCAACAAGAACCCGCGTTCCACCGTGGGCACCACAACCGAAATCTACGACTATCTGAGACTGCTCTTCGCACGGGCGGCCACGGCGTACAGCTACGTGAGCGGCGAGAAAATGGTGAAATACACCGAGGAGAAGGTCATCGACATGATTCTCACCCACTACAACGGGCACGCCATCTACATCCTCGCACCCCTCGTACGCCAACGCAAGGGACACTACCGCGAACTCTTCGAAAGCATGCGGAAGAAGGGGTACCTCTACATCCGCGTGGACGGGGAAATCAAGGAAATCACAAGGGGCATGAAGGTGGACCGCTACAAGAACCACAACATAGAAGTGGTGGTGGACAAACTGAGGGTGCAGAACAAGGACAACGAGCGTCTGAAGAGCACCGTGAAGATTGCCATGCGGCAGGGCGACGGGGTCATCATGGTCATGGACCGCGACACGGGCGAGGCCAAGAACTTCTCCAAACGACTCATGGACCCTGCGACCGGTCTCTCCTACGGTGAGCCGGCACCCAACATCTTCTCGTTCAACTCGCCCGAAGGAGCCTGCCCACACTGCAAGGGTCTGGGATACGTCAACGAGATCGACCTCAAGAAGGTTATTCCCGACGGCTCGGCGAGCATACATGACGGAGCCATCGTGCCCTTGGGCAAATACAAGAACCAGATGATCTTCTGGCAGATTGACGCCATCCTGAAGAAATATGACTGTACGCTGAAGACGCCCTGCAGCAATATTCCTGATGACGCGATGAGCGAAATCCTCTACGGCTCACTCGAGAACATACGCATCGACAAGGACATCGTCCACACGTCGAGCGACTATTTCGTAGCCTTCGACGGAGTCGTCAAATACCTGAAGACCGTCATGGAAAACGACGACTCGGCGGCTTCGCAGAAATGGGCGGCGCAATTTCTGGCCGAGACAGAGTGTCCGGAATGTCACGGCAAACGGCTGAAGAAGGAAAGCCTGGCCTACAAGATCGAGGACAAGAGCATCGCCGATGTGGCCTCGCTCGACATGGGCGACCTCAAGGAATGGCTCGACCATGTGGAGGAACACCTCGAGGAAAAGGAAAGGAAAATCGCCCACGAAATCGTGAAGGAGCTGAAAACGAGAGTCAACTTCCTACTGGAGGTCGGGCTCAACTATCTCTCGCTCAACCGCCAGTCGGCCACGCTCTCGGGCGGCGAGAGCCAACGCATTCGCCTGGCCACGCAGATCGGCAGCCAGCTGGTCAACGTGCTCTACATCCTCGACGAGCCGTCCATCGGCCTGCATCAGCGCGACAACCAACGGCTCATCAACTCATTGAAGGCACTGCGCGACCTGGGCAACACGGTCATCGTGGTGGAGCACGACGAAGACATGATGCGGTCGGCCGACTGGATTGTCGACATCGGACCGCGCGCAGGACGAAAAGGGGGTGAAGTGGTGTTCGAAGGCACACCCGACCAGATGCTCCATCCGGCCAAGACGCTGACGGCACAATACCTGACAGGGCAACGGCAAATCGCCATCCCTGTCACCAGACGCAAAGGCAACGGCAAGCTGTTGAGCATCAAGGGATGCCGCGGCAACAACCTGAAAAACGTCAACGTGGACTTCCCGCTGGGCGAACTGATCGTGGTCACCGGCGTGTCGGGCTCGGGCAAGTCAACACTCATCAACGCTACGCTGCAGCCCATCCTTTCACAACACTTCTACCGCAGTCTGCGCAAACCGATGCCCTACGACAGCATAGAAGGTATCGACAACATAGACAAGGTGGTCAACGTGGACCAAAGCCCTATCGGCCGCACACCGCGTTCAAACCCTGCCACTTACACGGGAGTCTTCAGCGACATCCGCTCCTTATATGTCAACCTGCCCGAAGCGAAGATCCGGGGATACAAACCGGGTCGCTTCTCGTTCAACGTGAAGGGCGGACGCTGCGAAGCCTGCAACGGCAACGGATACAAGACAATTGAGATGAACTTCCTGCCCGACGTTATGGTGCCCTGCGAGGTATGCCACGGCAAACGCTACAACCGCGAGACGCTGGAGGTGAGGTTCAAGGGAAAGTCGATTGCCGACGTGCTCGACATGACCGTCAACATGGCCGTTGAGTTCTTCGAAAACGTACCGTCCATCCTACCGAAAATCAAGGCGCTGCAGGATGTGGGCCTCGGCTACATCAAACTGGGACAAAACGCCACTACGCTCTCGGGCGGAGAATGCCAGCGCGTGAAGCTGGCCACCGAACTGAGCAAGAAAGACACGGGTAAAACCCTCTATATCCTGGACGAGCCTACAACGGGCCTGCACTTTGAAGACATCAACATTCTCATGGAGGTCATACAGCGACTGGTGGACAAGGGAAACACCGTGATTATCATCGAGCACAACCTCGACGTCATCAAGCTGGCAGACCACATCATCGACATGGGGCCCGAGGGCGGACGCAACGGGGGACAGGTCATCGCCACAGGAACGCCCGAGGAGGTGGCACAGTGCTCAAAGGGCTACTCGGCCAAGTACATCCGCGAGGCGCTCAACAAGCAAAATACAAAAGCCTGACATCCTACTCCACCCCTTTCCACACATCGGCAACATTCTATTTTGTCGCCCGCATCTAATACATACTCAAGTTTCGGATTTGGTTGTTATGCCCCATAAATAAGGAGGCTGTTATGGAATACTACATGAGCCGATGCGGGCTGAACAATGTCATGCGTGAGCCGATGCGGGCTGAAAGCCCAAAAGTACTTAGCCCAGGGCAAGCG
>CAVIOP010000033.1:0-19133 GCA_963644485.1 bacterium | reverse complement strand
CCCAGGGCGCCGCTTCGCTTGCCCTGGGCTAGGTAATTGCTGGGCTTTCAGCCCGTCCGCATTTGCCCTGGGCTAGTTAATTGCTGAGCTTTCAGCCTGCATCGGCTCACGCGTTGTAAATCCGAAACTTCAATAAAATAAAAACAAAAAGCACGTCCGAAGACGTGCTGATAAGTGACGGTGAAAATATGACATGCGGTGTGTTGCGATGGCGACCCACCGCATGTTCCGTTAGAAATGGACGGATGCCCCGGCCATGACCCATAGTCCGGGCTGCAGCACGCTGCCCAGGTCATAATAGCGATGGGCGGTGAGGTTGTCGCCCTTGAGGAAGAGCTCCCAGTGGTGCTCGCTCCACATCAGCTTGCCGTCGAGCTTGGCATAGGGGTGATAGCCGTTCATGCGCTGTTGCCAACGGAGCGACCATGAGGCCGACAGGTGGCTGACGATGCGGTGGCTGAGCGTGGCCACAAACTTATGGCGCAGATACTCCAGAGCATAGAGCGAGCGATAGATCTGCTCCGTCGTCTCATGCTTTTGGTGGATGTAGGCATATCCCAAATGCAGGTTCAGCAGGTCTCCGCCATTCTTGCCGCCAAGAGACAGAAGATGGGCTAAGTCTATGTCGGTCTCGACGTTGAAGCCCATGTTGTCAAGCTTCCCGATGTTGAGCGCATGATACTTGGTCGAGGCTTCTGTCTCATACACCCAATCGATCATGTTCGTGCCGTGACTATAGAATGCACTGGCCAAGGCCGATAGGCCCTTGGCACGGAAGCGCGCTCCCACCTTAAACGCCGAGTTGCGTTCTGGCTTCAGGTGAAGGTCGCCTTGTTGTGCTGAATTGTTCGTGTAGAGATCGGTGAAGGTAGGCACACGCAATGCCTTGTTCCAACTGGCATAGAGCTTCCAATGGCTGTTGGGACGATAGCTGACATCGATGCCCGGATAGAAACGATAGTCACCGTCCAGGCCAGTGTTGCGGTTGGCAAGCAGACCTGCCGACACGGTCAGTCCTCCGAGGATGACATTGTGTTCCAGGAAGAGACTGGCGTTCGTGCGGTTGCCCTCTCGCAAGTATTGCCGGTCGGTGCCATGGATGGGTTTCCATTCGGCTTCCGCCAAATCGTTGCCGTAGGCCGTGGAGAGGATATGCTCCTTGCGCACGTCGATGCCGGCAGCAGTCTTGCCGAGAAACCAGTCAAGCTGAGCATTGAACGAAGCCCCGTAGACATCCATGCGGTGATAGTTTTCGCCTGCGGCAGCCCCCTCAAGCCCTTTCGTGAGCTGGTAATGGTCCACATCCCGGTGGGCATAGACCGTCGGGGTGAGACTCAGCGAGCGCAGCGTCTGGCTTTCGGCCAGAGCGAAGGGGCGTACCTGTGCTCTCACGGAACCGACGTAACGGCGCGTCCATTCATACTGATTGGGAAATCGTGCGGAATAGAACGTGTTGGCTCCAAAGTCTTGCGACGTGATGCCGGCCTGCCAGTCCACATCCGCATAGCATGAGACGAGTGCGCCTTGATAATAGCCGTGCCACTTGCTGAACCCGGAATTGTCGGTACCGCCATCACTCCGCGCATAGCCTGCGGAAATCGACGATGACAAGCCAGAGCTGCCATGATGCCACGGCACGAGAACGGCGGCGCGCCCATCGGCTCCGAAACTGCCGAACGATCCGCCTTCCGCCCGGACTTCTCCGCTCCAGCGGTTTTTACCATCCGTGCCGTCCAAGAATGCCGACTGACGCATGAGTGTGCCCGACTCACGCGTGACGATGTTGATGGCACCACTGAAAGCAGCAGAACCGAAAACACGTGCCGAGGCACCCTCGAGCACTTCGACATGGTCGATGTCGCTCAACGACACGGGGAAGTCGGCCGCATTGTGCCCTGTCTGGGGACTGGTCAGCGGCACGCCATTGAGCAGAATGGCAATCTGGTCGAAGGTTCCTCCATTGATGGAGATGTCCGTCTGTACACCAAAGGCTCCGCGCTGACGGACATCCACGCCGGTAGCCAGTTTCAAAACATCGTTGAGGGTCTGTGCTTCTGCACGATGAATATCATCGCGAGAGATGACCTCAACAATCCGTGCTGACTGTGATGCAGTCAGCGGCGCTCGCGAGCCGGTGACCACCACCTCATCAATGCTCCGCACACTCAGGCTGACGGTATCGCCGTCCGCCACAGGCTTGACGCTCACCCCATCGGCCTTGGCATAGGTCAATGTGGGCACCGCCAGCACACCGATGAGCACCTCTTTGCCCAATGCGGCAAAAAGACTGTAGCCCTTGCGGTTGAAGTGCTTGAAGAGCAGCACGCTGCGCTTGTTGAACAAATACTTTTTCATAAATCGGCGCAAAGGTAAGGTATATTTTTGTTAATCTTTGTAATAATGGTGAAAATGTAAAGCATAAAGTGTATATTTGCCCATGATAAACAGACATCAAATCAATAACAATACGATCTACCAAAATTTTATGAAAGCAAGAAACATTGCATTATCCACTTTGCTACTGGGTACGCTGAGTGCGTCAGCGCAGGTGACCGTTGACGTGGATGCCGCTCAGAAAGGCAAGCCGGTGTCGCCAATGCTCTATGGCATCTTCTACGAAGACATCAACCACGCTGCCGATGGCGGCCTCTATGCAGAGCTCGTCCGCAACCGCAGTTTCGAAGACAATAACGAGAAGCCCGACTACTGGAAGGCCAAGGGCAATGCCTCCTTGGCCCTTGTGGACAAAGGGTTGCTCAACAAGGCTCAGGGGAAGGCGCTCGAGGTGACCTTCAACGGCGAAGGCGACGGTTTCAACAACGAGGGCTATTGGGGCATCCCCGCAGTGCAGGGACGCACCTACAAGTTGTCGTTCTGGGCCAAGGGTAAGCTCAAGGGTAAGCTGAAAGCTTTCATGGGTTGCGGCTGCGGCCGCATGGCATTTGCCCAAGCGGAGTTTGAGGGCAAGCAGTTTACCAACAAGTGGACCAAATATGAGGCCACGATGACCTGCAATACCAACAACCCCAAGGCCCTGTTGTGGTTTGAGTCGACAGGCAAGGGCAAGCTCGACTTCGATGTGGTGAGCCTCATGCCGCCCACGTTCAAAAACCGCGAGAACGGCATGCGTCCCGAACTGGCCTCTATGCTCTATGACCTCCACCCGAAGTTCTTCCGCTTTCCGGGCGGCTGCTTTGTCGAGGGACAGCAGAGTCCCGACAACGCCTTCCGTTGGGAGCGCACCATCGGCCCTGTGGAAGAACGTCCGGGTCACTGGAATGTGAACTGGGGCTACCGTACCACTGACGGCATCGGCTTCCATGAATACCTGCAGCTGGCCGAGGACCTCGGTTCCAAGCCGCTCTATGTGGTCAACGTAGGCATCTGGCATGGCGGCTTTACGCCCGTCGACTCCATACAGCCCTGGATTGACGAGACGCTGAACGCGCTGGAGTATGCCAACGGCCCCGTAACTTCCAAATATGGTGCGATGCGCGCTAAGAACGGTCATCCGGCTCCGTTCAATATCGAATATTTGGAGATCGGCAACGAAAACAACCAACCCAATGGGCGCGAGCAGAGCGACAACTACTACAAGCGCTATCAGCTCTTCCGCGATGCTGTGCTGGCCAAGTACCCGAAGATGCACATCATCGGCAATGTGGCGGCCTGGGGAACCGATGATCCCACATGGGACTCGAAGGAGAAAGTGGAACTGCTCGACGAGCACTACTACCGCACACCGGGCTGGTTTGCCGACAATTTCCGCAAGTATGACTCTTACGACCGCCAAGGTCCTGCTATTTATGTGGGCGAATATGCCGTGACGCAGGGCTTCGGGAAAGTGGGCAACCTCAACGCTGCCCTGGGTGAGGCTGTCTACATGATGGGACTGGAGAACAACTCCGACATCGTGAAGATGGCCAGTTACGCACCTATCTTCGCCAATGTCAACGAGACGCGCTGGCGTCCGGATATGATCCAGTTCAATGCTACCCGCGTCCTGGGCACGCCTTCCTACTATGTGCAGCGCATGATGGCCAACAATGTGGGAACACGCATCATGACCGTTAGCCAGGACAATCCATACAAGGTCAATCCGGAGGACGTGAAAGTGAAGCCCGCCACCTGCGCCGTGGGCGTGGGCACCTGGGGTACAAACGCCAGCTTCGAGGAGAAAGGCCTCGCTCTTCAGGAGGGCGCAAGAAGCCAGTCCGTGGCAAAGACGGAGGTGAAAGGCACATGGGAGAAAGACGGCAACGTGGTGAAGCAGACCTCATGGGAGGAGGGCACTGTGAAGCTCAACGACAAGTTGTTCACGTCTGACGAATATACATATAAGGTGCGTGCCCGCAAAGACAAGGGCAACGAGGGCTTCCTCGTCATCTTCAACTATGTGGACAAAGACAACTATTGCTGGCTGAACCTCGGCGGATGGGGCAACGGACAGCATGCCATCGAACAAGTGATAGACGGCAGCAAGGCGCAGATAGCCAAGACGCCGGGCCATGTGGAAGAAGGCCACTGGTACGATGTGGAACTGCACGTGAAGGGCGACAGCGTCTACACGAGTCTTGACGGCAAGCCTGTGTTTGCCGCACGCCTGAAGCCAAGCACCTTCGCAGGCTTCTTCTCGAATGCCACCTATGATGAGCCGAGTGGTGAATATATCGTTAAACTGGTCAATACCAGTACCGAGGCCACCACAGCGCGTATCAACTTGAAGAACCACAAGAGCTCTACAGGTCGCGTGATACGGCTCAAGGGAGAGAAAGGTACAGCCGAGAACACCATCGAACAGCCGACCAATGTTGTCCCGACGGAGGAGCAGATAAGTCCCGATGCTGACGGTGTGACGCTCGACATTCCTGCCAACTCGCTGAACATCGTGCGCATCAAGTAACCACCATCTAACAAAAACTATAGACCATGACCAAACGATTTGCTTTCAAGATGTATCTCAAGCCTGGCTGCGAGGAAGAGTATGCCCGCCGGCATGCCGCCATTTGGCCAGAGCTGGTGAGGATGATGAAGGAAGACCAAGGCGTGCAGAACTACAGCATCTACTGGGACAAGGAAACGAACCTGCTCTTTGCCTACCAGGAATGCACTAAGGATGTCAACACGCAGGACAACAGCCATACCGACCCCATCACTCAGAAGTGGTGGGACATGATGGCCGACATCATGGATGTCAATCCCGACAATTCGCCGGTAAGCATTCCGCTCGAAGAGCTGTTCCATATGGACTGACCTCTCCGCAAGGCGCTTGCCATTTATGGCAGGGCGCTTGCTGCAACACTAAAACTTCTTATTGATAAGGGGCGTGTCACGATTGTGGCACGCCCCTTATCTATGGTGTTGATTATGCTTCGGCCCGAGTTCAATGTTCGCTGGCCACAGGCTGTTTCATGCTGCGCTTCCACTTGAGGTAGCCCAAGACCGCTATGATGACATAGAGGCCGTAGAGCGAGGCTTTGAATGGTATATCCTTGTAGAAGTAGAGAATGCAGGTGACCACATCCACGACAATCCATATGAGCCACTGCTCGAGGTATTTGCGCGCCAAGGCCCAGATGCCCACGAAGCTGAGAGCGGTGGTGAAGGCGTCGGCCACAGGTACGGTGGACCCCACTTGGACAAGCCAATACCACAGCACGGCCCAGATAGCCAGTGTGCCCAGGGTCCAGGGCAGGATGAGACGGCGCTTGAAGTGGGTGACGGGCAAGGCTTCACCGGCAGACTGGCCTTGTTTCTTGCCGAACTTCCAAGCCCATACGCCGTAGAGTGTCATGGCGATGTAGTAGAACTCCATGCCGCAGTCGGCATAAAGTCCCTTCTGGTAATAGAGTACGATATCCAGGGCCTGCATCACAAATCCCACAAGCCAAAGCCACAGGCTTGCCCTGTATTCCAGCATGATGTAAGCGAGGCCGAGCAGGGTCGTGGTGATGTCAAGCCAATGGGCAGACAGAAAATCTTGCATAATGTAGTAGATTTTAAAAAAGCACACAACGCGAGGATTGTCCCCCCATGCCGTGTGCTTTGTCGATTGACGGTGCCCTCGCCGCATCAGAGGCGGGGCTCATGGTGTTAGAATCTCAATGTGACGTTGCCCATCATGTTGAAACCTGCCATGGGGATGAAGCCGATCTGGTAGTAACGGGGATCGGTGTCGGCATCGGTTTCCTTCTCGTAGGCTGAGTAGACCCATCCGCTGACGGCATAGTGACGGTCGAAGATGTTGTTCATGCTGAGGCCGAACACCACCTCTTTCAGCACCTTCTTCACAGGCAGGGTGTAGCTAAGGTTGAGGTCGCTCTGCGAGAAGCAGGGCAGAGACCGCTGCTTGTTCTCGCTGTTGTCGAGATACTGGCGGCTGACGAAGTTGGTGTGCCACACGGCTTGGAAGCCTTTATAGTGGAAATTGGCGAAGCCGTTGAGAATGACCGAGGGTGAGAACGACAGGGTCGACTTGCTGTAGTGGATCTGCCGATAGCCCGACGTGGCTCCCCAGTCCTCCACCCATTCAGTGAAGTCCTTGATGCGGTTCTTGGAGAAAGCGGCATTCCCGGCCACAGTGAACCATGACAGCGGGCTCCAGTCGGCAGTGAGCTCGGCACCCATGCGGTAGCTCTTGTCGATGTTGGTGGTGAGGTTCTCGCCGATGTCGCTCTGCTGACCCGTCTGCACAAACTGGTCCTTGTAGTCCATGTAGTAGAGGTTCAGACCAGCGTGCCAGTTGCCGCCGTCATACTGGTAGCCCAGTTCGACGTCGGTGAGGTGCTCGGCCTTTGGAGCGGGATATGAACCGTTGTCGGTGAAGTTGTTGCGCTCAGGCTCGCGTCCGGCATAAGCCACCGACACATAGGCGCGGTGACCGTCCCAGTGGAAGTTGAAGCCAGCCTTGGGGTTGAAGAAGTTGTAGTCTTCGTGGATGTTGAGCGCCTGGTTGTTGTAGGTGCCGTCGGCGTTCTGCACAAACTTGTCGTTGACACCCGACGTCTTGTAGTGCACATGGCGATACTGCAGGTCAAGGAACACGTCCCACCACGAGGTGATGTGCTCGGTGGCCTTCACAAAGGCTGAATAGTCGAATTTGTGCGCATCAGAATCATAGTACTGGTTGCCCGTGTAGGGAGTCACGAGCTTGTCATAGCCCGTACGCGTGGAGATGTAGTCGAGATATCCGAAGTGGTTGGCGCGGAACTGCTGGAGGTTCACGCCGCCCACGATGTCCCAGTCTTCATCCTGGTAGTTGACGTTGTAGACCACGCCGTAGGTGTGCTGGGTGAGGCCCTTGCGGCGAATGAAGTCACTGCGCTTGATGAAATTGCCGTCGGCGTCAGTTGCGTAGATGCCGAATTTGGCGAACTTGTTGTTGGGTCGGAACTCTTTGTAGTATCCGTAGCCGTAGGTGTAGTGTATGGCACCGTTGTGTGTCCAGTGGGCCGAGGGCTGCCAGGTGAAGCTCAGGATGTTGTGGTCTTGCACGAAATTGTCGGTCGTCTTGTTCCAATAGGACCCGTTGTCGAGCTGGTAGCGCTGCGTCTGGAAGTTGCCGGCGGCATCCTGGGGGAAGACCCAGTTATCCTCGTCGAACACCAGACTCTCGTAGAGCGCGTTGTAACGGCCCAAGCCATGCTGGTACATGTCCTTGTAGTTGCTGATGCCCTGTGCCATGAGCGTGGCGTCATCGTTGCCGGCGGTCACACCGTTCCAGGCCTGGCCCGTGTGCTCGTAGTTGCCGATGTTCTTGTATCGGATTTGGAAGTTGTCGCCCAGCCAGGTCAGTCCGCCGTAGAAGGAACCGCTGTTGCCAGCCGTGCCGTGGATGTATCCGTCGGTGCCTGTGTGGTGATAGGCTCCGTCGAAGACGAGATGGCCGAAAAGCAGGCCCGTCGAGAAGTTAAGTCCCGTGTTATAGGTATTGTAGGAACCGTATGAGCCTGTCACCTCCAGTGAAGGCTTGAGGCTCGGGGCGGCAGTGGCCAGTGAGATGCTTCCGCCGAAGGCACCGTCGCCGTTGGTTGACGTGCCGATGCCGCGCTGAATCTGTGCGGAGCCGAGCAGTGAACCGTAGGAGTTCATGTTGGCCCAGAACACGGTCTGGTCCTCAGGCGAATTGAGGGGCACACCGTCAAGCGTCACGTTGATGCGGCTGCCGGCTGCACCACGGATACGCATGTAGGTGGTTCCGGTGCCAAGACCATTCTCTCCCCAAGCCACCACGCCGGGGGTGTTGGCGAAGAGCAAAGGCAACTCGCGGCCTGTCTTGCTGAAATTGTTGAGTTCCCGTTTCTTGATGTTTGCAACTGCAAACGGAGCATCCTGCTGCGCACGTACTCCTTTGACGACAACCTCTTGCAGGGTTGCGTGCTTCAGTGAGTCGTTTGCCGTCTGAGCTTGGGCTTGGGCGGGAATCATTCCGGCCAAAGCCAGCGCAAACGGTGCGCCACTAATCATTTGTTTCATTGATACAATGAATTAAAGAATAAAAAAATGACAAAGGGGAATCTTCCTACCTACGCCGGCATTACCCGGATCAGGTTATAGGGTATGTTCTCAGCACCGGACAACTGTCCGGGCACCCCTTAGATGGCTTTCTGCCATCCAACATGCAAAGTTACTACTTATTTGAGAATTGGCCAAGAGAACGCCCCTTTTTGTCATTTGTCATACCGCTTTTGGACCTGTTTCGTGTTTTCATAACAACCGATGTCTTAGGTCAACGGTGGCGACTGTCATAGTGTTGTAGCATTTACCTCCTATCGATTGCTGTGACCTGTTGTCTCTGTTGCTTAATAAATGATAAAACGCGGGAGTCTGCTTAGGTTTTCTGCTATAAAATGCTTAATTTTGCAATATTATATTAAGACATGAAGACCTTCAGATATATCACCCTGCTGCTGTCTCTGCTCGCGGCCCTGACGCTGCAGGCGGCCAATCAGCAGTTTACGCTTGTCATCGATGCAGGGCATGGCGGCAAAGACCATGGTGCACCGGGGGCCATCTCGGAAGAAAAAAACCTCACGCTGAAGTATGCGCTGGCCTTCGGCAAGCTTGTGGAGGACAACTGCCCCGATGTGAGAGTCATCTACACGCGTAAGACAGACACCTACCTTACCCTCAATGAGCGTGCAGAGGTGGCCAATCGCAACAACGCCGATCTCTTCATCTCAATCCATATCAATGCGCTTGATGGTGTGCACACGGCACATGGCTTTCAGAGCTATACGCTGGGGCGGGGCGAAACCACCGGTGACAAAGGACTGAAGGTAAACGCCGATGTTGCCAAGCGCGAGAACTCGGTAATCTTCCTGGAGAACAACTACAAGGCTGTCTATGCCAACCTCAACGGCAATGCACCGGAACTCGATATCATGGGAGAGATTATAGCCGACCAAAACAGGGAACGGAGCGTGAAGCTCTCAAGGCTCATGCAGCAGGAGGTGTGCAAGGCGACTGGACGGCTGAACGGAGGGTCGCACCAAAACAACCTGGCGGTGCTGCGATTGACAAAGATGCCGGCCATTCTGCTCGAACTGGGGTTCATTTCTACTCCCGACGAGGAAAACTATATGAATACAGAAGAAGGATACACGCAGTATCCAAAAGGGTTCTTCAACGCTTTCGTGCGTTATAAGGAGAAATACGACAGCTCCATTGACGTACCCTACCGAGCCGGGAGCGAGGTGCACAGGACTGCTTCCGTGGGGCCTGCGCAAGGGGCGGTGTCAGAGGTGAAAGAGCCGGAGAAAAAACAGAAGGCGGTAACAAAAGCAGATGCCGACAAGTCCGGACAACAGTTGGCTGACGTGCAAAAGGAATCCGCAGCAACACGCAGGGAGACGGTATCCGCACGCAAAGGGGCTACCGCAGTAACCAAGAAGATCGTGAATGATGGTCGTCCTGTGTTCAAAATCCAAATTCTCGTGAGCAATAGCGTACTCAAGGCCGACGATCGTCAGTTGAAGGGGCTCGCCGGATGCGAATACTATGTCGACGGACAATACAAGAAATACACCTACGGTGCCAGCAATGACTACAACGAAATCTATCGTTTGCGCAAGCAGATAACGGACAAGTTTCCTGAGGCGTTCATTATCGCTTTCAAGAACGGCAAGAAGATGGATGTCAACGAGGGCATACGCGAATTCAAGCGGAACAGACAAGCAGGGAAATGACCTGCACACTCATTAATAAACCAATCATCAAGATTATGAAGTCATTTTCAATGGAAATCAAGATAGCCCTTGTGGCTATCGTTGGCATCATCCTGTTGTTCTTCGGGCTCAACTTTCTTAAAGGCATGTCCCTTTTCTCCAATGACGACACCTATTATATAAAGTTTAAGGATATCAGTGGTCTTTCGGCTTCCAATCCCATCTACGCAGACGGCTACCAGGTGGGTGTCGTGAAAGGCATCAACTATGACTATGCCAACAATGGTGACATCGTTGTGCGTTTCAGTGTGGACAATGGCTTGCGTATCCCAGAGGGCTCAACGGCCGAGATTGTGGGCGATCTCATGGGAAATGTGAAGATGAACCTACTTCTGGCTAATAACCCGCGGCAGCGTGTCATGCCGGGCGATACGCTGACAGGTAGTATAAACGATGGCGTGATGGGCACAGTGGCTGCTCTCGTGCCAACCATTGAGAAAATGCTGCCCAAGATGGACAGTATCCTGGCTAGTGTCAATGCACTCCTCGCAGACCCGGCTTTGGCACAGTCGCTCCATAACGTGCGTGACATCACGCAGAACTTGACCACTACCACGCGTGACCTCAACACGCTCATGACAACCGTGAACGGACGCATGCCGGGCCTCTTGAACAAGGCGGATGCTGCACTCGGCAAGGCGGGAACGACGCTGGATAATACGTCGCGCCTGACAGCCAATTTGGCTGAAGTCGATGTGGCTGGCACCATGGAACAGGTAAACCGGACGCTGGCCAACGTGCAACAGATTACGGACAAGCTCAACAGCAAGGATGGCTCGCTCGGCTTGCTTATGAACGATCCTTCCCTCTACAATAGCCTTAACGCCACTGTGCAGAGTGCCGACTCACTGCTTACCAACCTCAAGGCGCACCCCAAGCGCTATGTGCATTTCTCGCTCTTCGGTAAGAAAGACAAGTAGCCGGAATGTGTTTAGGGCGCAGTTCGGGGAACCCTACAAGAAAGATTTTTTTGAGATAGATGTTTCACGGATTGCGCCTCGCTTCCTAATGTGGTCATAAACCGCAAGTTAGGTCATGAAAAAAATATGTTTCACGAAAGAAGGACGCTTCTTGAAGGAAAGCTCCATTCGGCTGATTGTCAATAAGTTAAGAGGTAAAATGCTTTTTCGTATCCCTTGTATCCGGTAACTATTCCTTAGTGCTTGATAAATAAGAAGTTACAGGAGACAACGAAAAAAGCATCAAACAAGGCATTTGGAAGTTTGGAAAATCTTTCGTAATTTTGCAGAACTAAAAGAGTAAGGAAACGTCTACTGAGGCGACACACAATATTAATAACCGTCAACATGAAACCAAGTCCCGATGCTCGTTGGGATGAATCGCTTGCGCTCATACGCAAGAATGTCTCTGAGCAGATTTACAATACATGGTTCAAACCCATCATCTTCGAGCAGTTTGATGAAGCTCGGAAGATGATACTCGTGCAGGTACCCAGCCCTTTTGTGTACGAGTATCTGGAGGAGAACTTTGTGGACTTGATGAGTAAAGTACTTCACCGTTGCTTCGGACCGGGCATCGGCTTGTCGTATCGGGTGGTGACTGACAAGGAGCACAATCTTTCGCAAGACATTGAGGCTGACCCTACGGACGCCGAGAAGCGGCAAGCCCCACGCACCAGGGGTAATCAGAGCCCCACTGTACTTGACGTGGCCCAGCCCCAGCAGATAGATTCGCAACTCAATCCGCATCTTACATTTAATAATTACATAGAGGGGGACAGCAATAAGTTGCCGCGATCCGTGGGGCAGTCTATCGCTGAGCATCCTAATACCATGCAGTTCAACCCTATGTTTATCTATGGCCCGTCGGGCTGCGGAAAGACGCATCTCATCAACGCCATCGGTGTGAGAACATGCCAGGTCTATCCCCAGAAGCGTGTGCTCTACGTTAGCGCGCGCCTCTTCCAGGTGCAATACACAAATGCTGTGCTGCAAAATGCCGTCAATGATTTCATCGCCTTCTATCAGACGATCGACATGCTTATTGTCGATGATATTCAGGAATGGGTGAATGCAGCCAAGACCCAGGAAACATTCTTCCACATCTTCAACCACCTTTTTCGCAATGGCAAGCGTATAATTTTGGCCAGCGACCGTCCACCAGTGGACCTTAAAGGTATGCCTGACCGTCTGTTGACTCGCTTCTCATGTGGACTCATAGCAGAGCTGGAAAAGCCCAACACGCAGCTTTGTATCGACATCCTGGAAAACAAAATACGGCGTGATGGTCTACAGATACCTCGTGATGTCATCCAGCTCATCGCAGAGACGGCAAGCGGAAGTGTGCGTGACCTGCAGGGTGTCATCAATTCGCTCATGGCTTATTCCATTGTTTATAACTGTGAGATCGACATGCGGCTGGCCGAGCGGGTCATCAAGCGTGCCGTGAAGATTGACGACCGTCCGCTGACCATTGACGACATTCTTGACAAGGTGTGTGGTCACTACAACGTGACACCTGAACAGGTCAACTCCAAAAGCCGTAAGCGCGACTATGTTTTGGCAAGGCAAGTCTCAATGTATTTGGCGCAAAAATATACGAAGATGCCTGCCAGTCGTATTGGAAAGCTTGTTGGTAACCGTGACCACTCCACAGTGATACACAGTTGTGCACAGATCGAGAAGCGATTGCTTGCTGACGAGATGTTTAGCGCTGAGGTGACAAGCATCGAAAATTCGTTCAAGTTGAAGGGCTGAACGGCCAATCCTCGCCTCTTGTAGCTGTGTTTCAGGCGAGGGGATTGTCTCTCCCGCCGGTGAGGTGGCTCCCGCAAAAAGCATTTTCACGATATTTTTTCCATTGGGTTCTCCAAGCAGTATTCTGCAGGAGAGCCCATTTTTCTTGATGCTTGTTGGCCAGGGGTGCTATTGGAGCCAGTCTTCTGCTTCCTATCATTGATGTACAGAAAGAAAGTGCTAAGTCCCCGTTTCCTTCGTCTTTTCCCCATTTAGCAATCCTCAGGAGGAGGAAAAGTGGGTGGCGTATGCCACTCTGTCATTCTTTTATGACGTTTTGGCGGTGTTTGGCGAATGGAATGGCTTTTGAAATAAAGAGCTTGAAGACAAGAAATAATATCTAACTAGATAGAAAGGAAGGATAATCATATGACATTTGACAAGTTTACAATCAAAGCACAAGAGGTCGTGCAGGAAGCTGTCAATACAGCCCGACAAGGCGGACAGCAAGCCGTTGAACCGATGCATCTATTGCAAGGTGTCTTGCAGAAGGGCCACGATGTCTCCAACTTCATTTTCCAAAAGTTGGGCGTCAATGCCATGCAAGTGGAAAACCTAGTGCAACTGCAACTCCAGCACTTGCCACGTGTGGAAGGCGGGCAGCCTTATTTCTCCAATGATACTGCCAAGGTGTTGCAGCGGGCAGAGGAAAACTCCAGGAAGCTGGGCGATGAGTTCGTATCCGTGGAGCCTATCCTGTTGGCCCTCGTTCAGGTCGACTCCACTGCTAGCCGTATTCTGAAAGACGCAGGCTGCAATGATTCCGACATGCTTGCCGCCATCAAGGAACTTCGGCAGGGACAGAATGTGCAAAGTGCCAGTGGTGACGAGAACTACCAGTCGCTCAGCAAGTATGCCACCAACCTAATTGATGCAGCCCGCAAGGGTAAGCTCGACCCAGTTATCGGGCGTGATGAAGAGATACGCCGTGTGTTGCAGATTCTGTCGCGCCGTACGAAGAATAACCCGATACTCATCGGAGAGCCGGGTACCGGCAAGACAGCCATCGTGGAGGGTCTGGCTGAACGTATCGTGCGCGGTGATGTGCCCGAGAACTTGAAGGATAAGCAGCTCTACTCGCTCGACATGGGAGCCCTTGTGGCCGGTGCCAAATACAAAGGTGAGTTTGAGGAACGCCTGAAGAGTGTGATTAAAGAGGTGACGCATGCCGATGGCAACATCATTCTCTTCATAGATGAGATACACACGCTGGTGGGTGCCGGAGGTGGCGAAGGAGCCATGGATGCTGCAAATATTTTGAAGCCTGCTTTGGCACGTGGTGAGCTGAGAGCTATCGGAGCCACGACACTCAACGAGTACCAGAAATATTTTGAGAAAGACAAGGCCTTGGAGCGTCGCTTCCAAACAGTGATGGTGGATGAGCCCGATGAGCTGGACGCCATATCTATCCTTCGTGGCCTGAAGGAACGCTACGAGAACCACCACAAGGTGCGTATTCAGGATGATGCATGTATTGCTGCAGTGAAACTCTCTGAGCGTTATATCTCCGACCGCTTTCTTCCTGACAAGGCTATAGACCTGATGGACGAGGCGGCTGCCAAGCTCCGAATGGAGCGTGACTCTGTGCCCGAGGAGCTTGACGAGACCACCCGGCATCTAAAGCAGTTGGAAATCGAGCGTGAGGCCATCAAGCGCGAGAACAACGTGGACAAGATTCAGCAGCTTGACAAGGAGATTGCCGACCTCAAGGACAAGGAACGCCAGTTCCGCGCCAAGTGGGAGGCGGAGAAAGGCCTGGTCGATCAGATACAGCAGGACAAGCAGCTGATAGAGAACTTAAAGTTCGAGGCTGAACGCGCTGAACGCGAGGGAGACTACGGCAAGGTGGCCGAGATACGTTACGGCAAATTGAAAGAACTCCAGTGCAATATCGAAAATATCCAAAAGCAACTCAAGGCTGCACAGGGCAGTGAGACCATGGTGCGTGAGGAGGTTACGGCCGACGACATAGCTGAGGTGGTGAGCCGTTGGACGGGCATACCCGTCACAAGGATGATGCAGAGCGAACGTGAGAAGTTGCTGCATCTTGAGGATGAGCTTCATAAGCGTGTCATCGGCCAGGATGAAGCGATTCGGGCCGTCAGCGATGCTGTCCGCCGCAGCAGGGCAGGCTTGCAGGATCCCAAGAAGCCCATTGCCTCGTTCATCTTCCTGGGAACTACGGGCACGGGTAAGACGGAGCTTGCAAAGGCTTTGGCAGAGTATCTGTTCAATGATGAGAACATGATGACCCGTATCGATATGAGTGAGTACCAGGAGAAATTCAGTGTCTCAAGGCTCATTGGTGCGCCTCCTGGATATGTCGGATACGATGAAGGCGGTCAGTTGACCGAAGCTGTGAGGCGCAAGCCTTACAGTGTGGTGCTTTTCGACGAGATTGAGAAGGCTCATCCCGATGTTTTCAACACCCTTTTGCAGGTGCTCGACGATGGCCGTCTCACAGATAACAAGGGTCGTACGGTCAATTTCAAGAACACCATTATCATCATGACCTCCAACCTTGGCAGCCAGTACATACAGGAACGTTTCTCCGACCTGAGCGACAGCAACCGCGACCAGGTGATCAGTGATACCCGCCAGCATGTGATGGAGATGCTGAAGAAGACCATCCGTCCGGAGTTCCTCAACCGTATTGACGACATCATCATGTTCTTGCCGCTCACCAAGCAGCAGATTGCACAGGTGGTGACCTTGCAGATGAACCGGGTGAAGACGATGCTTGCTCCGCAAGGATTCGACTTGCAGTGGACGACTGCGGCCATTGAATGGCTTGCCAATGTGGGCTACGACCCCGAGTTTGGTGCGCGTCCCGTGAAACGTGCCATACAAGACAATGTTCTCAACGAATTGAGCAAGAGGTTGCTCTCAGAGCAAGTGGTGCGTGAGAAGCCCATTGTCGTCGATGCAGCCGAGGCTAATCTGACTTTCAGCAACTGACCGTTGCCGACGGCAGGTCACCCTGCTGGAAAAGGGCGACACAACGTTTGCAGTCCTCAATAATCAAGGATGCCCGATGTGCAGAACGCATGTCGTGCGTCCTTTTTTTGTCTCATAATGTAACAAAGGAATGACAAACCTGTGACTTTCGTTAGTTTTTGATTACCTTTGCAACAAGATAAGTTGCACCTCGACAATGTGGAATGAATTGTTCATTGTGCTTGCAGGTAGCACCTTTGCAAAGAAAATAAATCACAGAATCAAATCTATCGGAAATGGACATCGAAAAAGAGAAAGAGACGGTCATGTTGCCTGAAAACGCGTTTCGCGAGTTGAAGGACGGCGAGACCTATGAGCCCATCATGGCTTCGGGGAAGACTTACCGTGAGGTGACACCCTGGTCGGTGACGTGGGGCTTGGTTATGGTGGTATTGTTCTCGGCCGCCGCTGCTTACCTGGGACTGAAGGTGGGGCAGGTCTTTGAGGCCGCCATCCCCATTGCCATCATCGCTATTGGCCTCTCCACGGCCACACACCGCAAGAATGCGCTAGGAGAGAACGTCATTATCCAAAGCATTGGTGCCTGTTCGGGCGCTGTTGTGGCCGGTGGCATCTTTGTAATGCCAGCCATTTATATGCTTGACCTTCAGGCCGATTTTCTGAAAATCTTCATCTCTGCTGCACTCGGCGGCATCTTGGGAATACTATTCCTCATCCCCTTTCGTAAGTATTTCGTGAAGGACATGCACGGAAAGTACCCCTTCCCGGAAGCCACAGCGACCACACAGGTGCTTGTCTCAGGTGGTGAAGGCAGTTCGCAGGCCAAGCCTTTGCTTGTGGCCGGACTGATTGGCGGTCTGTACGACTTCATTGTGGCCACCTTTGGCTGGTGGAATGAGAACGTCACATCGCGCATGATAGGCCTTGGACAAGACCTGGCCGACAAGGCCAAGTTGGTAGTGAAGGTCAACACAGGTGCTGCCGTGCTTGGCCTTGGATACATCATCGGACTGAAGTACGCGGCAATCATTTGTGCCGGCTCCGTGTTTGTCTGGTGGATAGTCGTTCCTTTGATGGCTGTCATATTCCCTGACACTGTGCTCAGCCAATGGGATCCAACAATCACCACCGCAGTGGGCGACATGAGCCCAGAGGACATATTCACCAGTTATGCGCGCAGCATGGGCATTGGGGCCATTGCAATGGCGGGCATCATTGGTATTGTGAAGAGTTGGGGTATCATCAAGAGTGCCGTGTCGCTCGCAGCACGCGAGATGAAAGGCAAGAGCCCCGACTCGGCAGAGGTGCAGCGCACGCAGCGCGACATCTCCTTCAAGATTATCGCTATCGGCAGTGTGCTGACGCTGTTGGTAATCTACGCCTTCTTCTTTCTTGGCGTGATGAACTTCAACCTGCTGCATGCCACGGTGGCTGTGCTGCTGGTGGCAGTCATCGCTTTCCTCTTCACCACGGTGGCAGCCAATGCCATAGCCATTGTGGGTAGCAATCCTGTGTCGGGCATGACGCTCATGACGCTGATTCTCGCTTCGGTGGTCATGGTGGCCATTGGGTTGAAAGGCAATGCGGGCATGTTGGCTGCGTTGCTTATGGGCGGTGTGGTCTGCACTGCGCTATCGATGGCCGGTTCGTTTGTGACCGATCTGAAGATTGGTTACTGGCTGGGCACCACTCCTAAGAAACAGGAGGGTTGGAAATTCCTTGGAACGGTTGTGTCGGCTGCCACTGTGGCCGGTGTGATGATGTTGCTCAATGAGACCTATGGCTTCAAGGGCGATGCCCTGGCCGCTCCGCAGGCTCACGCTATGGCCGCTGTCATCGCTCCGTTGATGAGTGGGCAGGGCGCACCTTGGCTGCTCTATGGCATCGGTGCCGTCATTGCCCTGGTGCTCGACCGCTGCAAGGTGTCGGCTTTGGCCTTCGCCTTGGGCATGTTCATTCCCATCCAGCTCAACTTGCCACTGCTGATTGGCGGTGCGGTCAACTGGTTTGTAGGCAGTCGCTCCAAGAGTGTTGAGGAGAACAAAGCGCGTGTAGACAAGGGTACGCTCATCGCCAGTGGTTTCATTGCCGGCGGTGCATTGATGGGCGTTGTGTCTGCTCTGATGAAATTCGGTGGCATCGAGTGCTCGGTGGCCGATGCGTGGTGGCAGAACTCTCTGTCGGAAGCCGTGTCGCTCTTGGCCTATGTCATGCTGATAGCCTACTTTGTGAAGGCCACCCGCGTTAAGAAATAATACCGAAGCAGGCCGTATGCCTCGCTGCAGTGCGAGGATACGTACCAAGCAAGAACTCCCCGAAGGCTGTGATGTCTTCGGGGAGTTCTTGTTTGGAAAATGTTGCTGTCCGGTAAAACTCTAAAACGCATAAATACCCAGCTCGAAGCCTAGTAAAACCGTGCTTCGGGCTTTGTGTGTTTGACTAGCATGTATGCTGTCTAATGGGTGCAAGTCCCTAACGAGCCTACAAGGCGGTGATGAGGAACAAAGGGTGTGAGAGGTCGATAAATGTGAAAGTAGGAGGCAAATGCCTTTATGTTTAGAATTCACCTCCTACTCGATTGTAAAATGAAAGATTTAAGGTTATTTAACCTGTCGGGGGGGGGCGATTGTAAACTTTTAACTACCTTTGTGGCAGATTTTTTATACATAATTCATATCAAGAACCTATGAAAAAAATAATTATGTCAATGGCTTTGGCATTGGGTTCGCTTACTGCCATGGCTGCAACGCCCGGAGTGACATTCCTGTTCTCCAACGGCAAGAAGGCCAGTTTTGCCTTCGCCGACAAACCGGTGATAGACGTGACGTCAGACGGACTTACCGTCTCGGCGACAGGTGCGTCCGAAGTGTCTTACTCTTTTGCCGACGTGCAGAAGTTCTATTTCGAGGATGACATTCCCACTGCCATCGGGCAAGTGAAGAATGACGTGTCAGCCCAGCGTCCTGTGTTTGCTTATGCGGGCGGTGTCGTGACAGTCAGCGGCATGACGGCAGGAGAACGTCTCTCTGTGGTGACTCTCGATGGCAGTCAGGTAAGTGCAACAAAGGCTGACAACGGAGGCAATGCCCGCGTTGACCTCGGTAGTGCACCAGCCGGAGTGTATGTGGTAAGCACCGGCAGCGGTGTAAGTTTCAAAATCTTAAAGAAATAAAGTTATGAATAAAATTTTATC
>CAVIOP010000032.1:0-19141 GCA_963644485.1 bacterium | reverse complement strand
CCCAGGGCGCCGCTTCGCTTGCCCTGGGCTAGGTAATTGCTGGGCTTTCAGCCCGCCCCTGGGCCATGCAGCTCCTTGTGCCGACTTGTCATTCGCGCAGGCATTTCATGTAGTCCTTGGGTGTCATGCCCGTGGCTTTCTTGAAGGCCACAAGGAACGGATTGCGGCTCTTGAAGCCACACTGCTCAGCCAGGGCGGTGATGGTGAGGTTGCGGTTGGCGGGTTGTTGGGCCATTCGCTGGAAGGCTTTGATGCGATATTCGGCTATGAAGTCGTAGTAGTTGCGGTGGAGCTGGAGGGAGAAGAGTTGCGAGAGGGTGTGGGTGGAGCATCCGAGCGCCTTGGCCAGGTCGGCCATCTGCAGGTCGGGGTTGAGATAGGGCCGCTCCTCTTCCATGTAGCGCAGCAACGCCTGTTGGAGCCTTCGCCCTTCTTTCTCGTCGAGACGACTCTTCTGGTATTTCTCGGGTTGTGCCGCGAAGCGCTTCCAGAAGTAAGGCTTCCGGTAGTGTCGGCACCACAGCACGTGGCCCGCCAGTGATGCCAGCAGCAGTATGGCGACGAGGATGATAAGCGCCGTGGTGGTCACGGGCACGTCGACGGTCAGACTGCCGCATATCTCCGGCATGCCGACGGCCTCGATACGTAGCGTGTAGCGGCCAGGCAGCAGGTTGTGGTAGGAGAGGGTATGCGAGCGCTCGGCCAGTCGCCAAGTCTTGTCGTGCCCCTCCAGACGGTAGCGGAACACCAGGTCGCGGGTGTTGCCGAAGGCGAGCGGTGTGAAGCGCGCCGTGAACTCGCTGTTGTGGCGGCTCAGCGTGAGCAGACTGTCGAGCACCACGCCGCTGACCTCTTGGGGTGTGAACCAGTGGTCGGTCTGTATCTCCGCGAGGATGACGGGGATGTGGCGGAACCGTGTTCGGCTGATGTTGCTCAGTCGGGCGAAGACCAGTCCGCCGTTGGTGGCCGCCCAGTAGGTGGCTGTTGACGGGTCGAACTCTACGGCATGCGACTGAAACTGCGAGTTGGCCAAGCCGTCGATGTGGCCGAAGCGGCGCACCTGCCTGTCGGGGCCGACAAGGTAGACCGCATCGGAGCAGGTCACGATGTACCGCCTTTGTCCGATGGGCAGGATGTCGAGAAACGTCTGTCCTGGCCCCAGTGTCCCGAGGGAGAGGGGCCGCAGGCTGCCGTTGCCGGGGTTGAGCACGGCGGGATTGCCGTTTTGCGGAATGAAGAGCATGCGTCCGTCGGCCAGGCACTTGACGCTCCGCAACATGCCCATCCGTACCACCTGCGGCAGCATGCCTGCTGTGGTCACCATGCGCTGGTCGGGGTTCCACATGCACTGGCCGCCCGCCGTCGACACCCATCCACGCCCGTCGCGTGCCAAGCCTATGCAGAACACTTCGTTGTCGGGCAGTTGGGAGTTGCGGGTGGTGTAGAGATGCAGGGTGCCCGAGGCGGCCTCATAGTGTCCGAGGCCGGCCGACGAGCAAATCCACAGTCCACCCCGTTGGTCGCTCACCATGTCGTAGATGTTGGCTCCGGCCAGTTGCGACAGCTGGGCCGACGGCATCGGGGCGAGTGAGACGGCACTGAGACGGTGGAGACCGCCGCCGATGGTTCCCACCAGATAGGTGCCACCCACGTGGCGGATGCACGCCACGATGTCGGTGCCGAGGGTCGTGCGGCCTATCCGCGTCACCGACGGGCGCTCCTTGTCGACCACATAGAGTCCGCTTCTCGTGCCGAGCAGCGTGCGCTGCCCGTCGAGCAGAAAGCTGCGCACGGCATGGCCGGCACTGTCGAACACGCCGGGTACGCCAAAGGTATGGAAGACACCACGGTTCAAGAAACTGTAGTCGAGGCCGAAAAACTTGTAGCCAATCCAGCTGATACCCTCGTTGTCGCGGCAGAAGACCGCCGCAGTGCTGATGCGGGTGCGGGTGATATCGGGCGAGGGAGCCAGCTCTTGGCTGGTGTAGCGGCGAGTCACCCGGCGACTGTCGAGCGACAGCTCCATGCAACCGTCAAACGAAGTGGCAACCAACAAGTGTCCCGAGGCGTCGGCAGAAAGTCCCGACACGCCGTGGATATCACTGGCGAAAGAGGCATACTGGCGGGTCGTGGGATTGAAGACCAAGACGCCCCGTTCGCGCGTACCCAAAAAGACGAGTCCCCGGGCACTGGCCAGTGCGGTGAGATGGACATGGGCCAGGGTGTCGGGCAAGTGATGGAAGATGATGGCTTCGGGGTTGCCTATGGGTGTTTCGGCCAGCCGTTGGCCGGTGAGCAAGAAGAGACGCTGGCCGCAGAGAGCCAGTTGGCGGACGGCATGGTTGGCCACCTGTTTGCGGGCGAAGATGTCCACGGGTTCCACCCGTTCGTCACGCAACCTGAAAAGTCCCTGCGCCGTGGCTATGAAGAGGGCGCCGTCTGCCGTCCGCACCATGTCGAAGACTTCCACGTCGACAGCGTCCTGGTGAATGCGGCGGAGGGAGAGGTGCCGCCTGTCGAGCTGCCACAGGCCCGCCTTGTTGCCCAGGAGCAGCGACTGGTCATCCTGCTCGACCATCGTGTTGACCGCGAGGTTGCGCTGGGTGTCACCCTTGGGGAAGTCGATGTTGAGGATGTTGGTGCCGTCGAAGCGCGACACGCCCTGCTCCGTGCCGAGAAAGATAAAGCCATAGCGGTCGCGCAGCACGCTTGTCACCGTGGCGCTGTGCAGTCCGTCCTCCTGTGTCAGCGACCCCAGACGGGGTATCTGGGCCAAGAGGTGCATGGGCAACACCAAGAGAATCAACAATAGGTTTTTCGGTCTCATGGGCTTGAGGGAATGGTGGGGGGAAGAAGGTGTAGAGCGGTTGTGGGTTGGCTGTGGAAGCATGGAGGGCTATCGCTTGCCGTTTCGTATGTTGCGGGGATGGTGGGTCAGCACTTCTTCCCGGAGCAATGCGTCGTCCATGTGGGTGTAGATCTCCGTCGTCCCGATGTCAGCGTGTCCGAGCAGTACCTGGATGATGCGCAGGTCGGCGCCCCCGCGCAGCAGTGCCGTGGCAAAGCTGTGGCGCAGGGTGTGGGGCGAGATGGTCTTGCGGATGCCGGCTGCCTCGCCCAGCCGCTTGACCATGATGAGAATCATGGTGCGGGTGAGGTGGTGGCCGCGGCGGTTGAGAAACACATAGTCTTCCTCGCCCGGTTTGATGGTCATCTGGCGGCGGTCGTCAAACCAGAAACCCAGTTCGCTGACCGCCCGGTCGGAGATGGGCACCAGCCGTTCCTTGTTGCCCTTGCCGACGATGCGCAGAAAGCGGTCGTCGAGAAAGAGGTCTGACAACCGGAGGTTGACCAGCTCGCTGACGCGCAAGCCGCAGGAGAAGAACACCTCTATGATGGCTCGGTTGCGATGGCCCTCGGGCGATGTGAGGTCGATGGCACCCTCGAGCCGGTCTACCTCCTCCTCCGACAGGTACTCGGGGATGTGTTGGGGCAGATGGGGCGACTCGAGCAGTTCCGTCGGGTCGATGTCGAGATAGCCGTCGATGACCAGAAAATGATAGAACGACCGCACGCCGCTGAGGATGCGTGCCTGGCTCTTGGCTCCGATGCCGCGCTCGTGGAGCCAGGCGGCGAAGTGCTGCAGGTCATCGAGCGTCACGTCGAGGGGCGTAAGCTGCTGCTCGGCGAGGTGGCTGAGCAGCAGGCCTATGTCGTGGCGATAGGCATCGAGGGTGTTGGGCGAGTAGCTGCGCTCCAGTTTCAGGTAGCGGGTGTAGCGGCGCACAAGGCCGGCCAGCGTGGTGCCGCCGTCCGGTTCTTTTCCCAATTTTGTCGACAAATTGCTTTGCGCTTTATCCATTTTCGCTTACCTTTGCATCAGAGAGGGTGCCGACGGCATGGGCGTGAGCGTGGCTGCGCAGCGCCGTCCGGCATCTTCTCCATGGCAAAATTAGCGAAAACGAAGGAAAAGACCAAGGAAATGAAGAAAATTCAGATTATCAACGGACCCAACCTCAACTTGCTCGGAAAACGCGAGCCGGGCATATACGGGAAGAGCTCGTTTGAGAGTTACCTGCCCGCATTGCGACAGCGATACTCCGATGTGCAGATTGACTATTATCAGAGCAATATCGAGGGCGAACTCATCGACAAGATGCAGGAGGTGGGCTTCGCCTGCGACGGTATCGTGCTCAATGCCGGTGCCTACACCCATACATCGATTGCGCTGCTCGACTGCATCCGCTCGCTTCGCTGCCCTGTGGTGGAAGTGCACATCTCCAACGTGCACCAGCGCGAGGAGTACCGGCACCACTCCATGATCTCGGCTGGCTGCAAGGGCGTGATCTGCGGTTTCGGCCTTGACAGCTACCGGTTGGCCGTGGAAGCCCTGCTGGCTGGAGACGAGCAACAGGAAGGCTGACACGATGACCATCGACGAATATATCCTGGCGCACATCGAGCCTGAGGGCGACTACCTGCACCGCCTCTGGCGCGCCACCAACATACACACCCTCCACGGGCGCATGGTGAGCGGCCACCTGCAAGGGCGCTTGCTCAAGTTGCTGGTGCTTATGCTCAAGCCCCGCCGCATCCTGGAGGTGGGGACGTTCTCGGGCTATTCGGCTCTCTGCATGGCCGAAGGGCTGATGCAACTCCACCAGACGGGCTTGAAGCAAGGCACGGAAACGGACGGAGAGGCCGAACGCCCCATGCTCTACACCTATGAGATCAACGACGAGATGGAGGACTTCACAAGACCGTGGATCGAGCAGTCGCCCGTGGCCGACTACATCGACTTCCGCATCGGCGACGCTGTCGCGGAGGCTCCCAAGCTCGGCTTGACCTTCGACCTGGTTTTTCTCGATGGCGACAAGCGTACCTATCAGGAAGCCTATGAGGCACTGCTGCCCCTTGTCAGTTCGGGCGGAGCCATCCTGGCCGACAACACCCTGTGGGACGGCCACGTCGTGGACCCTGCCTATGACCATGACCATCAGACCATGGGCATACGCCGCTTCAACGACCATGTGGCTGCCGACCCGCGCGTGGAGAACGTCATCTTGCCCGAGCGGGACGGCATGACGCTTATCGTGAAACGGTGAGCGGGTGGAAGGCAGGGCATTGCTGGGGGGTGGCAGCTTGGGGACAGGGTGAATGACACGATTGCAGACAATGGATAAAATCATCGGGAAAATCAGCATTATTTGTCTTCGTTGACCGTTTTTTCGACGTGACAAGAGGGCTTAATCTCGTTCCTTTGTCGTATCTTTGCAAAAGATAGGTTTGCACCCCGTGGGTGTCGCCGCATCTGTTTGCGTAATAACTGAAAACGAACATAGACTATGAGAAAAATCATTCTGACGGCCTTTGTGGCTATCGCTGCCCTTGGCGCACAAGCCAAGGGATGGACGACAGACCAAGTGGACGCGACCATCGTCAAGGTCAACGACTATTGGCAACAACACAACAAGGCAGAGGTGCGCTCCTTCTGGGACAACGCCGCTTACCACACGGGCAACATGGAAGCCTACAAGCTACTGGGAAAGGCCGGATGGCTCGACTACAGTACACGCTGGGCCGAGCACAACCGCTGGATGGGTGCCACCGAGGCTGACCCTGCCAAGTGGAAGTACCGCAACTACGGCGAAGGCCCGCAGTATGTGCTCTTTGGCGACTGGCAGATTTGTTTCCAGACCTACATCGATCTCTATTGGATCGCCAATGCCCAGGGCGGTTCAGCACGCAATGAGCGCATGGTGCAGCGTGCCAAGGAGGTGATGGGCTATGAGGCTTATTCCAAGGCGCACGACTACTGGTGGTGGGCTGACGCCCTCTACATGGTCATGCCCGTCATGACCAAGATGTACAAGCTCACGGGCGACCGCCAGTATCTCGACAAGCTCTACGAGAACCTGCTCTATTCCGACAGCATCATGCTCGATGGGGAAACAGGCCTGTACTTCCGAGACGGCAAGTATATCTATCCCAAGCACAAGACGGCAGCGGGCAAGAAAGATTTCTGGGCCCGAGGAGACGGATGGGTGCTGGCCGGACTGGCCAAGGTGCTGCAGGACATGCCCGCCGACTATGCCCATCGCGATTTCTTCGTCAAGAAATACCAGCGCCTGGCCGAGGCTGTGCAGCAGCTGCAGCAGAAGCAGGGCTACTGGACACGCTCCATGATGGACCCCGAGCAGGCTCCAGGCCCCGAGACCAGTGGCACGGCCTTCTTCACCTACGGCTATCTTTGGGGAGTCAACAACGGCCTGCTCAGCGCCAAGCAGTACCGCAAGACCATCGACCGGGCATGGAAATACCTCACCGAGACAGCCCTTCAGGAAGACGGCAAGCTCGGCTATGTGCAGCCCATCGGAGAGAAGGCCATCCCCGGACAGGTGATTGACAAAAACTCACAGGCCAACTTCGGTGTCGGAGCCTTCCTTCTCGCCGCCTGCGAATATCACCGTTACCTGGACAAACAGAAATAACCAAAACCTATAACACATGAGAAAAGCATTGTTCATCACAGCGATGGCTGCAGTTGCGCTCAACATAAGCGCAGCCAAGGTCAAGAAAACTGCAACCGTGGAGCAGATGCCCACATGGACCGAATGGCACGACCTGCAGGTCAACGAGGTCAACCGCTACCTGCTGCACACCAATTTCTTCGCCTATGAGAGCGAGCAGAGTGCCTTGGCAGGCGATATGACCAAGTCGGCCAACTACCTCTCGCTTGAGGGCGCTTGGAAGTTCAACTGGGTGGCCAACGCCGACCAGCGTCCTACCGACTTCTACAAAGCCGACTACGACGACTCAGCCTGGAAGACCATGCAGGTGCCCGGTATCTGGGAGGTCAACGGCTATGGCGACCCCGAATATGTCAACTCCGGATTTGCATGGAGATACATGTTCAACGACCAAGACTACTTCAAGGGTTTCAAGAAGGAGTATAAGGTGACAGAGGACAGCGTGCCTGTGCCCATCACCGACAACCATGTCGGAACCTACCGCCGCGTCATCGAGGTGCCTGCCGGCTGGGACGGCAAGCAGATTGTGGCCCACTTTGGCTCTGTCACATCCAACATCTACCTCTTTGTCAACGGCCATTATGCCGGATACGCTGAGGACAGCAAGGTTGCTGCCGAGTTCGACATCACCAAGTTTGTGAAGCCGGGCAAGAACCTCATTGCCTTCCAGACTTTCCGCTGGTGCGACGGCTCGTGGGATGAGGACCAGGACTTCTGGCGTCTCTCGGGCGTGGCACGCAACAGCTACCTCTTTGCCAAGAACCCGACCGTACAGGTCAGCAACATCAAGCTGACCCCCGACTTGCTCAACGACTACAAGGACGGCGAGCTGCTCATCAACGTCAATGTGAAGGGCGACCCCATCATCGACTTCCAGTTGCTCAATGCCAATGGACTGGTGGTGGGCAAATCGTCGGGCAGCTTCCACAGCATGAGCACTGGCTCGGCTCGTTTCACTGTCCGCAACGTCAAGAAATGGACAGCCGAGACACCTTATTTATATACGTTGCTTGCAATCGTCAAGGACCGCAAGGGCAACGTCGTGGAGGTCATTCCGCAGAAGGTGGGCTTCCGTAAGGTTGAAATCAAGAACAGCCAGTTGCTTGTCAACGGTCAGCCGGTGCTCATCAAGGGTGCCGACCGCCACGAGATGGATCCCGATGGCGGCTATGTCGTCACGCGTGAGCGCATGATCCAGGACATCAAGATCATGAAGCGGCTCAACATGAACGCCGTGCGTACCTGCCACTATCCCAACGATCCCGTGTGGTATGACCTCTGCGACGAGTATGGTCTCTACGTCACGGCGGAAGCCAACCAGGAAAGCCACGGCTTCGGATACGGACAGAACTCGCCCGTGGTGACCAAAGCCTTCGCCAAGCAGATACTCGAGCGCAACCAGCACAACATGGAGATGCAGTACAACCACCCGTCGGTCATCGTATGGAGCTTGGGCAATGAGACTGACAACAGTCAGAACTTCGTGGATGCCTACAACTGGATCAAGGGTCAGGACAATAGCCGTCCCGTGCAGTATGAGCGCGGACTCTGGGGACATGGCGACGACAGCGACATCTACTGCCCGATGTACTACAGCCACGATGCTTCTGAAAAGTATGCTAAGAACGATGCCGAGAAGCGTCCGCTCATACAGTGTGAGTACAACCACACCATGGGCAACTCAAGCGGCGGCTTCCTCGAATACTGGGATCTCGTACGCAAGTATCCAAAGTACCAGGGCGGATACATCTGGGACTTCGTGGACCAGGGACTGCACCGCAAGCCTGCCTTTAAAGCCAACCGCACCGTGGCCGACTATGAGGCCATAACGGCCAAGCTGCAGCCGGGAACGGGCAACATGTCGCCTCTCTACACCTATGGTGGCGACTACAACGACCACGATGCATCGGACAACAACTTCAACTGCAACGGCATCATCTCACCCGACCGCCAGTGCAATCCGCACGCCTATGAAATAGCCTACGTGCACCAGAACATCTGGGCGGAGGCTGTAGACTTGAACAATGGTTTGGTATCTGTCTACAACGAGTATTTCTTCCGTGATCTGAGCAACTATGAGCTCGTATGGACCCTGATGAAGGACGGAAAGGCTGTACAGAACGGTAAGGTGGAAAGTCTTGACGTGCAGCCCCAGCAGAAGAAGAACATCAAACTGCCATACACCGTCCCGGCTGAGGGCGAGGTGATGCTCAACATTGAGTTCCGCCTGAAGAGTGCCGAACCGCTCATGAGCAAGGGCCAGGTAGTGGCTTACCGCCAGTTGGCTGTCCGCGAGGCAAAGCCTGCGGCTGTCCAGCAACCCACACAGAAGGCCAAGCTGAAGGTGACTGACGACAAGAAGGCCAATGTGATTAGCGTGGGCGTCAAGGAACAGTTCGACATTGTGTTCGACAAGTCTACCGGACTGTTGAAGAGTTACAACGTGGCAGGCAAGAGTCTGCTGCCCGAAGGCGGCACGCTCCGTCCCAACTTCTGGCGCGCCGTGACCGACAACGATATGGGTGCAGGCTTGCAGGGCCGTTTCAAGGCTTGGCGCAACCCAGCCATGAACCTCACCTCTGTCACATCGGAGAAGGTAGGCAAGGTCGGCGCCCGTGTGGTGGCCGTCTATGACATGCCTGACGTGAAGGCCACGCTGACCCTCACCTACGACATTGACGGTGAAGGTGCCTTGACTGTCTCCCAGCAGATGAAGACCACACCTGATGCCAAGGTCAGCGACTTGCTGCGCTTCGGCATGGTGATGGATCTCGCTTACAATATGGACCAGAGCGAGTTCTACGGCCGCGGACCTGTCGAGAACTACATTGACCGCAAGGCCAGCCAGAACATAGGCATTTACAAGCAGACCGCTGACCAGCAGTTCTTCCCCTACATGCGTCCGCAGGAGACGGGAACCAAGAGCGACATCCGCTGGTGGAAGCAGACCACGCCCGATGGCCTCGGTTTCTGCGTGACCGCACAGGAGAACTTCTTTAGTGCCAGTGCTTTGCACTACAACATCAGCGACCTCGATGAGGGCGACAGCAAAGACCAGCGCCACTCACCCGAGGTGCCCAAGAGCAAGTACACAGAGCTCTGCCTCGACCTGGCTCAGTTCGGCCTTGGTGGCGAGAACAGCTGGGGCGCATGGCCTCTGCCGCAGCACCGTCTGGCATACAAAGACATGACTTTCACCTTCCGCATTGCTCCTCTGGGTGTCAAGTAAAGAAGGCTGAAACACGATAAGAATCCTTGTGGATGAGACGCTTCCGGGCGCTCCCGTCCGCAAGGATTTTCTTTATAGTCACTTAGGTGGCTTCTATCCATTATTTATCAATGCAGACAGCCATTCCCGTCATTAGTCTGACGGAAATGGCTGTCTGCGTTAGCTGGTGTTGTGGCGTGTGTGAAACGATACTACAGGAGCCGTTTCTGCCGGGGCCTACACGAAGTCTTCGCCCTTCTTCAGTTGCGTCTCGTTGACATACTTGCGGATCAAGTCCGATGAATCCTCTTTCTTGCAGATGAGCAGAACGTTGCCTTCCTCGGCCACGATGAAGTCTTCCAAACCGTTGATGACGCCCAGACGTCCCTTGGGCAGCTTGATGATGTTGCCACGACTGTTGTCAATCATCACCTCGGAGTCGATGACCACATTGTCCTCGTCGGTCCTGGGCAGAGCTTCGTAGATGCCGTGCCATGTGCCTACGTCGGCCCATCCGAACTCGCATTTCATCACACTCACGTGGTCCGACTTCTCCAGGATGCCCATGTCGACCGACAGGTTGGGGTAGGCGGTGAAGTGATCCATCATGTAGCCGCTCTCTTCCTTGGCTGTGGCTTGGCTGTTGAGCTGGTCGAGGTTGCGCAGCACGGGAGGCAGGATGCGTGAGAACTCATTGCGGAGATGGCGCACGTTGGACAGGAACAGGCCCGTGTTCCAATAGAATTCGCCGCTGTCCATGAACATTTGGGCAAAGTCGCGGTCGGGCTTTTCGGTGAAAGCCTTCACTTTGTAGACACTATTCTCCTGTGGCTCGCCCATCTGGATGTAGCCGTATCCTGGTTCTGGACGCGTCGGCTTGACGCCCATCGTGAGGAAGCTGTCATTGGCGGCCACAAAGTCCAGACCTTCCAGCACGTTCTTGCGGAATGCGTCTTCGTTGAATATCAGTTGGTCGGAAGGCACGGCAATCATGCAAGCGTCGGGGTCTAAGTGTGAGATACGGTGATTGGCCCAGGCTATGCTGGGTGCGGTGTTGCGGTGGATGGGCTCCGCCATGATGCGCTCGCGTGGCACATCGGGCAACTGTTCGGTCACCAGGTCGAGGTAATCGACGTTGGTGTTGATGAATATGTGTTCGGGGTTCAGTATCTTCGCCATCCTGTCGTAGGTCTGCTGCAACTGGGTGCGGCCTGTGCCGAAGAAATCGATGAACTGCTTGGGGCGCATCTCGCGGCTGCAAGGCCATAGACGGCGCCCCTTGCCACCGGCAAGAATCAGGCAATAATTATGGTCAACAGATGTCATGGTCTAAGTATAGATTTAAAATTTCACAATGCGAAGTTACAACAATAAAACGAGACGGCCACGCCCTTTAGTATTTATTGGGAGAACTTTTTGATATTTTTACCAAACCGTTTTTGCCCCCAATATCTTTTTGCTAACTTTGCACAACAAAACAACCAACCATGACAACGAAGCAGATCCTTCTGATCAATGATATTTGCGGATATGGGAAGGTGGCCACTGCTGCCATGCTGCCCGTACTGTCCTATATGGGCCACTCCACCTATAACCTGCCGACCGCTATCGTTTCCAACACGCTCGACTACGGTGAGTTCAACATTCTCGATACCACCGACTACATCACCGGTGTCTTCCCGGTGTGGAAGAAGCTCGGTTTCCGCTATGATGCCATTGCCACAGGCTTCATCGCCTCGGAGCGGCAGGCACGCATCGTGTCGCAGTATTGCCGTGAGCAAGCCGCCGATGGAACGACCATCTATGTGGATCCCATCATGGGCGATGAAGGAAAGCTCTACAACGGCGTGACTCCGGCCACCATCCAGAGCATGAGGGAGATGATAGCTGTGGCCGACCTCATCTATCCCAATCACACTGAGGCCTGCTACCTTACAGACACCGCCTACCGGGCAGAGGGTGTGAGCCGAGGCGAGGCTATAACATTGATCGACGGCTTGCGTGCCATCGGCTGCAAGTCGGTGCTCATCACGTCGGTCAAGGTCGACGGACAGCCCAGCGTGGTGGGCTACAATCATCTGTCGGACACCTATTTCACACTGCCCTATACCGAGATACCCGTTCACTTCCCCGGCACGGGTGACATCTTCTCTGCGGTGCTCATCGGCCACCTCCTTTGCGGCGAGGCGCTGCAGTCGGCAACCCGAAAGGCCATGGATGCCGTCTACCAGCTGATTGACTTGAACAAGGACAATGAAGACAAGAACTGTGGCATTCCGCTGGAAAAACATTTGAACATTCTCTGATGGACTGGTTACACTCGCTTTTCTCCGTCCACTCATCCACCGAGTCGATGGTTGTCATTTCGCTTATCATCGCCATTGGCATGGCTTTTGGTAAGATCAAGGTGATGGGAGTATCGCTGGGCGTGGCTTTTGTCTTCTTCATTGGCATCTTGGCCGGGCATATAGGGCTGACCGTCGACAAGACGGTGCTTGACTATGCTGAGACCTTCGGCCTCTCGATGTTTGTCTATTGTCTCGGTCTTCACGTAGGCCCCAATATTTTCGGATCGTTCCGCCACGAAGGCATGGCGCTCAATCTGTGGAGCCTGGCCATCATCGTTGTGGGCACGGTGCTTGCCCTTGCCTTGATACCCGTCACCGGCATCAGCCTACCCGATATGGTGGGCTTGCTCTGCGGAGCCACCACCAACACTCCGGCTCTTGGTGCGGCCACGCAGACCTTGCATTCCCTAGGCCTGCCGTCAGACAGTGTGGCTCTGGCCACGGCTGTGACCTATCCGCTTGGTGTGGTCGGTGTCATCATCGCGATGATGGTCATCCGCAGGTGCTTCGTCAAGCCGTGCGACCTTGAGGCGAAACCACTCACCGACGACGACCACACTTACATAGCGCAGTTCATTGTCGTGAACCCTGCCATCGTCGACAAGACCATCGCACAGATAGCCGAGCTGACGCACCTGAAGTTTATCATTTCCCGCATCTGGCGCAACGGGCAGGTCATCATGCCTGTGTCGTCTACCATTATCAAGAACGGCGACTCGGTGCTCGTCGTGACCACCAAGGAGGATGAAGACGCCATGGTGGTGCTCTTCGGCAAGCAGGTGGACAAAGACTGGAACGGCGAGCAGATCGACTGGAATGCCATTGACTCCAATGTGGAAAGCCGCGTCTGCGTCGTGACGCGTACCGCTCTGAACGGCCGCCACTTGGGAGAGCTGCAGTTGCGTCACACCTATGGTGTCAACGTCAGCCGCGTGCTCCGTGGCGATATCAAGCTCCTGGCCAGCGATGACTTGCGCCTGCAGTATGGCGACCGCGTCACGGTGGTGGGTCGCAGCGACGCGGTAAACAATGTGGAGAATTTCTTCGGCAACTCGGTGAAAACGCTCGAGAAGCCCAATATCGGAAGCATCTTCCTGGGCATCGTGCTCGGCTTGGCTCTGGGCTCCATCCCCATTACGTTGCCTGGCATGGAGTCGCCCATCCGTCTGGGCATCGCCGGCGGTCCGATCATCATGGGCATCATCATAGGTGCACTGGGGCCGCGGATGCACTTCATCTCCTATACCACCCGTTCGGCTTCGCTCATGCTGCGCAGTCTGGGCCTTGCCATCTACCTGGCGTGTCTCGGTCTCTCGGCCGGCAAGGACTTCTTTGCCACTGTGGTGCGTCCGGAGGGTCTGCTGTGGCTGGGCTTGGGCTTCCTCATCACGGTCGTCCCGACGGTCGTTGTCGGCGTCATCGCACTCCACAGGCACAAGTACGACTTCGGTACGGTATGTGGCATTATCTGTGGCAGCATGGCCAACCCGATGGCCTTGGGCTATGCCAACGACACGCTGAAGGGCGACATGGCCAGCAT
Source organism: bacterium (assembly GCA_963644485.1). Classification (GTDB taxonomy): domain Bacteria; phylum Bacteroidota; class Bacteroidia; order Bacteroidales; family Bacteroidaceae; genus Prevotella. Next base: position 5,515 of record CAVIOP010000032.1, on the reverse strand, counting down.
CAGTTATGCTTCCGTCTATCCCATGGGTATGTTCCTCAGGGTCGTAATAGCCCAGCTGCTCATCATGTTCTTCATGAATTAGGCTCGCTTAACAGCCAATAGTCTCTTGCACAAATCAAGAGAGGTGGCACATGTCACTAATAATCCCGTCATCATGACGCTGCAGGATGCTGACCGGCAGACGCACGGCAGACTGCGGCTTCGGCCATAGCCGTCGGCTAAGGATGGTACTGTGCTGCCTGCCATACAACGTCAAGGGCCTTCTCCTGAAGAACGGGAGAAGGCCCTTGACGTTGTTGGTATGTGGCTTGCCCTTCGCAAGCCTTCGGTACTTATGCGGCGGTCTGGCGGACGCCCATGCGCGCCTCGACCACGTTGACTACAAAATCGCCCAGTCGTTCACACTCCTGGATGATGTCCATATACATCGTGCCTATGGTGTATGAGTACTGGTGGTCGTTCACGTCGGCGATGTTTTGGTTGCGGAGCTGGTTGCGGTAGTTGTTGATCTCGTTCTCCACATTGAACGAGCGGTTGGCATCGAGCTCGTCCTTGCGTCCTCGGAGCATGATGTTCATGTGCGAGAGGGCATCGTCCGTGAGTTCGAACATCTGGTGGATGTGTTCATATTGACTCTCGGTGAAGTCTTCCTTGCCGTTCTTCAGTCGGCTGATGGTGCGGGCCAGGTTGTAGTTGCTGTCGCCGATACTCTCTATCTCCGAGATTTCCCGCAGCATGGCACGCACCTTTTCCTTCGTCTCGTCAGAGAGGTGGGCGTTGGACACATTGTCGAGATATTTGGCAATCTCTAGCTCCATGCTGTCAGAGATGCCCTCATACTTCTCGATGCGCGAATAGAGCTTCGTGAACTTGTCGTTATCGGTCTCGCCCAGCAGTTCGCGCACCATGCCAAACATGCGCTGGATGCGCTCGGCGAAGCTCTGTATCTCCTTCTGCGCCTCAAGCACAGAGAGCTCGGGCGTCTTCATGATACCAGTGGAGATGAAGTGCAGGCGGAAATCGTCCTCGTCCTTGTTGGGCTTCGGTTTCCACACCCAGTTGCACACCTTGGCCACCAGTTTCACGAAGGGCAGCAGCACGATGGTGTTGCAGACGTTGAAGCAAGTGTGGAATGCGGCCAGCGAGAAGGTTATCTGCGTATGTGTCGGGACGATGTTAGCATCGGTGGGGTCGTATCCCACAAGGCCACATGCCCTGTTGACAAAGAAACGGAATATGCTGAGAACCCAGATAACGCCGAAGATATTGAAGAAAAGGTGTGCGAAGGCGGCTCGGCGTGCCTCGGTGTTGGCCGTTAAGGCCACGAGGTTGGCAGTCAGCGTGGTGCCGATGTTTTCGCCCATCACCAACGCGATGCCCAGGTAGATGGGCAGGTTGGCCTGCGTGCAGAGCATCATCGTGATGGCCATGAGTGCTGCCGAACTCTGCAGGATGCACGTCAGGATGGTACCGAAAAGAAGGAAAAGCAGGATGGTTCCGAAGCTGTTGGGGTCAAAGCTGGCGAAGAATGACTGGAGGGCACCCATCTGTTCGGGAGGTATCTGTGACTCGCCCAGGGTAGCCAGCGACAGGAACATAAAGGAAATGCCAAAGAGAAAGTCGCCCAGGTAACGGCGTTTCTTCGAATAAATGAGAAGCAAGCCGATGAGAAAAACGGGCCACACAAAGTTGCTGATCTTGAAAGAGAAGCCTGCCGACATGATCCAGGCTGTCAGCGTGGTGCCGATGTTGGCACCCATGATGACTGAGATGGCTTGTACCAAGGTTAGCAACCCTGCATTGACAAACGACACCGTCATCACTGTGGTGGCTGTTGACGACTGCACGGCAACGGTGGTGCACATACCTGTCAGCACACCCGACACGCGGTTTGTCGTCATGGCGCTGAGCACGTGTCGAAGCTGGGGGCCAGCCAACTTCTGCAGGGCCTCGCTCATGATCTTCATACCATAGATGAGCAGAGCTAAGGCTCCAACAATTTTTAAGAGTAGAATCCACATATTTTCACATAATTTGTTGTGCGATGTCTTTGGGATTTTGAGGGAAATGAGTACATTTACAACCGAATTCAATAAGCCACATGGCGTCAACTAAATTGTCATCAAGATGAAACAGGTAATTCAAATCCGTTGCAAAAATAATAAAAAAACCAAAGACGTCGCTATCGGAAGCTCACTTTCTGATGTTTTTGGCGAATTAAATTTGGAAATGCCCTATGGCCCCGTGGCTGCAAAGGTCAACAATAAGGTGGAAGGCCTCAACTGCCGCCTGTACCACAACAAGGATGTGGAGTTTCTTGACATGACCAGCGGTTCGGGGTCGCGGACCTATACGCGCACGTTGTTCTTTGTGCTCTGCAAGGCCGTGCACGACCTCTATCCAGGCAGCCATGTCGTCATCGACATACCCGTGAGCAACGGCTACTATGTCGACTTGAGCATCGGCCACGCCGTGGGGCTCGACGATGTGGCACGCATACAGCGGCGCATGCAGGAAATCATCGATGCCCATCTGCCTGTCAGGCGTTTTGAGGTGCCCACGGAAGACGCGGTGAAGATGTTTGAGGGCAAGGGCGACAGCGCCAAGGCCAAGTTGCTCAAGTCGTCGGGTACGCTCTACACCACTTATTATCAGATGGACGATTATGTGGACTACTACTATGGTGCCCTGCTGACCAACACTTCCAAGCTTTATCTCTTCGGACTGGAGAAGTATTTCGACGGCCTGCTTCTGCGCATCCCCGACCGGAAGAACCCGGGCGTGCTGCCCGAGATGACGCACCAGGACAAGATGTTTGAAATCTTCAAGGAGCACCACCGCTGGCAGAACATCATTGGCGTGCGCACTGTGGGCGACTTCAACGAGCTGGTGGCGAAAGGGCAGTCGACCAACCTCATCAATGTGTCGGAAGCCTTGCAGGAGAAGAAGATCTCGGAAATAGCTGAGGAGATTGCCCATAGGAAGGGTGTCAAGCTCATCCTGCTTGCCGGCCCTTCTTCGTCGGGCAAGACCACAACCTGCAAGCGGCTGTCCATCCAGTTGCTCACCAACGGCATCAAGCCGCTGCAGATATCGCTCGACGACTACTTCGTCGACCGCCCCCTTACGCCCAAGGATGAGAACGGAGAGTATGACTATGAGAGTATCTATGCGCTCAACCTGAAGCTCATCAACGACCAGTTCAACGCACTCTTCCGGGGTGAGGAGGTGGAGCTGCCCAAGTACAACTTCCAGACGGGAACCAGCGAGCGTAGCGGCAAGAAGCTGAAGATGGCCGACAACAACGTGCTGGTCGTCGAAGGCATCCACGCCCTCAACCCGGAGCTGACCGCCCAAATACCCGAAATGCAGAAATTCCGGGTCTACGTGTCGGCCCTCACCACGATCCTGCTCGATGACCACAACTACATTCCCACGACCGACAACCGTCTGCTGCGGCGCATCATCCGCGACTACAAGTACCGTGGTGTCAATGCGCAGGAGACCATTCACCGTTGGCCTTCGGTGCGAGCAGGCGAGAACAAGTGGATTTTCCCCTATCAGGAGCAAGCCGATGCGATGTTCAACTCGGCCATGCTGTTCGAGTTGGCGGTCATCAAGCAGCAGGCCCAGCCCCTGCTCGAGCAGGTGCCCGAGTGCTGCGAGGAGTATTCTGAGGCCTACCGGCTGCGCAAGTTCCTCAACTATATCCAGCCCATCCCCAACAAGGACATTCCGCCCACCAGTCTCTTGCGCGAGTTCCTTGGAGGCAGTTCGTTCAAGTACTGAGCCCCTTCCCGTCATCCTTCCCGTCCCGATGGCCCATCCTGTTTTGCATCCGTTGCCCGCGCCGGCAACCCTTCCCGCAGCGTTCAACAATCCGTTCTACTATGACCCCCATCCGCTTTGTCGGCAGGCTATGGGGCAGCTGGCATCATGGCTGCGTGGCGAGAGCAGTCCGTTCTCGCCGGAAGCAGTCACTGCGCCCTTTCGCGAAGAAGCGGAGCGGGGCAAGATGTTTGGCGTGTTGGTGGTGAGGCGTCCGTCCGATGGCGCTGTGGGCTATCTTGCCGGCTATAGTGGCCAGTTGTGTGGGCGGAGTGACTGGCCTTGCTTTGTGCCAGCTGTGTTCGACTACCTGCAACCCGACGGCCATTTCAAGAGCCATGAAGCGGAGATTGTAGGCATCAACAGGCAGATCGAACAGTTGGAGATGGAGCGGCAGGCAGCCGGCGATGAGGCCGTCCGCCTGGACGATGGCGATCCGCGTCCCCTGTTTGAAAAGGAAAAGAAGAAAGGCGAGACAGATGAGGAGCATGTGAGGCGGCGGCAGTTTGAGAACGCCGAGGTGCACCGGTGGAAGGTGCGTCATAAGGCGAGGATGGCGCAGTGGCAAGCCCATTGGCAGGAAACGGACAGCAGGCTCTTGTCGCTCAAGCGCTTGCGCCGACAAAAGAGTGACGACTTGCAACGCTGGCTCTTCTCCCATTTCGTGATGATGAACGCACGTGGCGAACGCAAGGATCTGCTCCATATCTTCGAGTCCATCCCACCCAGTGGCAGTGGCGAGTGTTGCGAGCCCAAGATGTTGCAATATGCTTATGCCCACGGTCTGCATCCCGTGAGCATGGCCATGATGTGGTGGGGCGACAGTCCGAAGCGTGAGGTGCGCCACCACGGACAGTATTATCCGGCCTGTAACAAGCGGTGCAAGCCCGTCCTGGGATGGATGCTGCAAGGGCTCCATGTCGCTCCCAACCCTCTGGAGCAACCCTCTGTCTGCGAGCTGGAGACACTCTACGAAGACGCGGACATCTGTGTGGTGCTCAAGCCGGCCGGCATGCTGAGCGTGCCGGGCAAGAGCGGGCGCGAGAGCGTAGAGCACGTCATGCGGCAACGTTGTCCCCAAGCCGCCTGCCCGCTCATCGTCCACCGTCTCGACATGGCCACCAGCGGTCTGATGGTCGTCACGAAAACCATGGCGGCATACAAGGACCTGCAAGCTCAGTTTGCCCGCCACGAGGTGAAAAAGCGGTACGTGGCGCTGCTGAGCCATGAACTCGACAGTCCGTCGGGGCAGGTGTCGTTGCCCTTGCGCCCCGACCTCGACGACCGTCCGCGACAGGTGGTCGACGAGAAATACGGGCGAGAGGCGTTGACGACCTATGAGCAGACGGGCCGTTGCCGTGTCAATCTCTACCCCCACACCGGGCGAACCCACCAGCTTCGCGTGCATTGTGCCCACCGGCGGGGGCTCGATAATCCCATCCGGGGTGACGAACTTTATGGTACCAAGGCCGACAGGCTCTATCTCCATGCCGAGCAAATCACGTTTCGCCATCCCACAACGGGTCAGACCATGGTGTTCACGGCCAAGGCCCCGTTTTGACCAATAGCTTGCTTCATTGGCAGGCATCTCTCGCCAAGACATGCTGTGATGATTAAAAAAGCGGACAACAAGTCTTCTGAGAATCGCGTCGTTTGCAACGAAGCGTGCCTTTGTCCGAAAATACGC
>CAVIOP010000031.1:0-19994 GCA_963644485.1 bacterium | reverse complement strand
TTACTAGGCTTCGGGCTGGGTATTTATGCTCTTTTGAGTTTTACCGGACAGCAATCATTCTTCGTCTTTCATAAAATCTTCGGGAGCAGGATAGCGCAAGGGTATGTAGTGCGGATTGAAAGGCAAGTCCATAGCCTCCACGGTCTCAGAAGGCAGATTCATCAGACCATTAGCCACGGCATACTGATAGATATTCTTCAGATAGTGAACCAGCACACGCAGAGGCGGCTGCTCTTGGCGCACCTCGGCATACCACTGCAGCAGATCCATGGTGCCCTTCGATGAGTTACAGCGCCGACAAACCATAATGATATTGTCCATGTCGTTGGAACCGCCGCGTGAGCGTGCAAACACATGGTCGCGCGTCAGCGTGGCAGGATCGGCGGTGCATCCGCAATACCAGCAGCGGTTGTTGCAACGAATCTTCACCGTGTTCTCCGCCAACAGGTCGTGTATCTGCCATCGGCCCTCACGATACGCCTTATAGGCTTTTGAGCGCACCATGTAGCACGACAGGTCGTAGCGGCGCTTGCCGGCACCAATGGCATAGTGGAGCATCTGCAGGTTGGCGTACGCCCAGAGCAGACGCTCGCCGAAAGTAGAAAAATTGGGAATGCGAGGCATAGGGTATTATGTTTGTCGTATAAAAATTTAATTAGCCCTTTGACCCTCTTGACATGCACGTCCATGCTTTCGCGAGAGGCGCAATGACGGATAAAGCGGACTATCTGCTGAGGTGTCCTAAACGGAACCTCAATAAATGACAAACGAGACAACGCTTGCAACTTCATCGGTTGCAAGCGTTGTGTATCGGTTTACTTCAGGTATCGGTTTACTTCAGGTATCGGTTTACTTCAGGTTGAAGAACTTCTTGCCGTTCTGGATCACCACGCCCTTGTAGTCCTTGCTGACGCGCTGGCCGGCGAGGTTGTAGAGGGGGGCGTTCTTGTCGGCGGTGTTGTCCTTGATGACGTTCACACCTGCCGTCTGGCCGTTGACGCTGATGAGCTGGCTGCCGCTGGTCACCTCAGGCGTGGTGGTGTCGTCCTTGGTGTAGTTGACCAGCTGGCCGAGAATCTTCACCTTGTCGCCCTTCTTCAGATAGAAGTTCTTGGTGAACTTGGCACCCTCGAAGCTCTTGCCGCGATACACCATCAGCACGCTGGTTGTGGTGCCGTCGTCGGAGAGGTTATAGGTGATCGAACCGTAAGTGCCGATGCCAGTGGTGTCGGCATCCTCGGTGAGCACACCGGTGATGTAGCACACGCCGCTGGGCTGTGTGCCGGCAGCCAGGGCAGCCAGAGCCTCAGAGGCGGTGAACGACAGTGTGTCGACCTTCACTTCCTCGCCCTCGGTCTTTCCGTTGACAGACACAAGGTAGTTGCCGCGAGCCAGTTCGATGGTGCTGTTATATTTGGTGATGGCACCATAGAGCACCACTTTGTCACCCTTCACGGGAGCCTGGCTGATGGCAGTGTACTTAGCCTTGTGGAAATAGTAGTTGTTGTAAGCCTCAATCTCGTTCTCGGTCTTGCCGTCGTCAGAGAGATAGAACGACACATCGCCATACGATGACACGCTTGTGGCAGCCTGCGACACGATGCCCGATACATAAACCGAGTCAGAGGGAGCAGCGTCGGCATTCTCCAGTGCTATCACGTCGGCCACGGTGTAAGGACTTGCCAGTGTGCCTTCGCCGGTGGTGGTGAGCTTGGTGAAGGTCTTTGTGGCAATCTCGCTGGCCTTCTCGCCCTTGTAGGCTACAGCCTGCACGGTGGTAGTAGCGTTGATGGTGAAGGGGGCAGTGTAGTCGAGCACCTCGCCGCGGTCGTCGGTGGGGTCATCGCCATTGACGGTGTACTTGATGGTGGTACCCTCGCCGGCGGTGATGGTCACCGTGGTGCTCTCCTTGAAGGTGGCGTCGCCCGAGATGGTGGGGGCAGCCACAAAGTTGGGATCGTCGGGGACCACGGTCACTTCTATCTTGCTGGCACGAACCTGTGCACTTGCTTTAAGAACAACAGAAGCAGCGTTGCCGGTCCAAGTGCCAATATTGCCTTCGGCTGTGTACGTGTACTCGCCAGCGGTCGTGGTTATGTTGCCTGGGCCATACTGTGCGGTGCCGTTGCCAGAGCAGGTGAGCACAATCTTGGTGATCTTGCCTGCTTTTGCTGTAAAGGTGTTGGAAGAACCTGAACCGAAGCGATACTGGGCTGCAGCGAATGCGCCTTTGGTGCTCTCAATGGTCACGCTATCCTTGCTGACCTTGTCGGAGGTTGAAACTCCCGTCTTGCTACCTTTATCCTTGCCAGCAGTAAAGGTAACGACAGTCTGCGCCATGGCCATGTTGGCCACGAGGGCCATGACCAAAAGCATTGTTGAGCGTAAAAGTTTTCTCATAAGCTTTAGTGATAATTATTATGTATTTATGGCTTTGATACTGCAAAGTTACGAAGAATAATCATAACGTGTTTATGCAGACATGTTAATTTTCCGTGAATATGTCTCTTTGCCTGTCTCTGTGGCAACTTGTCAGCATCCGCCACGTCGTGGGTTATGTAATTTGTTTCATTCTATCCGTAATATGTATAAGTGGATATCAGATTATTCGCGGTAATTTTGCTGCGGTAGCCCCAGCCGTGCCAAGAGCGGCAGCATGCGTTCAGGCCAAGGCTGGTGCAACCACGGACAATCATTCGACCATCAATATTCGGCAACATGAAGAGACTGATAAACTTACTTTTAATAGTCATGACAACAATCCATTATTCTATGGCTGCCAGCACACTGACCCAGCGTCAGCTGCACCTTGCCACGGTTGCAAGCCTTGAGGCACAGGGCGACCTCGACCGTCTGGTGCCGGCCATCAACGAAGCCCTCGACGGCGGTGTGACCGTTAACGAACTCAAGGAGGCTTTCTCCCAACTCTATGCCTACACGGGCTTTCCCCGTTCGCTCAATGCACTTGGCACCTTGGCGAAAGTGCTCGACGAACGAAAGGCGGCTGGCAAGACCTGCGATGAAGGGCGACCGTGGCAACGTCCTGAGGTGTGGGACGATGCCCGCTTGTCTCTCAAGCAAGGGACCGAAACGCAAACCAAGATGAGCGGCCGCCCCTTCGACTATGCTTTCTGTCCGCAGGACGACTACTATCTGAAGGCGCATCTCTTCGGCGACATTTTCGCCGGCGACCAGCTCTCGCCCGCCGACCGCGAGATAGTGACCGTTGCCGCCCTGGCTTCCCTCAAGGGCGTGGCCCCGCAGTTGGCTTCCCATCAGAAGGGTGCCGTGCGCATGGGCAATACGCCGGAACAGGTGGCCGAGCTGATGAGTTATCTCAGCGAGAAGGGATTGTCGCAGTGCGACGATGCCGCCGATGCCGCGGCAGGAGCCTGGCCCAAGGGTCAGCCCAACACGGCATACGCCAAGTATTTCACCGGCGAGAGTCACTTGGCCCCACTCGTCCCGAAGAATCTCGAGGACGGCGAGAAGACCGCGCTTCCCATGTCCAACGTCACGTTTGAGCCCGGATGCCGCAACAACTGGCACATCCACCATGGCGCACGCCAGATCCTCGTCTGCGTGTCGGGCAAAGGGTGGTATCAGGAATGGGGCAAGGCGGCCGTGGCCCTCCATCCCGGTGATGTCATCGACATCCCGGAAGGGGTGAAGCATTGGCACGGGGCGCAGAAAGACAGCTGGTTCCAGCACATCGCCACCCACGTGGCCGTGGAGAACAGCCAGCCCGGTTCCGAACCCAACGAATGGCTGGAACCCGTGACGGATGAGGAGTACGGCAAGCTGTAGAAACCCGTCATGCGGCCCTACCGGCAAAAAAAAGGCCGGCTCACGATGTGTGAGCCGGCTTTCTATTTTCGGATATTTCTCCTCCCCCAGGAAATATCCAGTTCCCGGAAAGCGTCGTTCGTCACAACGTCCGGGAACCTTTGATGTTACGGTCAGCGCGTGGTCATGCCGGCCGATGAGCGTTAGATGCTCTTGAGGAACTTGATCACGGCATCGCGGTCTTCCTTCGACGCATTGTAGAAGTTGAGGGCCGATGAGTAGGCGTGGCTCTTCTTGTTGTACATGTGCCAGAGGATAGCCTCCTCCTCGCTCTTGGCGCGGCAGTCGTGCAGACGGTCCTCGGCGCCGGTGTTGACACGCTCCAGTCCGCGTCCCCACAGCGGTGTGGTGCGGCACCATGATCCGTGCAGGTCGTTCTTCATGTAGAGCTTGTGCTGCACGAAGTCGGAGTAGGGATAGATGGTCTGGTTCTGGAAGCGGGGCAAGGTCTTTCCGACAAGCATCTCCGGCATCCAGTAGTTGTCGTCGGTTGTCTGCCACTTGGCGCGGTGGCAGCTGGCGCAGCCCCACTGGTTGAAGAGTGTCTTGCCGCGTTGCACGTCAGCGTCGTTGAGGTTGCGTGCGCGGGGGATGGACAGTCCGCGGTGCCACACCATAAAGGCGTAGAAATCGTCGGCCGACTGCTCGGGCTGGAAGTTGTGCCAGATGTTGTCAAACTGGTTGGTACCCGGGCGCAGCAGGTTGTAGACACAAGCACGGATGCTGTCGGTGGTACCGTCGCCGTAGTAGGGCGAAGTCTTGTCGGCCTTGATCTTGGCGATGACCTCATCGTCCTCGCTCATGGCCTTGGCCCATGCGTTGGTGGTGTAGAGGTAGGGACGGTCGGGACGCGACACGTTGGGGATGTTCCAGACGGCGTTGGCACCGTTGGCATCGGCCAGCACGGCACGTGTCAGCGCATAGCTGTAGCGCTTCAGGGCCTTCGACTGTCCGCTCACGGTCTTCTGTCCGTTGATGTACTGTCCGTTGCCCACACTGTATAGGCTGCCGAACGTGGAACCGTTGTAGAATGTGCTGTTGATGTACTCCGAGGGGTCCAGGCCGGCGCTCACGAAATACTTGTACTCTTTCTCGTACTGGGCCTTGATGGAGTCCTCGGGGATGGCGTCGATAAGACCGACACCCTGCAGACCGATGGTCGACTCGATGCGCACGGCATAGTCGGTGGGCACGGGGTTGGTGCGGAAGGCGCTCTGGTCTACATGCACCTCGGGATACTGCAGCTTAGGCATGGCCGTTCCGTCGGGATAGGCGAAATATCCGTCCTTCATGTGTTGTCCCCACACGTCGTTCTTGGCCTCGTTGCTGCCCAGCGTGAGCCATGTGAAGTGCACGCCCGACTCCTCGATAGGAGCCTTGAAGGGCTCAGTGGCCTGCGTCTGCGGCATGCCGGTCACCTCGCTGATGAAGGCACCGTCGTTCGACAGGCCGTCGGAGTTGTCGGCATCAGCACCCGTGGGGTGGTAGATGGCGAGGAGATAACCGTTGCCATTGCCATACTGCGTGGTGTACTGGTTAAACCACATGCCATGACCATAGTTGGGGTGGCAGTCGAGGCACGAGCGGCGCACGCTGGCCGGACCGAGACCCTTGAACGCGCCGTTACTGATCGTGTACTGGCGTTCCATGATCTGCTCGCCCTGGAAGAACAGGTCGTAGAAAGTCTTGTTGTCGCTGACTACCGGAGCCTCGTCGGTGAAAGAGTTGGATGTCACGTTGTCGGTAGTTCCGAGCTCGCCGCCGGGATACCACTCGCTTGCGGTGAAATTGCCGACGGACTTTCCCACAAATGCCCCCTCGTCGGTACGGGGCGTGTCCGTGTCGTCGCTACAGCTGGCCAGTGTCAAGGCTGCGGCTGCTGCGAGCAGCATGAACTGGGGTTTCAGAATCTTTTGCATAGAGTAATGTTTTGTTGCCACTAAAACGCGGCCATGCACAGGAAGGTGAATGGCCACGTCGTGAGATGGATTGTATAAGATTAGCTAAACTTCAGTTTTACTTCACAATAATATATTTGGAGCACCATGTGCCAGCTTCCTTGAGCTGTTTGTCAAGGGCCTCGACAGCCGTGATGCAGGTGTTGACCTGAGCGTTTCCGGGATCGTCGATGAAGGCGATGCCACTCTTCTTGGCACTTTCAAGTGCGCTGATGGCATTGTTCAGTGCATTGTTCAGCGCATCGTAGTTCTGGTACTTGCCTTTCAGGAAAGCCATGATGGAACCTGCTGCGGGCGTGGAGACGGTCTCTGTGCCGCGCATGCCGTAGAGGCTGTTCTTGATGGAGTAGATGTTGTCCTGGTAGTCCTGGAACGAGTTCTTGCTGTAGGGTGACTCGATGTAGTCGGCTGCATCATCACCTTCGTCCTTGCCGATAGCCTTGCGGTAAGCCTGTCCGAGCTTCTGTGTGTGAACCTCCGTGCAGATGTTGGAGCATCCACCCTCGAAGATGTTCTTCAGGTTCTCGGGCCATGACACGAACAAGCTGGTGGTCTGGCCGACGGTCTTCACAGCCTCGCTGTAAGAGACACCGTTGTTGGTCTGGCCGTTGTAGCGAGTGCCCTCGAGCACCCAAGCAGCGCTCTGTGTGAGGTACGTCTTCAGTGTGGCATCGGCATTCCACTCATAGGCCAGCAGGGTTGTCATGTTGTGCAGGTCGCCTGCCACGGCAGCAGCAAAGGCCAACTCCTCTGTGATCTTCACGGTTTTCAGCTTTGCCTGGTTGTTCTTCCAGTTGTCGCCGTTCTCGTTGAGGCCGTCGCCCGCCTCATACTCGCTGTTCAGTGCTGCAAGGGTACGGTTGGCGCCATTGCGGAACAGGATGAACTCAAGGCCGTGGAAACCCATGGTAGAGTCGAAATCGCCGTTGCTGGTGTAGACATACTTGGCAGGCTCTGAGCTCGTGATGCCGGCGATGACCGAAGGACTTGTCAGCGCCTCGGCCAGCTGTGTCTGGTCGAGAGGCCATGAGTCGATATGCGGGTCGATGTTGTCGTTGGAGGCTGCGCCATAGAGGAACGCCTCGCTCTGCTCCCAGTATTTGCGGGCTGTCTTGAAGGCTGTGCAGGCATAATCGATGTCGGTCTGTGTCAGCGTGCCGGCCAGGCGCTTGGCGTACAGGCTCTTGCAAGCCTCGTCGAGCGTAGCGGCAGACGACTGCAGGTCGTTATACGTAGGGTTTATGACATCGTTGACATACTGTGCTACGATGCTTTCGAGTGTAGAAGCTTTGACTTCATAGGTTTGTACCTCGTCGTCGTTGTCATCACTGCTGCACGAAGAGAATCCAAGGCTCATCATGCCTGCTGCAGCGAAGAGCAGTGCAAAGTGGAAAATCTTTTTCATTTTATGTTTTGATTTTAAGATATTGATGTTCGTTGATGATGTGTTGTCGTGACTTAGAGGAAGAAGCCCTCATAGGCCACGCCGATATTGATGGCCGGCTCGTCGTTGTATCCGCTCTTCAGCTTGCGGTAGTTGTACTCGGCCTTGATGGCAATCTGCGGGATGGGGTAATAGTTGACGCCCGCCGCAAAGATGTTCTTGTTGGTCCACTTCTTGGTCTGTGCGTGGATGTAGGAATCGTAGTACTCATAGTGTCCGAAGACATAGAGCTTCTTGTTGTCGCGGCGCAGCTTGGGTATCTGCGAGAAGATGTCGTAGCCCACCTCGACCATCGTGGCGATGGCGTGGCTGCCGAAATACTTTCCGTTTCCGAGCTCGTAGGGCGTGATGCCGCTCTGCGAGGTGTTGGGGTAGGTGAACTGCGTGATGCGGTTGGCGTCGCTCACATAGCCATAGTCGACGTTGCCGCGGGCAATCCAGTTGTGTGCCTTGTAGGTGAAGTCGAAGCTGCCGAGGAAGACGTTGCCCTTGATTTCCTTGTTGGTGCCGTATTCCATGTCATGGGGCACGCTGTTGTGCATGGCCTGGCCGTAGTAGCCGCTGACGGCGAGCCGCAGTCCGGGTATGCTGTAGTTGTCGATGCGGGCCAAGACGCCGTACCTGTTGGCCGGCTCAAACTCGAAGGGGCTGTGGGGACCGTTCTGTATCCAGTTGGAGCGGTTGAAGTGGAAGGCGTCGAGTCCGGCGATGAACTGTGCCTCGTAGCGCCAGTCCTTCACGCGTCCGAAGACGCTGACGCCCGTCTGGTGCCAGGTGGAGGGCAGGATGGTGTTCTCGCCCTCGGGACGGTAGACGGTGAAGAAGTTGAGCGGCTCATGGTGTGCGTTGACCAGTCCGAAGGGCACGACGATGTGTCCGGCGCGGATATTGATAGCGCGTGAGAACGACTTCTGCAGCCAGAACTGCTCGAGCTCCACCTCGCCGCCTTTCTCCTGCTCGTTCTCGAACTCCACCGACTCGTCGGCCTCATACTCGATGGAGGAGCCGGTGCCGCCGTGCTCAAACTCGATCTCCGTGCCCATGGTCCAGCCCTTGCCGAAGTCGTAGCCGAGATAGATCACTGCGTGGGGAATGTCGAAGCGGCCATGGCTGGGGTCGTTCTTGTATTTCGAGGGGTTGGTGTAGCGGTTGCCGTTGTCGCTGTAGAAGTTGCGGCTGAAGGCTGCCTCGCCATACCCGCCGACGCTGAGGCGCTTGCCGTTGGCGTGGTTCATCACAGAGTCGGCGGCGCTTTCCTGCGCCTGTGTTGCAGTGAGGCCTCCGAGGAGCATCAGTCCTGTGAGCAGTCCTAATTTCATTGTGTTCATTTATCCTATATTCTTTTTGTTTGTCTTCCGTCCCGTTGGCTGGTGGCTGCGGGGGCAGAGGTTTGATTTTCGGCTGCAAAGTTATCAATTATGCTTTTTTTGCACAATACCCAAAAAACATGAAAAAGAGGCATGGGAGATGAGTACGGTCATCACAAAATGTTGTTAGTTTTGGTAGAAAAGTTTGTCACAGATTTCCATCGAAATAGAGAGCGAAAAACGGCTTTCGGCCCGATTGCGGCGGTCCGGATGGCCCGCGCTGCTGGCATTGATGCCTTATCGTGCCTTGATAGATGCCTTATCGTGCCTCGATTAGGCATCTATTAAGGCATGATAAGGCATCTATCAGGGCACGATAAGGCATCTATCGCAATGGATTTTCATCGTTTGGGCACGTGCTTTTTGGCCAAATTCGCGTAGAGTATTGAAATACAGCAGGTTATGAAAACCGCTGAAAATTCGCGTATTTCCGCCGGAAAATTGTTTCATTGATTAGAACGGCTGTTTTTATATGTAGTTTGTCGCGCATTTTCATGTGCCGACTTGGGTCGGTGCTGTGTGTTGTGCAGGGCGCGGTGAAACGAAAAAAGTGCAGCTCTCCGGTTGCAATCCTGCGGTCAAAGGACAGCCCGTGGCCCATAGGGTGGGGAGGGTGGCCCGTTGTCTGCCAAGGAAGGTAACCGTCACTGCACTTTTCGAAAGGTGTGGGGCGTTTCTTTTCTCGTTTGCAAAGGTAAGCAGGAAATTGCAGCGCGACAATACCTATTAGTGGGTAATCGGCGGCCATCATCATAAATAGGTATTTTCCGTGGCGGCGGTGAAAAAGGGGCGGCAAAACGTAGGCGGCCTATTCAAAAAATGATTAACTTTGCAAATGTATTGTATAATTAAAGGTGCAGAAGATGAAAAATCAGAAGATGTACGAACCCGACGACAAGCTCATCAGCATCATCGGCGACAACTATAACATCCTGCAGGCGCTGGGCTGCTTCGGCATCAGCCTGGGCTTTGGCGACAAGACGGTGCGCGAGGTGTGTGAAGACCAGCACGTCGATACCTATACCTTCTTGGCTGTGGTGAACTTTAGCATCAATGGCTATCGCGGATACGACGATGCCCACCGGCTCTCGGTGCCCACGCTGCTGAAGTATCTGAAGGCCTGCCACGCCTATTACATCGACTTCGAGCTGCCCTTCATCCGGCGCGAGCTGGTAGATGCGCTCGACGAGAAAGACAACCTTGCACGCCTCATCCTCAAGCTCTACGACGATTATGCCCACAGCATCATCAACCACATGCGCTATGAGGAGAAGACCGTGTTCCCCTACGTGGAGAAGCTGGAGACCGGCGAGGCTCCGAAGAACTACGACATACACACGTTCTCCAAGCACCACGAGCAGACCGACCAGAAGCTCAAGGAACTCAAGAACATCATCATCAAGTATCTGCCCTCCGACGGCCTGCACAACAACCAGCTCTCGGCAACGCTCTACGACATCTACAACTGTGAGGACTGGCTCGCACAGCACACCGAGGTGGAGGACCATATCCTCATACCCGCCATACGCGAACTGGAACGGCGCAGCAAGCAGGACGACGTGTCGGTGAAGATCTCCAACATGATCAACCAGAACCCGGAGGCGCAGGAGAAGCTCTCCGACCGCGAGAAAGACGTCATCGTGGCGCTGGTGCAGGGCATGAGCAACAAGGAGATTGCCGACCATCTCTGCATCTCGATCAACACCGTCATCACCCACCGACGAAACATCGCACGCAAGCTGCAGATACACTCGCCGGCCGGACTGACCATCTATGCCATCGTCAACAACCTGGTGGACATCAGCACCGTGAAGCTCTGATATGACGGAACGCCCGATAACAGCCATTGTCGACCCCAACACGCTGGCCGTGATGGGGATGAGGCAGATGTTGCAACACGTCATGCCCATCATGAGTGTGGAGGCTTTCAGCACGTTCGACGACCTGCTGATGCACGACGCCGACCGCTTTGTCCACTTCTTCGTGGCGCAAAGCGTGGTGCTCGAGCATCGGCCTTTTTTCCTCGAACGGAGACACAAGACCATCGTCACCACACCCTCGCTGAGCCCGCAGACACAGTTGGGCTCGTTCCACAGCCTTTGCATCAACCAGCCGGAGGAGGACCTTGTAAGGGACCTCCTGCATCTCGTGCAGGGCGCACATGGCGGCGGCCGCAACCTGCCGCCCATGCCGCATGCCCTCAACGACAGGGTGCTCAGCGACAGGGAGACCGAGGTGCTGAGCCTCATCGCACAGGGGCGGCTCAACAAGCAGATAGCCGACCAGCTCCACATCAGTCTCTCCACGGTCGTCAGCCACCGCAAGAACATACAGGAGAAACTGGGCATGAAGAGCGTGTCGGCCCTCACCATCTATGCCGTGATGCACGGATATGTGGACGTGAACAAAATCTGAGGGAGGGTTTGGCGACGACAAAAAACAACTTGGTGCGATGCCTGCCGGGACGGTACGGTACAATCATATCATTGAACGTGCGAATGGACTGGAGGTGTCTATGTAACTATTGCGGTCTAAAGCACATTTCCTTGGAGTCAACATCTTTTTGACGTGATTATTAAGGAAATCTCCAAATAAGTTTGGATATTTCAATAAACAGTAGTACTTTTGCAGCGACAGTTCCCACCACGCTTCCCGAAGAACAGCGAACCAGGTTGGGCCTTTTGTTTTTTATACGTCTATGCAGTAAATCTAAGACATATGTTTCAAAAATGGAGTGTTGCCATCTTGTTATTGTTGACATTGATGGTTCAAACCCCTGCAAGGGCTGAAGTGAACGGACAGACAGTTCCAGCACTGGTTGTGTGGTGCGGAGAGACCGAATTGTACAGTTTCTTTGTGGCCAACGAACCTGTGATGAAGGTACAGAACGGAAATGCCATCATTCAATCTGATGGTGAATGGGAAGAGATGGTCGGCCAGGAGACCTATAAAAACAGATGCTATTACAGCGTACCCATGTCAGAGTCTTCCGAATATAGAATCACCCTGGAGCAAAGGGACTATATGGGTGCTTTTGGATATGCAACTCCTATGGGGGTAGAGGACGCTGCAACAGTCATTGCGCACCCCGCTTTCTCCGTTAAGGACGGTATGCTGCAGGTAGCAGGGCTTCAGAAAGGCCAGACGGTAACTGTTGCCGCTGTCGACGGTAAAGTTACAGCCCAAGCCGAGGCCGACGAGAACGGCCGGGCCACGGCGTCGTTACACCAGATAAAGGGCATAGCCATTGTGAAAGCCGGAAATGTTTCATTCAAAGTTCAGGTAAGATGAAGTACGTCAAGCATATCGCTGGTCTGCTGCTCATGGCAATGGCTGCCATCGACACCAGCGCACAGGGTGTCGGATTTTACTTAGGTGGTAAAAAAGTGGAAATCTCCGAGGGCGACTCTGCTCAGTTTTCCGACAATGGAAACGGAGGACTGTTGGTGAAAGTGACCAAGAATGGAGAAGTGGAAGTCTATGAAGGTAATGATATGACCTTCTATGGTGACATCGAACGCTATTTCCTCAACATAAACAATGTCATGCATACCATGTCCTCGAATAACCACAGTCAATTTGGCTATGGCAGCATGATGCACATAAGGGACGTGCTTACAGCCGACCTGTTCAGAACTGCTTCTGGTTACAATTGGTTTCGTGATTGGGCGGACAATAGTTCTATGGGTGCCAACTCTCGCATACCAGCACAGATATGGAATTTCTACGAGACTGCCATTGCGGCCACGAACAAACTTATAGGGGCCATTGACGAGAACAATGCCAATGATACACAACGCGAGTACCTGGGCGTGGCGTATGCTTTCCGCGCCATGCACTATCTGGACGTGGCCCGCATGTATGAGTATCTGCCATCTGCCGCCACCAATGGCTGTTCCTACACTGGGCAGTCGCTGACCAACCTGACTGCACCCATCATCACAGAGAAGACAACACCCGAACAACTGGCACAACTGACACGTGCAACACGTGAAGAGATGTGGACTTTCATCCAGTCGGACCTTGACAAGGCAGAAGCATATCTGGCCAATTACCAGCGCAAGAGCAAACTTCTGCCTGATTTGGCTTGCGTATATGGCCTGCAGGCACGACTGAGCATGTGGGTGGCAGACTATGGCACGGCTGCACGCAAGGCGCGCTTGGCCATCACGCAAAGTGGTGCTACGCCGCTTTCCGAGACGGAGATGCTCGACATCGAAAACGGGTTCAACTGCACCACACCGTCATCATGGATGTGGGGAGCCCAACCTCGTGAGGACGACGAAGTCGTAATCAGCGGTGTCGTAAACTGGCCTTCATGGATGTGCAACGAAAATACCTACGGATACACCTCTGTGGGAGTTCCCGTGTGTATCACCCCGTCGCTCTACAATGCTATTGACCAAAACGACATGCGGCGCAAACTCTTCAGAGTGTCCGACGACTATAGCGAGCCGCACTTGGCAACCACCAACCTAATGGGGCTTGACCGATATGCCTCTCTGAAGTTCCGTCCTTACAAAGGCGCGTATGACGATAGTAGCGTGGGAGGTCAGGCGGCCTATCCACTGATGCGTGTCGAGGAGATGTACTTCATTGAGGCAGAGGCCAAGGCTCACTCGTCCGTCACCGATGGCGTGAAGTTGCTGAACGCATTTATGAGCCAGTACAGGGTGTCGGACTACAACTACTCGACTGACGCAAACGAACAGGATGTCATACAAGAGATTGTGAAGCAGAAGCGCATAGAACTGTGGGGCGAGGGACAAGCGTTCTTCGACTATAAGCGTCTGGATATGTCTGTTGACCGCACCCAGGATGTGGATAAGCCATACATCCCCAGTGATCAGCGGTTGTCCTCTGCCGACTACGGCCGACCGGCATGGATGAACATTGTGTTCCCCCTAACAAGCCTGATGCAATACAAGTGGAACCTCGGCGGCCTAAACAATCCTGACCCTTCTGGGCTCTACTATGAAGGAGGTGGTTTTGCACAGAAACCCAACAGACACTATACGGTGAGTTTTGCCGATGGCATCGTGCGCGAACTGTTGAACCTCACAACCCCCGCTGAGTACATAACCGTGAATGCGTATGCCATGGACACTGCCGAGGGATTTGTGCTGCAAGAGCCGTTCCGGCAGATAGCCGACTCCACCACGGGATATACAGGCGCACCGCTCAGCATCAGAGTAAGCGGTGGAGAGGCTTACATACCCGCACAGTCGCTGGGATTTGCCGTGAACGGGGACAGTGTGATGATAGAGAGCACGCAGCATGGAACATATGCCAACCAGGTGGTGTCGTTCCCAAGAAACAGTATCACGCTGACTTATGGCCATGAGGTGAAGGTGGTGAACAGCACCATACTCACAGAAGTCCGTATGCCGGAATGTGCATCGTTTGGCTATTCTGTCGGTTATGATCTCTATCCAGGCTCCACTTCTCAGAGTCGTGTGTATTCCGAGAATGGACAACAGTATTTTCCTGCCAAGGTGAAACGCATGAACGAACTGGACGAGGTGCGCCTCGTCTGTGTGCAATCGAGCCTGGTCGATTCGGCCTTAAACATATTGAAACATGATGCCTCCTATGGTGTGACGTGTAAGGACACAGGATGGGTCGACATTCCCATGATAGGCGATCAGGACGAATATACCATCGTGGGCGTAGGACTGCGCAACGGGTGTATTGCCTACTCCAATACGTACATAACCTTCAAATACCCCGACTATTCATGCAGTGTGTATTATCAAGATTGTCAGCAAGACGAAGAAACCGGCAACTGGAACGTGAAAGCCTATTGTTCGTTTGGTCCTCATGCAGAAAAGGGATACGTTGCATTGGTGGACAAATATGATACCGAAGAGGATGTAAAGAGAAAGCTCAAAAATGGCTTGCTCCCGTCTTTGGTTCAGGTCTCACTTAGCAATAATATGGGTCACGGGGAAGATGTAGATGTTCCTTATCCATCTGAATATGGTGAGTATAAATTGGCAGCCTTGTCGGTCGTGGGACAAGAAGCGATGAACGTTGAATTGGACAAAAGTAACACAATTGTTGAGTGCCCGCAAAAAACACTTAGTGCCAAACTGGTCAGTGCGTTAGCCAACGAGGACAGTTCCATGACGTGGCGAATCCGGTATGATGCATCGGAGTTTGCCGGTGCCTACATAGCGCTCTTGCCAGACAGTATGCTCACAGGCAACGTGCGTGAACATGTGCTCTCGGCCACCTATATGACTAAAGTGACTGG
Organism: bacterium; assembly: GCA_963644485.1. Taxonomy (GTDB): domain Bacteria; phylum Bacteroidota; class Bacteroidia; order Bacteroidales; family Bacteroidaceae; genus Prevotella. Next base: position 5,123 of record CAVIOP010000031.1, on the reverse strand, counting down.
CACAGACACGATAGCGATTGACATTCCGAATCCTCAAGAAGGCGAATACTTCTCTTTGGTCATTGCGGGATACGATGCCACGGGAAAGATATGTAAGGATGTGATAGCTCTGCGCCACCATTCTGCCGTTGAGGAGGTTTATGCCTGGACATCACTGGGTACGGCCACCTTCCGCGATGATGCCATCACCTACCTCTATGGTCAGGAGGCATGTGTGGCTGAGGCTCAGATGGAGGAGTGTGACCAGATACCCGGCTACTATCGCCTGGTCAACCCCTACGGAAAGGACTTCCCTTTGAATAAGGAAGGCATGTATGATGCCGACAACGACTATTATCTCTACATCCATGCCGAAGATTCCGCCTTTGTGTATATTCTTCCCCAAAGTACAGGTGCGACATGGAGTTCACACGGCACGTTCTGGTTGGCTGATATGGCCGGATACTGTATAAATCAGGGCTATACGGCAGAAAGTGCTAAGGCAGATGGCTATGGGGGAAAACTGGCCGACGGCATCATTACTTGGCCCACGAATGGCATGGTGGGTGGCTTTAACGGCACAATGCAATACTATGCCAACGGCAACGGATTGTACTATATTGCCTTGCCTGGCGTTACGGTAGAGAGCACCTCTGCAAAAAAGCAGGAAGATGAAATACACGATGCCTCGAAGACAACCGTAGAAAAGCCGCTTCTGTTGCACACGGAGTATAAATTCAAATAAGTCTTACCTGGACAATTCATGGGTTACGAATAACAAGTTGCCCAAAATAACGGAAAGTTTATGACAAGCCCTGCAAGGACGTCATGTTTCTCGGCTCACCCTGGGCTATGAACGTGAAGCCTTTGCAGGGCTTTCCGCAAAACTAAGCAATATAGGGACACATTATAAAACACTATTTGAATACGTAGGGTACTCTCCTACGTTTTTTTTATTTCTTCCCTATTATGAGGGGTAGGCCATACTTATGCGTTGTTTGCGCACTTCCCTTACAGCCACGGAGCAAGCAGGTGGGCGAACCATCCGCGGAACCGTTGCCAGGGCGTGCGCCACTGTTTCCACGTCTCGGGCGTCAGCAGGAAGGAGTCGCTGCGCTCAGCGTCGAAGAGGCGGTCGAGCTGGCGCGTGGTACAGGAGTCTGCTATGACGGCATTCTCCTCATAGTCCCACGACAGGCTGCGGGCATTGAGGTTGGCCGAACCCACGGTGCAGAAACGGCCGTCGACCATGATGACCTTGGTGTGGTGGAAGCCGGGCTTGTACATCCATACCGTGCAGCCGTGCTTCATGAGCTTGTGGGCATTGTAGAAGCCGCAGTCGGGGGTGAGCGGGATGTCGCTCTTCACCGACAACATGATCTCTACCTTCACGCCCCGCTTGACAGCCTTCCGCAGGGCCCGCTTGATGTTGTGGTTGAGCGTGAAGTAAGGGTTGATGAGCTTGATGCTGTCTTGGGCCATGCCGATGGCACGGGTGTAGAATTCCCGGATAATCTTGTTTGACGTGTGGGGCTCGCGGTTGATGATGCCCACCGTCTTGTGGCCTGCCGTGCTGCAGGTGTCGGGCTTCAGCCCGTGGAAATAGCTGGTGTCGCCCAGTCCGCGGAAATATTGCGGTCCGTGCAGGTTCTGGCGCGTCACCTTGTTCCACATGCGCAGGAAAATGGCCTGCAGCGTGTTGACCTCGGTACCCTCTATGCGGCAGTGCATGTCGTGCCACTCGCCCACCTGCTGCGTCCCCTTGATGTAATAGTCGGCCACGTTCATGCCGCCCGTGTAGGCCACCTTGCCGTCGATGACCACAATCTTGCGGTGGTCGCGGCTCCAGATGTCGTCGAGGTAGGGAAAGCGCACGGGGTTGAACTCGTAGATCTCGATGCCCAGCGCGCGGATGGAGTCGAGGTCGCGCCGGCGCATCGGCTGGTTGTTGCTCACGTTGCCGAAGCCGTCGAAGAGCAGGCGCACCTCCACGCCCTCCTTTACCTTCGGGGCCAGGTGGCTGATGAGCACGCGGTTGATGGAGTCGTTGCGGAAGTTGAAATACTCCATGTGGATACTCTTCTGCGCTTGGTCGATGGCGAGGAAGAGGTCGTCGAACTTCTCCTGCCCGCTCATGAGGAGCGTCACGCTGTTGTCACGGGAGAAGGTGATGCCCTTCTTCTCCAGGTGACTGACGATGAGCGCGTCGCTTGTCTGGGCGTCCGCCTGCAAGGGGAAGAGCAGGAGAAGCGTCAGCGTCAGGTAGCTAAATAACATGGTCATACGTCGTCATTGGTTGAGCATCGAGGTGGCATAGCTGTCGACGATGCCGAGGAGCTTGCGCCGCTTGTCGCACACCAGCACCGAGTGGATCTTGTAGCGGTGCATGATGCGCTCGATGTCGGAGATCTTGGCGTTGGTCGGCACAATCTTCGGGTTGCGTGTCATGATGTCGGCCACGGTGTGGTCGAAGAACTTGGCCTGCCAGCGTTCCATGGCGCGGCGGATGTCGCCGTCGGTGATCAGACCGGTGACACAGCCCTCGCCGTCGAGCGACACGCCCATGCCCAGTTTTCCCTTCGACACATGTATGATGGCTTCGCCGAGGTGCATGTCCTGCGGTACGATGGGCAGGTCGTCGGTGCGCATCACGTCCTCGGCGGTGGTGAGGAGGCGCTTGCCCAGCTCGCCGCCCGGATGGAACTGTGCGAAATCGCGCGGACGGAAGTTGCGCACCTGCATCAGCGCCACGGCCAGCGCGTCGCCCATGGCCAGCGCGGCCGTCGTCGACGAGGTGGGGGCGAGGTTGAGCGGGCACGCCTCGTGGGCTGCGAAGACTTTGATGTGTATGGTGGAGTATTTGGCCAGCAGCGACTCGGAGTTGCGGCTCATGCCGATGATGGGCACGTGCATGTGGAGCAGGATGGGCACGAAGCGCAGCAGCTCGTCGGTCTGGCCCGAGTTGCTGAGCGCCAGCACCACGTCGTCGTGCGTCATCACGCCCAGGTCGCCGTGGTAGGCGTCGAGGGGATTGATGAAGAAGGCCGGTGTTCCGGTGGAGGCCAGCGTGGCCGCAATCTTCTGTCCGATGTTGCCGCTCTTGCCGACACCCGTCACGATGACCTTGCCGTGGCAGTGGTAGATGAGGTCGACGGCCCTGACGAAACTGTCGTCAAGTTGGGGGATGAGGTCGAGCACGGCCTGAGCCTCGTCGCGCAGGCATCGCTCGGCGTATTTGAGCGACAGCGAGAGGTCGGCGTCGGATAGGGTGGGATTTTGCATGGTGTACTTTGTGAGACGTGGTGGGAACTGGGCATGGCTGCCGGGCGGTGCCTGCGGCGCTATGCGAGGAGCTGGGCGATGAGACCTTCGAGCTTGTCGAGCTCCAGCATGTTGGCGGCATCGGACAGGCCCTGGTCAGGGTGGGGGTGTACCTCGAAGAAAAAGCCCGTGGCACCGAAGGCCTTGGCGGCCACGGCCATGGACGGCACAAACTTGCGGTCGCCTACGGTCTTGCCGTCGCCGGCCGAGGGACGCTGCACGCTGTGGGTGCAGTCCATGATGACCGTGGGGACAATCTCCTTCATGTCCGCTATGTTGCGGAAGTCCACCACGAGGTTGTTGTAGCCGAAACAGTTGCCGCGCTCGGTGAGCCACACCTCGCCGGCACCGCTGTCGAGGGCCTTCTCCACGGGGTAGCGCATGTCGCGGCCCGAGAGAAACTGGGCTTTCTTGATGTTGACCACCTTGCCTGTCTTGGCGGCGGCCACCAGCAGGTCGGTCTGGCGGCAGAGGAAGGCGGGGATCTGCAGCACGTCGCACACCTCGCCTGCAGGCTGCGCTTGCCATGCCTCATGGATGTCGGTGGTGAGCCTGAGCCCGTATTTCGCCTTCACGTCGGAAAGCATCTGCAGTCCCTTGTCGATGCCAGGCCCGCGGAAGGAACGGATCGACGTGCGGTTGGCCTTGTCGAACGATGCCTTGAAGATGATGTCCGTGCCGAGACGGCGGTTGATGCCTGTCAGCGTGGCGGCTACGCTGTCAAGCAGTTCGGCCGACTCGATGACACAGGGGCCGGCAATGAATATTGGGTGCATGAGGTTTCTCCTATTTATTATTTATGCAAAGTTAGTTAAAAGACGTTGCAAACACGAACAATTAACAATAATTTAACAGATGCGGATAAAAAACTTGTCGAATGTTTGGAGGGAATGTGTTTATTCTATACTTTTGCACCGGTTTTCAGCTGCATGCAGGCGCAGTGACTGCGGCTCTCGGCTGACAAAGATGATTAACAGTAAAAGGTAATAGAGGACTCAATAGAGAACAAAGATTAATAGAGACTTAAAACAGTATTAGTTAAATTAAACTTTTATTTAAGATGAAAAAGTTATTCATGACTTTGGCAGCTGCTGTCATCGCAGTGAGCGCCAGCGCACAGGTTTATGTTGGTGGCAACGCAGGTATTGCCAGCACAAAGATTGCAGGACAGGACAGCAAGACGACCTACAAGATTCTCCCCGAGATCGGCTACAAGCTCAATCAGGACTGGGCCATCGGTACAGTCATTGGCTGGGGCAAGGGCACACCCGTCGAGATTGAGGATGCTGACGCAGCCGTCGGTACTTTCGAGGTGGCTCCTTATGTCCGCTACACGGCTCTCCACACCAAGGTGGTTGATCTGTTCGTCGACGGCGGCGCTTCCTACAAGCACTACAACGGCACGGGCAATGAGTGGTCTGTCGGCCTGAAGCCTGGTGTGGCCCTCAACGTGAACAAGAACGTGAGCATCGTCGCTCATGTCGGTTTCGTGGGCTACAAGAACTACAAGCCCAGCTACGACGGCGCCAAGAGCAGCAACGCCTGGGGTGTCGACCTCGACGGCAACAACCTGACTCTGGGTCTGTACTGGAACTTCTAATTTTCTAATTGCAACGACGGTCTGCCGGCGGCTCCCCCGAGGGTGCCGGCCAGACAACGTGATAAGAAAGCAGGCTTCCCGCGCTCCATCATGGAGCATACGGGAAGCCTGCATTTCATTTGTGATTTGAAGTATGGGTGTCCGGTAAAAACTTTGCAAATGGCAAGTCCCTGTAGGGACGACAGATTATAGCGCAGGGGTTTGCCTTTATCTTATCCTGAAT
>CAVIOP010000030.1:0-20424 GCA_963644485.1 bacterium | reverse complement strand
CTGCTTGTACACAAATTGCCCAAGTTGAAAGGTGAAGACTTTACCGAAGGACTTACAGAAGCCATTGACCTCGACCAAGTGCAGGTCGCAAAGATGGGCGATGCCAAATTTGTTTTGGAGAATACTGACACTGAAATAGGCCCTATACCAATGGGGACAGGTGCCGGCGGAAAGTCGGAGCCTAACTTCACTAAACTGAGCGACATCCTTGAACAGTTCAACGGTGTCAACTGGCAAAACATAGAACTTGCCAAGAAGCAACTTGACGAATTGCCTGAACGCATGAAAGAGGATGAAGCCTTCGTAAATGCTGCGAAGAACAGCAACAAAGCAACAGCCCAAGTGCAGTTCAACAGTAGCATGCTCATGGTTGTGGCAAAGATGCTTGACGAGAATACGGAGTTCTGCCGCCAATACTTGGACAACCCCGACTTTATGAATTTCATCAATGACCGGGTGTTCCAGAATGTTTATCAGCAGTTGAACTCTGACTAATATCACATGGGGTGCATGCGCATGAGCTTCGCGTAAACCACGGCATTTTAACCTGCATAAATCATAGGGAATTCATGATAACCACAATGCGACAGATTGAAAAAACCCGCCTTTTTCTTTCCTTATCTTTTATTTATTGCGTATCTTTGCACTAAGTAGTCGAATTGCCCACCAATGCGGGCCGACGCAAACACCGTTTCTGCACAATGCCCGCCTTTTGTGCAACGAAAACGGCCTTGCGGAGCAAAACCAAGCAAAAACGGAGATGCCCCGACAAGAAAAAAACCTTCGGGCAACAAAGAAAAATCAAGTAAAGCAAAGATAAGAAATGTTTGAGAACTTAAGTGAACGTCTGGAACGCTCTTTCAAGATACTGAAAGGCGAAGGCAAAATCACCGAAATCAATGTTGCGGAGACACTGAAGGATGTGCGCCGCGCCCTTTTGGATGCCGATGTCAACTACAAGGTGGCCAAGAGCTTCACGGATACAGTGAAGGCGAAGGCCTTGGGCATGAATGTGCTGACAGCCGTGAAGCCGGGGCAGCTCATGGTCAAGATTGTACACGATGAGCTGGCCAAGCTAATGGGTGGTGAAGCCACGGAGCTTCGCCTTTCAGGGCACCCGTCAATCGTGCTGATGTCGGGTCTGCAAGGATCAGGAAAGACCACGTTCAGCGGCAAATTGGCCAACATGCTCAAGACGAAGCAGCACAAGAACCCTCTGCTGGTGGCTTGCGACGTGTATCGTCCCGCCGCCATCGAACAGCTGAAGGTGGTGGGTTCGCAGATAGGCGTGCCGGTGTTTGCTGAGGAGGACAGTAAAAATGTCAATGAGATAGCCCTTCACGCCATCCATGAGGCGAAGGCCAAAGGCCACGATGTGGTTATCGTCGATACGGCAGGCCGTCTGGCCGTTGATGAGCAGATGATGCAGGAAATCGCTTCGCTCAAGGAGGCTGTCCATCCCGACGAGACCCTGTTTGTAGTAGACTCGATGACGGGCCAGGATGCCGTAAACACCGCCAAGGAGTTCAACGACCGTCTTGACTTCGACGGTGTGGTGCTTACTAAGCTCGACGGTGACACACGTGGCGGTGCTGCCCTCTCTATCCGTACGGTGGTGACCAAGCCCATCAAGTTTATCGGAACAGGCGAGAAGATGGAGGCCATCGACGTGTTCCATCCCGAGCGTATGGCCGACCGTATCCTTGGTATGGGCGATGTCGTTTCGCTTGTGGAGCGTGCCCAGGAGCAGTTTGATGAGGAAGAGGCAAAGCGCCTGCAGAAGAAGATACAGAAGAACAAGTTCGACTTCAACGACTTCCTCAAACAGATCGAGCAGATCAAGAAGATGGGCAATCTCAAGGAACTGGCCTCGATGATCCCCGGTGTTGGAAAGGCTATCAAGGACGTCGATATCGACGACAACGCCTTCAATGGAATTGAGGCCATTATCCGCAGCATGACCCCGCAGGAACGTACGTCGCCCGAGGTGCTCAACCAGAGCCGCAAGATGCGCATTGCCAAAGGGTCGGGCACCAGCATACAGGAGGTGAACCGCCTTGTTAAGCAGTTTGACCAGACGCGCAAGATGATGAAGATGGTCACGGGCAACCAGGCTATGTCCATGATGGCGCGCATGAAAGACATGAAGGGTGCCATGCCCCGCATGCCCAAGTTGTAAATAAATAAGGAGAACGCATTATGGCATATACATTAATCGACGGAAAGGCAACGGCCGCTGCCATCAAGCAGCAGATAGCCGACGAGGTGAAGGACATTGTGGACCGCGGAGGCAAACGGCCCCATCTGGCAGCCGTGCTGGTGGGACATGACGGAGGCTCAGAGACCTATGTGAAGAACAAGGTGATTGCCTGCGAACAGTGCGGGTTCAAGTCGACGCTCATCCGCTATGAGGATGATGTGACCGAGGAGGAACTTCTGGCCTGCGTCGAACGTCTCAACAAGGATGCTGATGTCGATGGTTTCATTGTGCAGCTTCCTCTACCTAAACATATCGACGAGCAGAAGATTATCATGGCCATCGACTACCGCAAGGATGTCGACGGATTTCATCCCATCAATGTGGGGCGCATGAGTATTGGCCTGCCCTGTTTCATTTCTGCCACCCCCTTGGGCATCCTGACGTTGCTCCAGCACTATCAGGTGGAGACCTCGGGTAAGAAATGTGTCATCCTCGGCCGCAGCAACATCGTAGGCAAGCCCATGGCCCAGTTGATGATGCAGAAGCAGTATGGCGATGCCACCGTGACAGTGTGCCACTCGCGTTCGAAGACGCTGAAGGAGGAGTGCCGGAAGGCCGATATCATCATAGCTGCAATAGGCCAGCCCAATTTCGTGACGGCCGACATGGTCAAGGAAGGAGCCGTGGTCATTGACGTCGGCACGACGCGCGTGCCCGACGCCACGCGCAAGAGCGGTTTCCGTCTCAACGGCGATGTGAAGTTTGACGAGGTGGCACCCAAATGCTCCTTCATTACGCCCGTTCCGGGTGGTGTGGGCCCCATGACCATCTGCTCGCTGATGAAGAATACGCTGGCCGCCGGCAAAAAAGCTTACTATAAGGTGTGATGACGGCTGCCGAGTGGTATCAGCAAGGCAACTCCTACAGGCAGCGAGGCGATTGGCAACATGCGCTCAACTGCTACATGGAGGCAATAGAGCTCGACCCCCAGTCACCTGCTGTGGAGGCAAAGGAAATGTTGGAGAGTATCTTGAATTTCTATAATAAGGATGCCTACAACCCATGACGTGCCACATAGGAGAGGGCTGCTGATTGGGAAAGACAACATAAGTTTTTTAAAAGTTATTACCTATGGCAAAAATAAAGGGCGCCATCGTCGTTAACACGGATCGTTGCAAGGGATGCCAATTGTGCATCGTGGCTTGTCCGAAGGATGTTATCGCCCTGGCTCAGAAAAAGGTAAATGTCCACGGTTACCCGTACGTGGAGGCCGTCCGTCCTGATGACTGCATTGGCTGTGCCGGTTGCGGTATCGTTTGTCCAGACGGCTGCATTACGGTCTATAAGAAAAAAATGGAGGAATAAGGCTATGGCAGAACAAGAGGTCGTTTTAATGAAAGGCAACGAGGCTATAGCCCACGCTGCCATTCGATGTGGTGCCGACGGTTTCTTCGGCTATCCCATCACACCGCAAACAGAGATCATCGAGACCTTGTCGCTGCTTAAGCCCTGGGAGACCACGGGTATGGTGGTCGTGCAGGCTGAGAGCGAGGTGGCGTCGATCAATATGGTTTATGGAGGGGCAGGTGCAGGCAAGCGTGTGTTTACCACATCATCGTCGCCCGGCGTGGCTCTGATGCAGGAGGGCATAGCCTACATGGCAGGTGCGGAGATACCGGGCGTCTTGGTCAATGTGCAGCGCGGTGGCCCTGGACTTGGAACCATCCAGCCCTCACAAAGTGACTATTTCCAGGCCACGCGCGGAGGAGGCAACGGTGACTATAATGTCATTGTGTTGGCACCCAACTCGGTGCAGGAGATGGCCGACTTTGTCGACCTGGCCTTCGAGTTGGCATTCAAATACCGCAACCCAGCCATGATTCTCTCGGACGGTGTAATCGGCCAGATGATGGAAAAAGTGGTGCTGCCACCTTTCAAGCCGCGCCGCACCGAGGAGCAAATAAAGAAAGAATGTCCGTGGGCTACCATCGGGCGCACCAAGGACCGCGAGCCCAATATCCTGACATCGCTTGAGTTGAAGTCGGAAATCATGGAGAAGCGCAACATTCACTTGCAGGAGAAGTTTCAGGCTATCTGCGACAACGAGGTGCGATACGAGGCGCAGCAGTGTGACGATGCTGACTACATCATCGTGTCGTTTGGCAGTGCCGCCCGTATCGGCGAGAAGGCCATGGAGCTGGCGCGCGCCGAGGGCATCAAGGTAGGACTATTCCGCCCCATCACCCTGTGGCCGTTCCCCAGCAAGGAAATATCGGCCTTGGCGAAGGGAAAGAAAGGCCTGCTTGTCAGCGAAATCAACGCCGGCCAGATGATAGAAGACGTGAAACTGGCAGTCAATTGTGCATTGCCTGTCGAGCACTTCGGGCGTTTGGGCGGCATCGTGCCTGAGCCAGAAGAGATCGTCAATGCTTTGAAGGATAAATTAATGAGGTGAGTAAAATGGCAAACGATATAATTGCGCCGGAAAATCTTGTCTACAAGAAACCGGAACTGATGAATGACACTCCGATGCACTACTGCCCGGGTTGTTCTCATGGAGTGGTCCACAAACTTGTTGCAGAGGTTATCGAGGAGATGGGCATGGCTGAGAAAACGGTGGGTGTATGCCCCGTGGGATGCGCCGTCTTTGCCTACCGCTATCTCGACATCGACTGGCAGGAAGCTGCACATGGACGCGCACCTGCCGTGGCTACGGCCATCAAACGCCTGTGGCCCGACCGCCTTGTCTTCACCTATCAGGGTGACGGCGATCTGGCCTGCATTGGTACGTGTGAGACCATTCATGCGCTCAATCGTGGAGAGAACATACCCATCATCTTCATCAACAATGCCATCTATGGCATGACAGGTGGACAGATGGCCCCCACGACACTCATAGGGCAAAAGACATCTACCTGTCCCTACGGCCGCGACCCGAAGATACACGGCTATCCGCTCAACATCACCGAGATGGCTGCTCATCTCGACGGCACCTGCTACGTGACGCGCCAGAGCGTGGAGACGGTTGCCGCCATCCGAAAGGCGAAGGCTGCCATCAAGAAGGCGTTTACGGCTTCCATGGAGGGTAGGGGAGCAAGCCTCGTCGAAATTGTGTCTACCTGCAACAGTGGTTGGAAGCTCTCGCCTGTTAAAGCCAACCAGTGGATGGAACAACACATGTTTGAAAAGTATGTCAAGGGTGATTTAAAGAATACGTTGGACGAATGAAAACGGAAATCATTATTTCTGGCTTCGGAGGACAGGGTGTCCTCTCGATGGGTAAGATATTGGCTTACTCTGGCCTGATGGAAAACAAGGAAGTGACATGGATGCCAGCCTATGGACCTGAGCAACGTGGCGGAACGGCCAATGTGACGGTCATTGTCAGCGATAACCGCATCTCGTCGCCCATCCTGAGTAAGTATGACGTAGCCATCGTCCTCAACCAGCCTTCGATGGACAAGTTTGCACCCAAGGTGAAGCCGGGCGGCATCCTTATCTATGACGGCTATGGCATCATGAACCCCACCGACCGCAAGGACATCAGCGTCTATCGCATCGACGCCATGGACAAGGCAGCGGAGATGAAGAATGCCAAGGTCTTCAACATGATTGTGCTGGGTGGACTGCTCAAGGTGTGCCCTGTGGTGAGCACCGACGGACTCAACAAGGCTCTGTTCAAGAGCTTGCCTGAGCGACATCACAACCTTATCCCGCTCAACATGCAGGCGGTGGATGAAGGAATGAAAATCATCGAGCAAATATTATAACACTTGATTTTTTATAACTCTCTAGTTTAGAAGGCGGGCGGCAGTGATTGCTACCTGCCTTTTTGTTTTCTTGTCGGCTGAACGACACTTTTCCCGTTTCAAGGTACACAGTTGTCGCAAAATATGTTAACTTTGCAAGAGATAATAACCTAAAATAGCAGACATGAAGAAAATATGGATGATATTGGCGGCGTGGACGGCAGTCCAGGCCCATGCCCAGCAGCAACCTTTGCCTGCCTACCAGATTCTGGGAAAGGATACGACATGCCAAGTGTTTGTCTATTCTCCCGGTGAGAAAGACGGACTTCACTTGGCCTATCTCACTGATGACGAGAAATGGCAGGATGTGGGGCAGCTCTGCTCTTCCGACTATTCGCAATGGGGAAGCCAGAAGCGCATGTATAACCCTTATGTGCTTCACGCCACCGATGGCTCGTGGCGCCTCCTGTTTGGCGTCAACGACAATTCGCCCTGTTTTGCGGCCGCTTACAGTGAGGACCTTGTCACATGGCGTCCGCAAGACTATCCGCAGACACTCATGAGAGGTGTCCTGAATCCTGTGATGTTCCAGATGGACGATGGGACGATAGACATTTATTACAAGGCGAAGGATGGCACTAAGCACTATGTCCAGGCATCGGAGGATTTCCGTAAGTTCACGGAGACGCCAGACCCCAGCACCATCGATGACGCGGCATGGGTTAGAGACACGGCGACCGTGAACGGTAAGTTGTTACAAGGCAATTTGTTCGATGTGCCCAAAGTACATCTCGACTACATTTTCCAGTATGTTGCCGCCGTACGCCATGATGCCCAGATGAGCGGAGAGACTATGCGCGATGATGACAAGCATTTTGCAGCAATCGGTAATCATGTGGAAGTATCCCTACAGGTAAATCCCAGCCAGAACAAGGCCATCAGCGACAAGCTCATTGGTGTGTTCTTTGAGGACATCAGCCGTGCGGCCGACGGAGGACTTTATGCCGAACTGATACAGAACCGCGACTTCGAATATACGCCGGCCGACCATCGGGGGTGGACTGCCACGACCGCTTGGCAGTCCAACAAGCCCATTGTCGTGAAGACCGATGTGCCCTTGAGCAAGAACAATCCCCACTATGCAGTGCTGGCACCCAAGGACACCTTATATAATATAGGGTGGGATGGCATTACTGCTGGTCCCAACGAACAGTTTGATTTCTCGGTATATTTGCGCAATGAGAACGGTGGCAAGAACCAAGTCGTCGTGCAACTGGTGGGCGAGAACGGTGAGGTGTATGCCAAGGAAAAAATCAAGACCGAGGGACAGGGATGGAACCGCTATGCTGTCCCGTTGACCATAGACAAAAAGGCGGTGAGGGGACAGGTGCGCCTGGCGCTGACCCCTGTCAAGGATGATGATGTGGATGTTGATATGGTCAGCCTTTTCCCTCATGAGACCTACAAAGGGCATGGTCTCCGCAAGGATCTGGCAGAGGCCATTGCTGCGTTACATCCTAAGTTTGTGAGGTTCCCGGGTGGTTGCATGAGTCATGGACAGGGCATCGACAACATCTATCACTGGAACGAAACAGTGGGCCCCTTGCAAGACCGAAAGCCCGACTTCAATATTTGGGGCTATCACCAGACACGCGGATTGGGCTTCTATGAGTTTTTCCAATTCTGTGAAGACCTCGGCGCAGAACCGCTCCCCGTGCTGGCGGCTGGCGTCCCTTGTCAGAACTCCGCACCCAACAAGGATGGCATGGGTGGACAGCAGGGGGGCATCCCGATGAAGGACATGCCTGCCTATTGCCAGGAAATCCTCGATATGATCGAGTGGGCAAATGGCGACCCCAATACGTCCAAGTGGGCCAAGATGCGTGCCGATGCAGGCCATCCTGCTCCTTTCGGACTGAAATATGTGGGTGTGGGCAACGAGGATCTCATCTCCACAACGTTCGAGGAGCGCTACGAGATGATCTGCAAGGCCATCAAGGAGAAATATCCCAATATCGAGGTGGTGGGAACTGTAGGTCCCTTCCATGACCCGTCTGCCGACTACATCGAGGGATGGAAGTTTGCAAAGGCACATAAGGACATCCTTGACCTTGTTGATGAGCATTATTATGAATCACCGGGATGGTTCATGCACCATCAGGATTATTACGACAACTACGACCGCACGGCACCCAAGGTGTACCTTGGCGAATATGCATCGCGCACACGTACGGTGGAAAGTGCTCTGGCGGAAGCTCTTTACCTCTGTTCTATTGAACGCAACGGCGATGTGGTGTCCATGACAAGCTATGCGCCGCTACTGTGCAAGGACGGCCATGCCAACTGGAACCCCGATATGATCTATTTCAACAATGACACCATCACCAGTCTGACACCCAGCTATCACACCCAGCGCTTGTGGGGTACGCATAGCGGGGATACGTATGTCGCATCCAAGCTGGACGTTCGTCCTGAGCTTCAACACCGTGTGGCGGCCAGCGTCGTGAAAGACTCCAAGACTGGCAAAACTACGGTCAAACTGGTCAACGCCTTGCCAGCCAGTGTCACTGTTTCTTTGAAGGGCCTTGACATTCCGGCCGGAGCAAGGATGGAAGGTTTTACAGGAAAACCTGTCGACAAGAAAGTCGAAGAGGTGAATGGAACTGAACAGGGACAACGCGTCGATTTGAGCCCGTATATGGTGAAAATCATTACGTTCTGATATTTTAATAGAGGAAGGAAAGGCTTTTGGGTCTTTCTTTCCTCTTTTTCGTTATCAAGCTGATTCTTTTGCAACCGCATGACAGCCTTCCCGTAAAGTTTTGGATGTTGCAATCCTTATGTGGCTTCTCTTGTTCCCATTTCCGTTTGCACAGTCTGAAACAGCAGATAATCCTCATTATAAAGGTGTGTATAACAATATGATACGCTCCTTTATGTCTGCTCTGCGTGGCGGTGTAGCATGGTTTTTATGTGGAAAAACAATAATTTGAAGCATAAATAAATTTTTGTAGCTAAATAATTTGGATGTTTAAAAAAAAAATAGTTCCTTTGCACTCTGAAAGAAAGAGTAAAACCAAATTATAATTATAAATAATTAATTTTAGAGAGTATGAAAAAGTTATTTACTTTGTTTGCAGCAGCTTTGGTTGCCGCTTCTGCGTCTGCACAGACGACAGTTGAGGGCAGCAAGGTTTTCGACAATGTTTATGTTGGCATTAATGGTGGCGTTGCCACAAAGATGACCGGCCATAGCTGGATGAAGGGTCTCAACCCTAACGCTGGTGTGCGCATCGGTAAGAACATCACACCGGTCTTCGGTCTGGCTATCGAGAGCAATGCTTATTTCTCAAACAAGCCTTGGGCTTCTACCCGTCTGGCTGTCCGCGCTCTGAACACCTCTCTGCTCGGAACTCTGAACCTCAGCAACCTGTTTGCAGGTTACAAGGGTGAGCCCCGTCTGTTCGAGGTTGGTGCTGTCTATGGCATCGGCTGGGGTCACTTGTTCAAGCACATGGAAGAGGGCCGTGCTATCAACCGTATGACTTCTAAGGCTGGTCTGGACTTCCAGTTCAACCTTGGCAGCAAGAAGCAGTGGCAGATCTACGTTGAGCCTTCAGTGACTTGGGTGTTCAACGGCATGCCCGGCTACACAAGCACAAGTAACTACAACGATTATGGCTACAAGGCCACTTCAAGCGCCAACCAGGGTACTTACAACATCAACAATGGTTTCTTCCAGCTGAACGCTGGTGTGATCTACAAGTTCAAGAACAGCAACGGTACTCACAACTTCAAGATCGCTCAGCTCCGCGACCAGAACGAGATCGACGCTCTGAACCAGACCATCAACGACCTGCGCAACGAGCTGGCTAAGAAGCCTAAGGAGATCGTGAAGGAAGTTGTCAAGGAAGCTCCCGCTCCTAAGGAAGTTTGCGTTGAGAACCTCGTGTTCGTTACCTTCGCTCAGGGCAAGAGCGCTCTGACCAAGGAAGCCAAGGCAGCTCTTGACGGTGTTAAGGAAGGCAGCCACGTGCAGATCGTCGGTACCGCTTCTCCTGAGGGCAGCAAGGCTATCAACGACAAGATTTCTCAGGCTCGTGCTGACGAGGTCGCTAAGTACCTGAAGGATAAGGGCGTCATCGTTGACGAGGCTACCGGTAAGGGTGTTCAGGGCAACACTTCTAACCGTCTGGCTGTTGTCTACGTGAAGTAAACATCGCAAATGCCTGCCCTTAGGGGCTGACAAATAAAACAAGGCCGCTGGCTTCCTAATGGAAACCAGCGGTTTTTTGAGCTTGCTGTTTGTCGTTTTTGTTATTGTTTTATTATGTCTGCTTGCTGTTTTGTTATTGTTTAGTGGCAAACGGATAGTTTTTTCTTTCAATTTGATTGATTAATGCAAACATTTTGCAACTAATTGTTGCATGATTGCATAAAAGTAATTAACTTTGCATAGTATTTAGAGAACAAGTAGTTATGAAACATCCATTGAGAAGTGCTGTCTGCACAGAAGGCAGACGAATGGCAGGTTCGCGCGCCCTCTGGGTTGCCACAGGCATGAAGCACGAACAGTTTGGCAAGCCCATTATTGCTGTAGTCAACTCGTTTACGCAGTTTGTACCCGGACATACACATCTGCACGAGATTGGACAGATTGTGAAACAGGAAATAGAGAAGATGGGTTGCTATGCAGCCGAATTCAATACCATCGCCATTGACGACGGCATTGCCATGGGACATGATGGCATGCTGTATTCATTGCCTTCGCGCGACATCATTGCCGACTCAGTGGAATACATGGTCAACGCCCACAAGGCCGATGCCATGATCTGCATATCCAATTGCGATAAGGTTACGCCTGGTATGCTGATGGCTGCCATGCGCCTCAACATCCCTGCAGTGTTCTGCTCGGGCGGCCCGATGGAGGCGGGCAGTTGGCGCGGACAGAACGCCGACCTTATCACGGCCATGATAGCCGGTGCCGACAAGGAGGTGAGCGATGCCGACCTGCAGCAGATTGAGCAGTGCGCTTGCCCTGGCTGTGGCAGTTGCTCAGGTATGTTCACTGCCAATTCCATGAACTCGCTGACCGAAGCCATCGGTCTCTCACTTCCTGGCAACGGAACGATTCTTGCAACCCATGCCAATCGCATTGAGCTGTTTAAGCAGGCTGCCCGCCAAATCGTGAAGAACGCTTTGGCTTATTACGAGGATGGCGATGAGAGCGTGCTCCCACGCAACATCGCCACACGCGATGCCTTCCTCAATGCCATGACGCTTGATATTGCCATGGGTGGTTCCACAAACACGGTGCTTCATCTGTTGGCTGTCGCCCAGGAGGGACAGGTCGATTTTAAGATGAACGACATCGACCAGTTGAGCCGAAAGGCTCCTTGCCTTTGCAAGTTAGCCCCCAACACCCAGAAATATTCCGTACAGGAATGCAATCGTGCCGGTGGCATTCTTGGCATTCTGAATGAGCTCAACAAGGGCGGCTTGATCCGCGGCAATGTGAAACGCGTGGACGGTTTGACGCTTGATGAGGCTATGGCCAAGTACGACATCACAGGTGAGGCCGTTGACCCTGATGCCGACCGCATCTATCATAGTGCCCCTGGCCGTAAATTCTCCACGAAGATGGGTAGCCAGAATGAGCAGTGGCCCAGTTTGGATGCCGACCGTGCAGGCGGTTGCATCCGAGACCTGGAACACGCTTACTCCAAAGATGGTGGACTCGCCGTACTCTTTGGCAACATAGCCCAAGACGGTTGTGTGGTCAAGACGGCGGGTGTTGCCTCAGAGCTTTGGCATTTTGAAGGTCCCGCCGTTGTATTCGACTCCCAGGAAGACGCTTGCGAAGGTATCTTGGGTGGAAAGGTCAAGTCGGGCGACTGCGTGGTCATTACCCATGAGGGACCTAAGGGAGGTCCTGGCATGCAGGAAATGCTTTATCCCACGTCTTATATCAAGAGCCGCCACTTGGGTAAGGAATGTGCCCTGATAACAGACGGTCGTTTCTCTGGCGGCACAAGTGGTCTGAGTGTCGGGCATATCTCGCCCGAAGCTGCTTCAGGCGGCAACATCGGCAAGATCCAAGATGGCGACATCATCGAAATTGATATCCCTAACCGTTCCATTAACGTAAAGCTCAGCGATGAGGAGCTTGCCGCCCGCCCGCAGCAACCCCTGCATCGCCAGCGTGAGGTGAGCAAGGCCTTGAGAGCTTATGCTCAAAGTGTCAGTTCGGCAGATAAGGGTGGTGTGAGAATCATTGACTAAGAAACTCATGACAAAAGATAACATGCAAGAAGTGCCTTGGGCAGGAATTCGCATCGGCGAAGAATGCACAGGGGCAGAGATACTGATGCGTGCTCTGTATCAAGAGAACGTGCACACTATATTCGGCTATCCTGGAGGTGCTATCATGCCTGTCTATGATGCGCTCTACACCTACACGCGCAAGCGTGACCCTTGGTTCCACCACATCCTGGTGCGGCACGAACAGGCTGCTGCCCATGCTGCAGAGGGATTTTCCCGGGTGAGTGGCGAGGTGGGCGTGGCCATTGTCACATCAGGGCCAGGTGCCACCAACACGCTGACGGGCGTGGCAGATGCCATGATGGACTCTACCCCCATTGTGGTCATCGCCGGACAGGTGGGCGTGGCTTCGTTGGGAACCGATGCTTTCCAGGAGGTGGACCTCGTAGGAATGGCACAACCCATCACGAAATGGAGTTATCAGATACAGCGGGCGGAAGATGTGGCCTGGGCTGTCAATCGCGCCTTCTATATCGCACGCAGCGGTCGTCCGGGCCCTGTGGTGCTTGATTTCCCGCGCAATGCACAGACAGGCAAGGCCAAGTGGATGCCTGGTAAGACCGACAAGGTGAGGTCTTACATCCCTTACCCCAAGGTGAGCCAGGAGGCGGTGCGTGAGGCTGCCGACCTCATCAACAACGCCAAGAAGCCCTTTGCCCTTGTCGGGCAAGGTGTGGAGCTGGGTGATGCGCATGAGGAGCTCAAGGCTTTTCTTGAGAAAGCCGATATCCCTGCTGGCCGCACCCTGATGGGACTTTCCGCTTTGCCCTCCGACTATCCGCTCAATATGGGAATGTTGGGCATGCACGGCAATTATGCACCCAATGTCAAGCAACAGGAGTGCGATGTGCTGATAGCTATCGGCATGCGTTTCTCCGACCGAGTGACGGGGCGTGTGACCAGTTATGCTCGCCAGGCCAAGATTATCCATTTGGACATAGACGCAACGGAGATAGACAAGAACTTGAAGACGGATGTGGCAGTCATCGGAAACTGCAAGGAGAGCCTGCCCGCCATCACCCAATTGCTCCATGAGGCCTCTCATCAGGAGTGGCGCGACTCGTTCAAGTCCCTGCAGCAGGAAGAGCAGCAGGAGGTCATTACGCCCTCTACGCATCCCACAGACGGACCGCTTCTTATGGGCGAGGTGGTCAACGCCGTGGCTGAGGCCACCGAGGGCAATGCTGTCCTCGTGAATGACGTAGGACTCAACCAGATGTTCTCAAGCCGTTATTTCAAGTATAAGCACCATCGGAGCATCGTCACCAGTGGTGGACTGGGCACCATGGGTTTCGGTCTACCCGCAGCTGTGGGTGCCACTTTCGGCGCACCCGATCGCACCATCTGTCTCTTTACGGGTGACGGAGGCTTCCAGATGTCCATCCAGGAATTGGGTACGATCATGGAGCAGCAGGCTCCTGTCAAGATGATTTTGCTCAACAACAACTACCTGGGCAACGTGCGCCAATGGCAAGACTTGATGTACGACCATCGCCATTCGTTCACGCGGATGCTCAACCCATGCTACGAGACCATTGCCCGGGGCTATGGCATTGCGTATGGTGTTGTCGTGGACCGTGCCGACTTGCAGGCGAAGATAGAGGAGATGCTCAGTACGGACGGCCCCTATCTGCTGGAGTGTGCGGTGAAGGAAGAGGAGAACGTCACACCCATGATCACACCGGGCAGTGCCATCGATGAGATGCAATTGCATTTGGACATTTAAAATGAGAGTAACGATGAAGATGGAGAATAAAGATCAAGAAACGTCCAAGCAGTTTTACACCTTGCTGGTCTACAGTGAGAATGTGGTGGGCGTTCTCAGTCAGGTGACGGCCGTTTTTACCCGTCGCCAGGTCAATATCGAGAGTCTCAACGTGTCGGCATCAAGCATTGAGGGCATTCACAAGTACACAATCACTTGCTGGAGCACGCCAGACCAGATAATGAAGGTTACCAAGCAGGTTGAGAAGAAAATTGATGTCATAAAGGCCAACTATTACACCGATGACGAGCTGTTCATCCATGAGGTTGCCCTTTTCAAGATTTCCACCCCGGTATTGCTCGACAATTCCGAGATTTCACGTATCATCCGCAAGCACGATGCACGCATGATGGAGGTGAACCCCACTTATTCCACGGTCTTGCTTGCTGGTTTGACGGAGGACATCACTGACCTCTATGAGCAGCTCAACAGCTACAATTGTCTCTTGCAGTACACCCGGTCGGGACACATCGCCGTGACCCGCAGTTTCGATGAGCTTGTCACCGACTATCTTGATGAACAGAAAAGACTATGAGCGAGAAGCTGCTGCCCAAAGTCGGGCGCTATGAGTTTATGGCCGAGCCGTTCCATTGCGATTTCAGCAATCGTCTCTTCATGGGACATTTGGGCAATGCAATGCTCAATGCTGCCGATTTCCATAGCAACGACCGCGACTATGGCATGAACTACCTCAACTCCATTTACCGTACCTGGGTGCTTTCGCGGTTGGTCATCGAGATGGAGCAGATGCCCTTGGCCTACGATAAGTTTGCCATCGAGACTTGGGTAGAGGGTGCCATGCGCTATTTTACGAGCCGCAACTTTGCGGTGAAGAGTCTTGACGATAGCATGGTCTATGGCTACGGGCGCAGCGTATGGGCTATGATTGATACTCGCACGCGCCAGCCTGCCGACATCTTTGACGTGCAGGATGGTCTCATCAACCAATACATAGAGGTTGAGAAGCCATGCCCTATTGCCAAGCCGGGACGTGTAAAGATGGACAATGAGGCAACGCTTGTGCGCATCATCGACACCTATTATAATGATGTGGACGTCAATGGGCATATCAATTCCGTGAAATACATCGAACACATCCTCGACCTTTTCGACCTTGACTGGTATCGTCACCATCGTCTCCGGCGCATAGAGGTGGCCTATGTTGCTGAGGCTCACCAGGGCGACCGTCTGGGTTTGTGGATGGAGCAGAAGGATGAAGGAGAATGGTGTGTGAGAATTACGCGCGAAGATGATATAAAGCAAGAAATTGTAAGATGTTTGCTAAAATTCATAAAAGATTAAAAGAAAGCTTGCATATATTATTTTAAATTGCTACCTTTGTGTGCGTAAACAATGCATGATGATGCAAAGAGAACAGAGACTTATAACGTTTTAAATATAAATAGCTTATGGCAAAAATGAATTTTGGTGGCGTTGTCGAAGATGTTGTCACCAAGGAAGAGTTTCCTTTGGAGAAAGCTCGTGAGATTTTGAAGGATGAGACGATAGCTGTAATCGGATACGGCATCCAGGGTCCTGGTCAGGCAGGCAACCTCCGCGATAATGGTTTCAACGTGATTGTTGGCCAGCGCCAGGGCAAGACTTACGACAAGGCTGTGGCCGACGGATGGGTACCGGGCAAGACGCTGTTCTCCATCGAGGAGGCTGCCCAGAAGGGAACCATTATCTGCATGCTTCTTTCCGATGCCGGACAGATTGCAGCTTGGCCAAAGATTCAGCAATATCTGACGAAGGGCAAGACCCTCTACTATAGCCATGGATTTGCCATTAACTGGCAAGACCGCACAGGTGTGGTTCCTCCCAAGGACATCGATGTCATCATGGTGGCTCCTAAAGGATCGGGCACATCACTGCGCACCATGTTCCTTGAGGGCCGTGGCCTCAACTGCTCTTACGCAGTCTATCAGGATGCTACGGGCAAGGCCAATGAGAAGTGTATAGCCTTCGGCATCGGCATCGGTGCAGGCTACTTGTTCCCGACCACCTTCCACAAGGAGGCCACTTCCGACTTGACGGGTGAGCGCGGTTCGCTGATGGGTGCCATCGAGGGATTGCTTGAGGCTCAGTATGAGGTACTCCGCTCCCATGGACACTCTCCTTCTGAGGCTTTCAATGAGACCGTCGAGGAGCTCACTCAGAGTCTTGGCCCGTTGTTTGGCGAGAAGGGAATGGACTGGATGTATGCCAACTGCTCCACAACGGCCCAGCGCGGTGCCCTTGATTGGCGTCCTCGCTTCAAGGCTGCCATCAAGCCTGTGATGGAGTGGCTCTACCTGAGCGTAGAGAACGGCACAGAGGCCCAGATATCTATCGACAAGAACTCTCAGCCCGACTACCGCGAGAAGCTCAACGCTGAGCTGAAGGCCATGCACGATATGGAGATGTGGCGTGCTGCCGAGACCGTTCGCCAGTTGCGTCCCGAGAACAACTAAATCAGAACATTTTAAAAGGTTAATCCCTGGCTTTCATGATGAGAGCCAGGGATTTTGTGTTATGAAGGAATTTGGAATCCAATGATTCAGATATAGAGTTCAGAGAAGTCCATGTGAATGAGTTCTTCGTTGAGGAGATATTCGAGCGCCTCGCTGACGGTGGAGTGGGGCAGGGCGATGTCTGCGAGTTCGCGGATGTGGTGGTGCTCATGGTCGGCGAGAATGTCGAGGATGGCTTTCTGGGCTTTCTGGCAGTTGGTGTCCGCTTCGAGGTCAGACCTTTGTTCGACGCAGACGTCACAGACACCGCAGTCAGAGGAGTTGGTCTCGTCGAAGTAGCGGAGCAACTGACGGCTCCGGCATACGTAGTCATTGGTGGCGTAAGCCAGTATGGCGTTCACCCGTTGGGTGTACTGCTCCTTGCGTGTCTCGTAGACGTTGGTTGGTATCACCAGTTCTTCGCCGTCCACACGATTTTGGGTATAGGTAATGAAAGGTGTCTTGCGCTGTGGGATGAAGTGCAGTATGTGCCTGTGGCTGAGGCTTTTCAGGATAAGGTACACCTGTTGCTGGCCTAATCCGGCCGCCTGTGCAATCAGAGCTTCCTCGATGTATCGGTAGTCGGAGAAGAGTCCCCCGTAGCATCTCAGCATGGCCGAGATGACCGCATCTTCATCGGGAGTGTTGTCATAGAGGCGGTAGAGCTCGTCGCGGCCTACGAGAAACTTCACCCGGGCTTGCGCGTCCGGATCGGTTTCATAGTTGATGTAGCCGGCGTTTTGCAGGATGTGAAGGGCCGATGCGACATAGGTCGGATAGTAGCCGTAGGTGATGCTGAACTTGTCGATGTCGAAGGTGAATGTGTGTCCGCCACCGCTTCCTACGCCCAGTTCGAAGAAGTAGGCCAGGTGATCATAGACATCGCGCACAAGTTCTTTGGGTGGGAAGGTGGCACTGATTCTTCTGAGGAGCTTGGCTTGGTCACCACTGTTCCACAGTAGGACTGCGTAGGCCTTTTTCCCATCGCGTCCCGCACGCCCGGCCTCTTGGAAATAGGCCTCGATGGAGTCGGGGCAGTCGATGTGTATCACGAGTCTGACGTCAGGTTTGTCGATACCCATTCCGAAGGCGTTGGTGGCCGCCATGACCCGTTTTTGGTCAGTCTGCCACAGTTTTTGTCGTTCGTCCTTGGTCGAGGGTTCCAGTCCGGCATGGAAGAACGTAGCCGACACGCCGTGCTCTTCGAGCCATGTAGCCACACTCTTGCAGCGTGCCCGGCTCCTGGCGTATACGATGGCGCACCCCTCCACCGACTGTAGGATATGGCGCATCTCCTCAAACTTGTCCATCGTTTCGCGGACAACGTAAGCTAGATTGTCGCGCTTGAAGCTCATGCGGAACACCTGTCCGTTGCGAAACTGCAACTGGTGCATGATGTCGTCCATGACCCGGTTGGTGGCGGTGGCAGTCAGGGCCAGCACGGGTACATCGGGCTTGAGGCTTCGCAGCTCGGCGATTTTCAGGTAGGACGGACGGAAGTCGTATCCCCATTGGCTGATGCAGTGGGCCTCATCAACGGTGATGAAGCTCACCTTCATGTGGCGCAGCTTGGCCTGGAAGATTTCCGACGACAGCCGTTCTGGTGAGACATAGAGCAGTTTGATGGCTCCGAAGACGGCATTTTCGAGCACCTTGATGATTTCGGAGCGTGCCATTCCTGAGTAGATGGCAGCCGCCTGGATGCCTTTCTCCTTGAGGTGGCTCACCTGGTCTTTCATAAGGGCGATGAGGGGTGTCACAACGATGCATACCCCTTCCTGGGCGAGTGCCGGTACCTGAAAGGTGACCGACTTACCCCCGCCTGTAGGCATCAGCCCCAGGGTGTCCTTACCTGCGCCGATGCTCTCGATAATCTCGCGCTGTATGCCCCGGAAATCGCTGTATCCCCAGTATTCCCGGAGGATCCGGATGTATTTGTCGCCGTCTTCCAATGCGTTATTCTTCCCCTTCGGTAGGACGTATGTCTTCTATTTGCAGTTGCACCTGGTTGCGCTTGAATATGTTTCCCTCAATGGTGTATGCGATGTCGAACGATCTTCTCGACTTGATGTATCGTGCGGATGCACTTTGTCCGAAGGCAATGCCGTTGACCACGGTGCCCGACTTCGAGTCGACGAGTTCCAGTTTGATGTGTTCCTGCTGTCGTCCCACCACCTTGCTGGTGCCGTAATCGTAGACTCCCGTGGTGCAGAACACAGGTTTTGCGTTGCCCGGCCCGAAGGGCGAGAAGCGCTTAAGGTCGTTGTGCAGTCGCTTGGAGATGTCCTTGAAGTCGATCACTGCATCGATGTTGAGTATGGGCTCTGTCTGTTCGGGTTGTATGTGTTCTTCCACATAGTGCTGGAACCGCTGTCTGAACTCGCGTATGTCATCCCATTTCAGGGTGAGCCCCGCAGCATAGGAGTGGCCTCCGAAGTTGAGAAGCAGGTCGCGGCAGCTCTTGATGGCGGCATAAACGTCGAAGCCCATCACTGAGCGAGCTGACCCTGTGGCCAGATCGCCGTCGCGTGTGAGCACCACTGTAGGGCGGAAGTATATTTCCGTCAGTCGTGATGCCACGATGCCGATGACGCCTTTCTTCCAGTTCTCGTCATAGAGCACGATGCTCGAATGGTGCTTTTGGCTTTCGAGTTTCGACACGATTTGGTTAGCCTCCTCGGTCATCTGCTTGTCGATGTCCTTGCGCTGCTCGTTGTATTCGTTGATATGTCGGGCCTCGCGCAGGGCCAGTGAGAAGTCTTTTTCCACCAGCAGGTCCACGCTCTCCTTGCCGTTCTCCATGCGTCCCGATGCGTTGATACGCGGTCCTATCTTGAAGATGATGTCGCTCATCGATATTTCGCGTCCGCTGAGTCCGCAGATGTCGATGATGGCTTTGAGCCCCACGCTGGGGTTCTGGTTGAGCTGCTTCAGTCCGTGAAAGGCCAGGATGCGGTTCTCGTCGGTCACGGGCACGATGTCTGCTGCGATGCTCACGGCGCAGAAGTCGAGCAGGGGGATGAGCCGCGAGAATGCGATGCCGTTGTTCTTGGCGAACGCCTGCATGAATTTGAAGCCCACTCCGCAGCCACACAGTTGCTTGAACGGGTAACTGTCGTCAGTCCGCTTGGGGTTGAGAATGGCCACAGCCGGCGGCATCACTTCGTCGGGGACGTGATGGTCGCAGATGATGAAGTCTATGCCCAGGCTCTTGGCATATTCGATTTCCTTGACGGCCTTGATGCCGCAGTCGAGGATGATGATGAGCTTCACGCCAGTGTGCTTCGCATAGTCCACCCCCTTTCGGCTCACTCCGTATCCCTCGTCGTAGCGGTCGGGTATGTAGTAGTCGATGTTCGAGTAGAACTGTTGTAGAAACTTGTACACCAGTGCCACCGCTGTGCAGCCGTCCACATCGTAGTCGCCGTAGACAAGGATGCGTTCCTTGCGTCCCATGGCATCGTTGAGCCGGTCGACGGCCACATCCATGTCTTTCATGAGGAAGGGGTTGATGAGGTCGGCGAGCTGGGGCCTGAAGAAGCGTTTGGCTGCGCTCTCGGTGGTGATGCCACGCTTGATGAGGAGCTGGGCCAGTATGGGGCTCATGCTTAGTTTTTCGCTCAGTTCCTTGGCTTGCTGCGATTGTTGTGGTGTAGGTGCGTCATACTTCCATTTGAAATGCATCTTTAGTTGTATTTGTTTCTTCCGCAAAGATACGAAAAGATGGAGACATACGGGCCGTCATTCCACAATTAATTTGTGGCTAATCATAATTCGTGTTGTGAGAAACCGTTTCAATTCAACCTGTGATATATAAAGGCGTGCGCAAGTTCAACTTAGCCTGAATAATTCACAGAGCACGATGATGTGTGGTGCCTTAGCAAGAACGGATGATTC
>CAVIOP010000029.1:0-20661 GCA_963644485.1 bacterium | reverse complement strand
GCCCGGCAGAGTGCATATAGTGAACGGAAGGAAAATAATAAAATAATGGTCAAAACATTTGGATATTAACATAGAAAGCAGATTTAGCCATTATGTCGCCTCCGGTCACAAAAAGAAAAATAGCATGAAGTACAGTGTCAGCCCGTTCTCAGTTACGCTCGGCTCTGCCGCTTGCCTTAGCAAGAATGTTAAACGAAAAGGTGACGAAGGCACCACACATGTCTTCGTTCTCTATGAATTTTTCAGGTAAGAGAAACTTGAGCCATAGAGTATCGGTAGCAGAAATGAAAAAAAAGAGGTCTTCGTGTGTCTGAGACACGAAGACCTATGCTGTAAATTACTTCCGCAAACGGGTAAAATATGTATTCTGGCTGCGCCTATTTCTCTTTCTCCTCAATTGGGAACAGGCCGTAGAGGTTGGCGTCAATGAGGTCGGTCACCTTACGGAAATCTTCTGGGGTATCCTCAAAACTGAGCTTGTCGCCGTCGATGATGATCAGATCGCCTTTGTAATCCTTGATCCATTCTTCGTAGCGTTGCTGCAATCCCGTGAGGTAATCGATGCGGATGCTCTTCTCAAACGAGCGTCCGCGCTTCTCGATATGCTTCACCAGGGTAGGGATGGAACTGCGTATGTAAATCATGAGCTGCGGCAATTTCACCAGCGACATCATGAGGTCAAACAGGTCCGAGTAGTTTTCGAAGTCACGGTCGCTCATGTATCCCTGGTCGTGCAGGTTGGGTGCAAAGATCTTCGCATCCTCAAAGATGGTACGGTCTTGTATGATGTTCTCCTTGCTCTGCGATATCTCTACGACCTCCTTAAACCGTTTGTTGAGGAAATAGACTTGCAGATTGAAGCTCCATCGGCTCATGTCGTGGTAGAAGTCGTCGAGATAGGGGTTGTTGTCGACAGGCTCAAAGCGTGGAGTCCATCCGTATCTTTTTGCCAACATCTTGGTCAGCGTGGTCTTGCCGCTGCCAATGTTTCCTGCGATAGCTATATGCATAATGTATGGTTGTTATCTGGTTTGCTTGAACAATGTGTTGTCTTTGCCTTCAATGTCGATGAGTTGTTCGTCTATCTTCTTCACAATGGAGGCAAAATCGGCGCGTGAGTGTAGGAAGTCGAGATTGTCTACCTCGATGGTCAGGGCTCTCCCGGGATATTGGTGAAACACGAACTTGTCATACCGGTCATTGAGATTTTTCAGGTAATTGAGCTGCATGTTCTGCTCGTAGTCGCGTCCGCGTTTGTGGATATTGTCTACCAAGTGGGGTACGGAGGAACGCAGGTAGATCATCAGGTCGGGCATTCGCGCCACCATCATCATCGACTCAAACAAGCCCATGTAGGTGTCGAAATCATGATCGCTCATGTTTCCCATGTCATGGTTGTTGGCTGTGAAGATATAAACGCCCTCGAAGATGGAGCGGTCCTGGACGACCACATTTTTCTCATGGTTGATTTCCAACAGATCCTTGAAGCGCTCCTTAAGGAAGAATACCTCCAGATTGAGGCTCCATCGCTTCATGTCTTTGTAATAGTCGGACAGATAGGGATTGTCGGTCACTTGCTCCATGCGCGGTGTCCAGCCGTAATGGCGCACCAAGAGGTTGGTGAGAGTGGTCTTTCCCGATCCGATGTTTCCTGCGATAACTATGTGCACGTGTAACGAATAAAATGGGTTATGGAGTGTTGCTGGCGTTGCGCCTTGAGGTGGTCAGCGTCGGGCCATGCGGCCTTTGGCGTTTTTTCCCTGCCGGCATCCGCTGTTCAATCCCTGTGAAGCGCCAGGTTGTAGTTGTAATACTTCTTGTCTCCGGTGATGTCCTTGATTACCTCCAGGAACGGCGGGAAATTGACATCCTCCTTGTCGGTGATGCCTTTGGTTTCGAGTATGACCAGTCCGTCCAGTTGCTTCTCGTAGGTGTCGAGCTCAAAATACTGCCCTTTCCAGATGAAACTCTGTCTTTGTTTGCAGATGGGGCTTCTGTAAGGGTCTGCCTGCAGGAGCATGTTCTCGTAGAGAGCATTGCTCACCTGTCGCTCTGTTTCCACCTGCTGGTTGGCTCCCAGCGTCTTCTTGGTTGTATGCACATTTACCACATTGTCGTTGGCCCATACCCTTTTGCGTAAACGTATCTCCGTGTCGGGGTCGGAGACAAGGTACGTTTGCGTGATGTGCGAGTTGGTGGTGGAGGGCACCTCGCCCGTAGTCCTGACGATGTACTTGCGCTCTTCGGTGATAGGTTGTGGCAGGCCCAGAACAGCCGAAATCTCTTTCAGCACACGGTTGATCTTTGTGTTGAAATCCTGGTGGTTGTTGATGACGCGTACATGGGGATGCTCGCTCCAGGCGTTGATAACTTTCTTGTCCAGAGCCCGGGCCAGTTCAAGACCCTCCGTACGTTCCTTGTTGTTGCTGGTCGTATAGAACTCTTCTGCTCCGTCGGCCGCCGATACCAGATGCAGGATGGCATCATACCGGCCACGCAGCGTCGCGCTGTCCGTTCCTGCCAGTCCGGTGATCTCATCCCACATCGCGCCGCTCATGTAGGCCGATATGTCCATGGCTCCGCGGTCGCATACGATGACCGCCGGTTCGTCCACCTGTTCGGCTATCTTGAGAAACTTGTCTTCGAGTGTCAGTTGCATCTCAAGCGTTGCCTTCTCGCTCTCATAGAAGAAATTGCGGTTCTTGGTGAGATAGTCCACGCCTGCTTGTGCGAAGAGTGTCGGCACTTCGGGAATGGTGAACACCTTATAGCCCATGCTTGAAAAGTGGTCAATGATCTTCACCAAGGCCGTTGTCTTTCCTGCGCACGGGCCACCCGTAAGCACTATTTTCTTAATGTCCTTCATTTATTTGTTTTCTACCGTTTGCATTTGTCATACCATTCTTTGAGTGCCATTTTGGGCGTTCCCATCTTGACGATGGCATCCAAGTCTCTTCGCGCGTCATCCTTGCGTTTCAGTTTGATACGCAGGTCTGCCCTGTTCAGAAGGTAATCCTGGTTGTTCGGGTCTCGTTTCAAGGCTTCAGAATAGTCGTACTCGGCCAGTTCGAGTTGTCCTCGCTCGTTTTCCATGCCTGCCCTTGCTGCCCAGGCAACTGCCGAGTCGGGGAAGGCCGTCACCAACCGGTTGATGCCGTCGAGCGCTTCGGTGAAGCGGTTGTCCTTCTCATTGACCAGCACCAAACCCAGTTGGGCCTCGAAGTTGCCGGGGACAATACCCAGCAGTGTCTCGTAGTCGAGGCGTGCAAACTTGTAACGCCGCAACTGGCCGTTGGCATAAGCCCGATAGAAGAGGGCCGCTACATTGCCCGGCTCCAGTCGGAGCACCTTGTCATACTCATCCTTGGCATATTGCCACTGTTCCAGCTGCATGTTCCATGAAGCTTTCTTGAGCATAAGGTCGATAGAGTCGGGATGGTAGGAGAGCGTCTCTATGGCCTGCCGCAAGCTGTCGCGCATGTTTCCCCGCGTCAAATTCTCGCCAGCCGTTCCCTGCGCTGACACAGGCAGAGCGGCCGCCAGCCACAAAGACAGCAAGGCGGTGATTTTCTTTAGCGTTGCCAATCTCATCCGATGAGCTTGTTTTTCAAGTGGTCCTTTTATTGTTGAAGGTCGGTTGCCTCAGCCGTTTTCTGACTGTTGTATTCGGCAAACGCCTTGTCGAATGCCTGCAGTTGCGCATCCGTCCATCCCTTGCCTGTCAATACCTTTCTGAGCCCTTTGTAGTATTTTGATACCTTTCGCTTGAGCGATTTCCCCGCCTTGGCCTTGGCGTAGATGTTGTCGAGGTCCACCTTCACCTGCGGCATGAGGTCGTTGAGATAAGCCTCCTCGCTGCCCGGGAATGCCGCTGTTGCCGCATCTCCGCTGCCTGTGGTCTCCGCAGAAACGTTGCTGCCGTCTGCTGTAGTGTCCGCCTGCTCCGTAGCCAGCGACTTGCTGTCATCGCTCTTGTGGCTTTGCTGGCGGAAAATCCATACCACTACCGTAATCGCAAGCACCACGATGAGTGCCACGATACCGAGGGCGGCTCGTCCGGGGCCTGCGGCATGCTGCAAGTCTTCGGCATCTTGCACACGATTGTCGTTGCGTGCGCGCTTTTGATGGTTGAAGGCGGCAAGGAAAGCATTTATGTTGTTGTAGCGCTCGCTGCGTCCGAAGCTGCAGCAGCCGTTGACGACCGACTGGTAGGAGAGGGGCATGTCGAGAAGTTTCACCACCTGTCCCAGGGAAAAGATGTCGGCTCGCGCGTCAAGGGAGACCGTGCCGTCCTTGGCTTCCGGTGCGATAAACCGCAGGCTTTCAGCGGGCTGTTTCAGTCCGTCGGCATAGAGTTGGCGGAAATTGAGAATCTTGACCGTGTCGCCCTTTGTCGTCACAAATACGACGGCCGGTGTCAAGGCGGCATGGATCCGGCCACGCACGTGCATGTATTCAAGCGCATCTGCCATCTGGGTTATGATGCTCTTCTTCTCCTCCTCGGTATGGGTTTCTGCAGCATAGTCGGTCAACGGACGGCAGTCTTCCCACTCCGTCACGAGGCAAGGACCCTGTTCGGCAGTATCCCGTAGCTCTTCATATTTCAGGATGTTGGGATGGTCGAAATCCTTTGACTTGGCAAATTCCGATTCCAATACCTTCTTGTATCGTGGTCTGTCGCGATAGGCGGGCTTGATGCAGACAACAAGCCTTTCACGGTTTGCCTCTTTCAGCACAGTCAAATCATAGATGCCAAAAGATTTTAAGTTTCCCTTTTCCATCATGTTCTTGTCTTGATAATGCTTATGCGTGTTCTATACAATTTGTTGGTCAGCGATTTCTCAATTGCCAGAAGGCCACGGCAGCCGCCGCACCGACATTGAGCGAGTCGACACCATAGGCCATGGGAATCTTCACGACATAATCGGCCGATGAAATGGCCTCTTTTGGCAGACCGTCTCCTTCCGTGCCCAGCACGATGGCCAGACGCGGCTCAGCCATGAGCTTGGGGTCGTCGAGATCGGTGGAGTGGGGTGCCAAGGCCATCGCCACGGTCTTGTAGCCGATGGTGCCAAGCCACGCGACAGGTTCGTCGAGCCATGTCCATGGAACGAGAAACACCGTTCCCATTGACACCCTGACAGCCCTTCGGTTGAGCGGGTCACAACTGTCGCGTGTGAGCAGGACAGCCTCTATGCCGAGGGCAGCTGCCGAACGGAAGATAGACCCGATGTTGGTGGTGTCGCACACGCCCTGTATGACTGCTATGCGGCGCTTGCCCAGGCATAGCGTTTCTGCTGCGGGCATTTCCCTGCGGCGCATGGCGCAGAGTACGCCTCGAGTGAGCTTGTATCCTGTCAGCTGCGCGAGCAGCTCGCGGTCGCCAGTGTAAACGGGTATGTCGCCCGCCTCCCGGATGATGTCGGCTGCGTCGCCTTCAATGTGCTTGGCCTCGCAGAGCATCGACAAGGGACTGTAACCTGCGGCCATGGCCACCCGGATGACTTTGGGGCTCTCTGCGATGAACAGCCCGTCAGGCGCCGCGTCAGCATGGCGCAGCTGATGGTCGGTAAGCCGGCTGTACACCTGTACTGCCGGCTCGTCCAGCGACTTGATGTTGATGACGGGCATGATGTGCGATCGATGCTTGTCCGATTAGTCGTTCTGCACGCGGTTGCCCTGCGTGTCGATGTAGAAAGTCTCCTCGCCTTGCTTCACCTCCATGGTGCCGCTTGAGATACTTCCTATCTCGTCGTAGACGGGCTTTACGGTTTCTTTGCCGCCCTTGTCCACCAGTCCGTACTTCTCGCCGACCTTCACAAGGGCCAGGCCCGGGTAGTGCTCGTCATAGTTTGACTCGATGTTGTCGTATTTTATCGGGCAAATGACGTTACCCTTCACGTCGACGATGCCATATTTCTTGCCGTCGCTGACAATGGCATAGCCACCCCGGAACTGGTGCACTTCCTTGAACTTGCCACTGCGGCGCAGCTTGTCGGCCTGTGCCACATAGTCGATGTCACCGTTCTTATAGTAGACGTCGGGCTCGTTGTTGGGTTTGAGCAACAGGTAGCCTCCAACCACCAGCACGATGATCACAGCTATCGCAATGAGGTTGCGTTTCAACTTCCGTTTATATTCACGCTCGGCAGCCTCGTTGGCTGCAATCTCAGCCTCCATCTCCCGGCGGCGAGCTTCTTGTTCTTCTTGTGTCATCTTTTAGTCGTTTTGGTTGATGAATATTGGGCAAAGTTAGCAAATTAATGGTAATTGTGCAAACGAAAGGGAATTAATTGTTGATGTTGAATGCAGTTGTTCTTTCTCCTGTTTTCCCTCGGTGTCCCTAAGTTCTTTCTGCCAGTATCAGTCGTCCTTTTCACTTCGTTTATAAAAAGGATACATATCAATGGAAGAAATCAATCTTCCTGGATCGGGACGATGAGGGTGAGGATGCTCTTGGCGGGCATGGAGAATTCGAGGTCGTGCTTGTTACGCAAACGGAACGAACAGGGTTTCAAGTCTGCTTGAGAAGTTGTTATATAACCCTCTGCTTTCTTTTGCTTCAGCATCGCATGTAAGAGTTGTATGCTGTAAGCCTCTTCCTTGTCATTGTTGTTGAGCGTCACGAGCACCAGTTGCCGCTTGTCGGGGCTCACTGCCGCCATCGTGTTGGGCAAGGATGTGTCGACAAATGTATAGCCCACCCTGATGAAGCGCGTCACCTGTTGGCGTACGCTGTAGTGTTTCACCTTACGGTAGGTCTGCTTCGCGAAATTGCAGTCGATCATGCACCATTGGTCGTCGCGCTCTGCGGCGTACTGCCAGTCAATCCAGGCGTCGGGCTGGATGTATCGTTCGTCGTCAAACAGCGTCTGTGCCAGCCGCAGGTTACCGTCAATGCCGCGTCCACCGGCACCCACCTCGCTCATCCACAGTCTCTTTCCGTTGCTCCGTGCCGCTTTGCCAATGGCCTTACGTGAGTCGTTGTCGGCCTTGTAGGTATGCACGTTCCATTGTCCAACGAGTGGTAGCACACCTGCTTCCTGGTAGGCGCGGAAGCCAGCGACCGATTTGGCCACCTCGGTCTCGTCGGAAGCGGAGATGTCAGTGCGCAGGCCGGAAGCCTTCAGGATGGGGGATAGGACCTTCAGAAAAGCTATCTGCGAGGCATAGTCAAAATGGCAACCTTCCTGACTGCCGTTCCGGTTCCAATAATCCGTCATGGGTTCGTTGAAAGGATCAAGTGTCTTGAACTCGATGCCGTACACCTCTTTATAGTGCTTGCAGACATCCACAAGGTAGTGTGCAAATTCCTCATAGTATTCCGGTCTCAGATTGTCCTTGTTGGGGTCCTCATTGCCGCCCACGCATCCACTGTAGGTCATGTAGTAAGGACAACTATTGGAGAAAGCCTCGAAGACTGCATCGGGTCTTTTCTCCTTGATTTTCAGCATGATGCGGCGCTGCGCTTCATCTCTTGTCCAAATGTAGCTCCCCCGCGTGGAGTCCTTGAATCCCTCCATCTCAGCGCGCAGTCCCTTGCCTCGCCCCATGTGGTGGGGGTCACAATGACGGTTGAGCGGGTCGTCTCCGCCTCCGATGTTGTAGCGAAAGATGTTGTAGTTGAGCCCGTCAGGGCTCACCAGCCAGTCAACGAGCTCGTCCACTTTGTCATCGTCCCACTTACCGCACATGTTGGCCCACCAACACAGGCTGACGCCCCAGCCTTCATGCCGCTGGTGCATGGTCGTAAGATCGATGGTGCCTACACTTGCCCAGTCGGTTTGAGCACTTATGGTTGACATGCCTATGAAGCACATGAAGGAGACAAGAAGTGTGCGAAATGTATGCATAAAAAGGTGTGATGGATAGTCATGGGCAAAATTACGAAAAAGTTTCCATAAAGTTTTGCCAGCCCATAGCTTTTTTCCTACTTTTGCATTGATAACAATATTCGTCATGACCATCAGTACAGACAGCGTGGCTTCGGCCTACGCTTTTTTCCATCAGAAATGGCGTATTTATGCGCAGTCGACCATCCCTTCACAGCGCGACGATATCGAGTATGCCATCAGTTCATATGCCAGTTCCATGAACCGCGGTCTCTACGATTTCCTGTCGCAGGGACGCCCGGAATTCCTCATGTCACACAGTCGGTTTTCAGATGACATCCAGTCGGCTCTTTCCTCTTTGGAACAGATGTTATAGGAAGTGTATTACTTATTCCAATCTTGCCAAACTATTTATTGAATAGGTTTCTGCCTGCAAAATTACAAAGTATGAAGGTATGCCTCCATCTGGTCAATTTATCATAATGACGGTTATATTTATGATATCTATCGAAAGAAAGCTGCTAATTGTTTGTCCCATCTTAGATACTGGAAGTTTCTGAAGAATTAACCTTGAAAAGACACGACAAATGACCCTTCGTTTTAACATTTGAAATCCACCGACATCGGTCACGCTCTGAAATACGCGAAAATTGAAGGTTTTTGTATAAGCCTGAAAATCAACTCCTTATAGCGTTTAGCAAGAAACGGTCATTCGTTCGGAGCCGACGGCGGTTACGATAAGTATCTTATCGAGGTACGATAGGTATCTTATCGACCCACGATAAGGCACATATTGACGTGTCATAGATGCCCTATCGTGGGTCGATAAGGCATCTATCGTATCTCGATACGTTCGGAAAGCGCTGTTTGAGGTGCCCAGAAGTCAGGATGATGGGCTGATTGCGACGTAGAACTGAGTTCTTCGGCGACCTGGTTTTTGTGATTTTTATCGGACCTCCATGATACAAAAATCCCTGTGCGCTCATTGCCGCGTTACAATGTTGCGGCAATGACGGCACAGGGATTGCGGTTGCGTCAATACGTGTCAACCGTCGGTCAGCAATGGTGCGTCGCACAAGCGCCCTGATGGCTGTCGCGCAACAAGTCATTGACTGTCTTCACCGGATTGAACGTGGCCAGCGGTACTTCCACAAATATCGTGTTCCAGTCGCTCATGGCACCATTCCACAGGCCTGGAAGCTCAAGAGCTTTCAGTTCCTTGCCATTCTTGCTCTTTGAACTGATGAAGCCCGTCTGATGGTCCACATACTGAGGAAGTTTGAAGGCTCGGCCCTTGTAGTCGCGCGTGGCGCAGACCAGGTCAACCGGATTGAAGTGCGTGCCGCTTGTAAACATCTTCATGTATTCGGCATTGTCCTTGTCAATCTGGCTGCTCTCCAAGATCTGCAGGCTCACCGTTCCGTCCTGGTTGTATGCCAAGAACGGACCGCCGCCAGGCTCTCCTACGTTCTTCACGACGCCGCAGACACGCATGGGACGGTTGAGCTTATGCTTCAGATAGCACACCAGCTCTGCATCTTCGAGTTCCTTGATATCGTTCTTGCGGCAGCAAAGGTCACGCTGGACAAAACGGATAATCTCTTCAAGTGTCTCATGATTATATTGTCCTGAGTCCAAGATTTCCAGGTACTTAAATGCCTTGCGCTGCATCTTCACCAGCACACCGGCGATGATCTGTTTCCAGCGTACGGTGGTATCCTTCAGGTGGTCGGGCACCACGTTGTCGATGTTCTTCACGAAGATTACGTCGGCATCGATGTCATTGAGGTTTTCGATGAGGGCACCGTGCCCACCGGGACGGAAGAGCAGTGAGCCGTCCTCGTTGCGGAAGGGAGTGCCGTCGGGATTGGCGGCAATGGTGTCGGTGCTGGGCTTCTGCTCGGAGAACGAGACATTGAACTTCACGCCGAACTTTTTCTCGTAGTAGTCTTTTTTCTCTGCCACACGCTGTTCGAAGAGATGCAGATGGTCGTGGCTCACCGTGAAGTGAACGTTGGCCTCCCCGTCGCTGCTGGCGTAGAGCGCAGCCTCCACGAGATGTTCCTCCATGGGCGTGCGCGCACCGTCTTCATACTCGTGGAACAGGAGCAGGCCCTTGGGCAGCTGGCCATAGTTGAGGCCTTCAGCCGTGAGCATGTTGGCCACCACAGCCTTGTAGTTGCCGTCGGTTATGAGCTCCCTCGCACTTTTTCCATTGTTCTCATGACACTTCTGGCAGAGGGCCTTACGGAAAGCGAACTTACGGATATTGTCGAAGAACGTCTTCTCGAAGTCGGTCTGAGGCGTGTCATAATCGGCGCTGAGGAAGGCAAACATGTTCTTGAACATGCGGCTGGCGGCACCCGAGGCGGGCACGAACTTGACCACTTTGTGACCCTCGCGCTTGTAGTCTTCCCACAATTTCACAGCTTCTTTTTGTGCGGATTCGTCGGGGGCAATGATGCCCTTGTCGACAGATGCTGCTGCCTCAATCTTCAGAAAGGGAAATCCCTCTCGGTGTTGCACGAGTTGGCGTTCGACCTGTGTCACGGTCATGCCGCGGCTTTCAATCTGTTTCTTGTCTGCTTCTGTAAACATAGCGCATTTGGATATTAGAGTTTCTCGCATGCAAAAATAGACAATTCTTTCCTTTTTCGTGCGGAAGAATACAGATTTTTTGCACAATCTTTCAATTATTTCACTTCCATTTAACGGTGAGCACCCTGCAAGTGGCCCCCCTGCGGATGGCTGCCCGGTCATCGACCCGTCGGCCCACGAGCCACACGATGGCACCTGTAGCATCAACGAGCACCAGTTGCCGGCGCCGCTCAAGCAGTGGCACCTTCAGGTCTTTCAGGTAGTCGGACACCAGTTTCGACCCTTTCAGACCGAAGGGGATAAAACGGTCGCCAGCCTGCACGCGACGCAGCGTCAGCGGAAAAGCCACGCGGTCTGCATCAAGCGTTGCCACAAACGCCTCATGGGAGGGCTCGCACCATCCCTCCTGCGTCCGAAGGGTCAGATGCTTCTCTGCATCGCCCATATTTGCTACGTAATTGCCTTGTTCGGGAATACGTATCGGAGCGGCTCCCCTCTCCCACTCCTCGCGGCTCGTCACGCACAAGTGTCCACGATCCACAAACGCTACCCATTGATTGTTGAACCATGTACTTCCAACCATTTGAGTAGCAAGCATTTCACTTATTTGTGTTCGATGGAAACTGTAACGTTTGAGCAGATGCCACAGGAGGTGCTTGGGCGACGGTTGTAGGCTGAGCTGAAGGAGGTCGATGTCGAGCGTCAGCCCGGTCGGGAGCTCGTCCGCACAGACCTGCCTCGCCTGCTCGTCGAGAGCGTGGGCGAC
Source organism: bacterium (assembly GCA_963644485.1). GTDB lineage: Bacteria > Bacteroidota > Bacteroidia > Bacteroidales > Bacteroidaceae > Prevotella. Next base: position 9,465 of record CAVIOP010000029.1, on the reverse strand, counting down.
GATTTCGCCGGCCTCGGCCACATGACCCGCCATGCGCAGGATGTTGTCTTTCACTGCCGGATTGATGTCCTCCATAAGAGGCAGGATGTTCAGCCGCACTTTGTTGCGCTGCACCTCGTCTTCCAGGTTGGTGTGGTCGACCACATACTCCTGCTGCAAGCAGTCCAGATAATTGAGCACCTCCTGTCGCGACACGCCGAGCATGGGTCGTAGGATATTGCCGTTGCGCCATTTCATGCCCTGAAGTCCGCCAATGCCCGTGCCCCGAATGATGTTGAGCAGGATGGTCTCCACCTGGTCGTCGCTGTGGTGGGCCACGCAGATGCCGTCAGCCTGGATGTCGCGGCAGAGTGAGGCGAAATAATGGTATCGCAGCTCTCGCGCTGCCATTTCAATCGATACTTGATGCAGGCTGGCGTAAGTCTTTGTGTCAAAATGGATTCTGTGCAGCGTTATGCCATACTTGTCGCATAGTGTCACACAGAATTGCTCGTCGCGGTCGCTCTCCTCTCCACGGAGGTGAAAGTTGCAGTGGGCTGCATGCACGCGGTAGCCCAGCGCCACAAGCACGCGCAGCAGCGCCACGCTGTCGGGGCCACCCGACAATGCGACAATATAAAAGCCGTCACGGCACAGAAGGTCGTGACGGCTGATGGCGTTTTCTATTTTCTGTTCGAAGCCTTTGCTCATGGTTTCATCGGAGCTGTGGGGTACATTGTCCCATTGTTATTCGACGTAAAGCACCAGTCCCTTGAGGTATTCGCCCTCGGGATGGTAGATGTTGACAGGGTGGTCGGCAGGCTGGTGCACCTGGTGAAGGATGCGCACCTTCCGTCCCGACTGTGCGGCGGCCGTGAAGACGGCACTGCGGAACTGGTCCTTGCTGACAGCCTGCGAACAGCTGAAGGTGAACAGCAGGCCGCCCTCCTTCACGAGGCGGATGCCCTTGGCGTTCAAGCGTATGTATCCCTTCAGAGCGTTGTGGAGGGCAGCGCGGTGCTTGGCGAAGGCTGGTGGGTCGAGTACCACGATGTCATACTTGTCGGTGCGGCCCTCCAAGAAGCGGAACGCATCCTCGCAGAACGCCTGGTGACGCGTGTCGTCGGGGAAGTTGAGCGACATGTTGCTGTTGGTGATTTCTATGGCCTTGGCACTGCTGTCAACCGAGTGCACGCGCTCGGCACCGCCCCGCATGGCATAGACGGAGAAACCGCCCGTGTAGCAAAACATGTTGAGGACCGACTTGCCGTGCGAGTAATGCTCGAGCAGAGAGCGGTTCTCACGCTGGTCGACGAAGAAGCCTGTCTTCTGGCCGCGCAGCCAGTCGACATGGAACTTCAAGCCGTTCTCCACGGCCACGTTGTCGTCTGTGTGTCCGAAGATGAAGCCGTCCTCCTCATCCAGGTGCGCCTTGTAAGGCAGAGTGGTCTCGCTCTTGTAGTAGACCTGGCGGATGCGGTCGCCCATCACATCCGTGAGGGCCTGACAGATGTCCATGCGGCAAAAGTGCATACCCACGCTATGGGCCTGCATGACCGCCGTCGGCCCGTAGCAGTCGATGACCAGTCCAGGAAGCCAGTCGCCCTCGCCGTGCACCAGTCGGTACGTGTTGTTTTGGGGGTTGTCGGCGATGCCGATTCGCTGGCGCATGGTCAGCGCAGCGGCCAGCCGCTCATGCCAGAACGACTGGTCGATGACGATGTCGCTGAACGACAATACGCGCACGGCAATGCTGCCCACCTGGTAGTGGCCGACGGCGATGAAATCGCCCGAGTGCGTGATGACGCGCACCGTGTCGCCCTCCTCGATGCCGTCGTCGGCATGCCCGATGGCACCGGAGAAGATCCAGGGATGGAAGCGCAAGAGCGACTCTTCCTTGCCTTTTTTCAGATATACGTTCTTGTACATGGCGTGTTATTGTTCTTCGTTTGACTGATTGTCTTTGCCACATTCCTCGTGTCCGCCGCAGGAATGGCAGGCCGGTTGTTCGGGCTCGGTAACGCGCACCAGTTCGTAGTCGTGCGTGGTGTGCAGGCGGAGAATCTCTTCGTAGAGCAAGATGCAGCTCCAGGCGTCAATCGCAGCATACTGGCGCTGCTTGTTGTCGAGAAGCGGTGCCTCCCAATTGGACAGGCGCTGCCGCTTGGATATCTTTTGATGGAAAATGTTGGCGTAGAGTTTTTGCAGGCTCAGGTCCTCTATGCCGAGCTTCGGCACGATGTCCTGCAGGTCGATGAAGAGACCGGGCTTGAACGTCTCGCGCTCCTTCAGACCACGTATGTCATCGTGCCATGAGAGGCCAATCTTCTTGACCGTGGTGTCCTCAAGGAGTTGCTTGATGGCCGGTGTGATGCCGGTGAGATTGAGGCGGAAGAGGAAACAGGTGGTGCGGTTGGACACTTGCAACAAGGACACCTGATGATGCTCGCCTTTATGGAAGGCCGGCTTGGTCTCGGTGTCTACCCCCAGAATGTCACTTGAAAGAAGATAATCCACCGCTTTCTGCGTTTCGCCCGGCGAAATGACGGAGATGATTCTACCCGGGAACTTCACTTGCGGTAAGCCTGTGATGGCCTTCTTGTCGAACTTGTTGTATAGCGTCTTCTTCATTTTCACTTCGTATCAGCGTGCAAAAGTATAAAAAAGATATGAAACTTTCCTATCTTTCGGGACGAATTATGCCCACAAGGCGGAAAAAACATACGGTGCAGCCTGCTGCCCCAACGTTTTCAAGATTTTTAATCGTCACTTAACAAACAATTGCCCGGAATTCCTTTTTTTATCGGGCAAAATCCATTAATTTTGCAAAGGATAAACTACAATCAGTATGGCGAAAAAGAAAACGGAGCACAAGACGAAATCGTTCGGCTATGCAGTCGGGTTACAAAATATATTGGAAAGCGAGACCACCAGCTTTTTCACAGGACTTTTGCTGCTTGCCCTGGCGGTGGTGGCTATCATTGCCATGGTGTCGTATCTCTACACGGGGCAAGTGGACCAAAGCACATTGGAAAACATGCGCCCAGGTGAATGGCTCAACCAACACAATGACTTCGCCAACACCTGCGGTTCCATCGGTGCATGTGTGTCCTATTACCTGATAACGGTCAACTTCGGTTTCCCGTCATTCCTCATTCCCTTCTTCTTCGTCCTTGTTGCCTTGAAGATCATGCACGTGTACCGCGTGAACCTGCTGAAGTGGTTCCTGTGCCTGGCTGTCATCATGCTTTGGAGCTCTCTGGCACTGGCCACGTTCCTTTCGCCCTTTACAGGAGACATGTGGTTCAACCCCGGAGGGGCCAACGGCTTATTGTGCAAGCAGTTTTTGGAAAACCTCATTGGTCCTCCCGGCCTCACGGCTGTGTTGCTGGTGGTGGCCCTGGCATTCCTCACCTACCTCACATCGGAGACCATCGAAGTGGTGCGAAAGGCTCTCAACCCCGTGAAATACATTCGCAGCAAGGTGAAATTCACCATAACAAACAACGCGGATAACGAGGAGACGGAATACGAAACAACCATCTTCGAACCGGAAACGCCAAGTCCCGTGGTGTCGACGGCAACCGGCGATGATGAAGACGGCATGCCCCAGACGGTGGATCTGACGGACACGGCGCAAGGCCAAACACCTGAGGAAGCTGACGGCGAAGGAGACATGCTGCACGTCACCAACGCCAACGAGGTGAGTGACAATGAGACATCGCTGATTATTGAGAAGACGAGCGAAGAAGACAAAGCTACGGGTAACTCCGTGGGCGACGCGACGATGCCGCAGGCGCCCATCAATCCCTGGGACCCTTATTCACGATACAAGTTCCCGACACTGACGCTTCTCAAGAAATACGACACCAATGCCAGCATTGACATGGACGAAATCAAGGCCAACAATGCTCGCATCATCGAGGTGCTCAACAGCTTTGGCGTGCAGATAAGCAAGATCAACGCCACCGTGGGCCCCACCGTAACGCTCTATGAGATTACACCGGCCGAAGGTGTGCGCATCAGCAAGATACGCGGTCTGGAAGCAGACATCGCTCTCAGCCTGTCGGCACTGGGCATCCGCATCATCGCCCCCATACCGGGAAAAGGAACGATCGGCATCGAGGTGCCCAACAAGAATCCGCAGATCGTATCGATGGAGAACGTACTCAACTCCAAAAAGTTCCAGACCACCAAGATGGCTCTGCCGATGGCGCTGGGAAAGACAATCACCAATGAAGTGTTCATGGTCGACCTGGCCAAGATACCCCACCTGCTGGTGGCTGGCGCAACGGGCATGGGTAAGTCTGTGGGCTTGAACGCCATCATCACCTCCTTATTATATAAGAAGCACCCCAATGAACTGAAATTTGTGCTCGTCGACCCGAAGAAGGTGGAGTTCAGCGTGTACAGCAAGATAACGCCACACTATATGGCTGCACTGCCCGAGAACGAAGACGAACCCATCATCACCGATGTACAGAAGGTGGTGCGCACCCTCAACTCGCTCTGCAAACTGATGGATCACCGCTATGACCTGCTCAAAAAAGCACAGGTGAAGAAAATCGATGAATACAATGCCAAGTTCGTACACCGCCGCCTCAGCTTGACCGACGGCCACGAGTACATGCCCTATATCGTGGTGATCATCGACGAGTTTGGCGACCTCATCATGACGGCGGGCAAAGAGATAGAACTTCCCATTGCCCGCATCGCGCAGTTGGCACGTGCCGTAGGCATACACATGATTATCGCCACGCAGCGTCCGACGACCAAGATCATCACGGGCAACATCAAGGCCAATTTCCCCGGCCGAATGGCGTTCCGTGTTGCATCGCAGATCGACTCACGTACCATCCTCGACCGCACGGGCGCCGAGCAGCTGGTGGGCAGGGGCGACATGTTGTTCCTTTCGGGCGGCGACCCCGTGCGCGTGCAGTGCGCCTTCATCGACACGCCGGAGATAGAGGCCATCAACGACTACATAGCAGACCAGCCCGGACCGATGGACGCCATGGAATTGCCGGAGCCCGACGACCCGCAGGGCGGCTTAGTAGGCGGCGGAGGCGACTCGAACATCGGCACTCTTGACACCTTCTTCGATGAGGCGGCACGCGCCATCGTCATCACCCAACAGGGCTCGACCAGCATGATCCAGCGCCGCTTCTCCATCGGATACAACCGTGCCGGACGACTGATGGACCAACTGGAGGCTGCCGGCATCGTGGGCACGGCGCAAGGTTCAAAGCCCCGCGAAGTGCTCATCGCCGACGAAAACACGCTCAACGTGACGCTGGCACAGATACACGGGAACAGGTGATCAGCATTAAAGAACATTAAAGGATGTAACATCATGAGTCTGCTGCTCGTTATGTCTTTACGAACCATATTACAACAGAAATGAAGAAATTAATGATTGTGTTGCTTCTCGCAGCGCTGCAGACAGTCGGCTCCTACGCACAGAACCCCACACTGGCACGCAAGGTGCTTGACAAGACTGCGGCTGTCGTAGGCAACAAGAAAGGTGCTTCTGCCCGATTCACGGTGACGGGCACCAAGATAGGGACAGCCTCCGGCACCATAGCCATCAAAGGCAGCATGTATCACGTCAGCACACCCAAGGCCATTGTATGGTTCAACGGCAAGACGCAGTGGAGCTATCTGAAGTCGACCAACGAGGTAAATGTCACCACACCATCCGCCGCCCAGCGCACGAAGATGAACCCCTACGCCTTCATCACACTGTACAAAAGCGGTTACAAGCTCGGAGTGACGACCAAAGGCGGTAACCAGGTGGTGCACATGACCGCACAAAACAAGAACCAGCCGGTTCAGGAAATCTATCTGACCGTCAACAGCAAGACCTATGTGCCCAGCATGGTCAAGATGAAGCAAAACGGCACATGGACCAACATATCCATCTCTGGGTTTACGGCGAAAAGCCTGCCCAACAGTACTTTCACCTTCCGACAAAAAGACTTTCCATCCGCAGAGGTTGTTGATCTGCGATAACACGCCCATCAGATGAAATACAATGCTTTGAACCCCAATCTCTCCTTCTTTCAGCTCTACAGGTTGTTGAGACAGCACCGCCAGTTGGCCGACCGGCGTAACCCCATGTTCTATGCCAACAAGGTTGCCCGATGGGTCATCGGCTTCATCATGGCGTTTACGGTATTGTATATCATGATGTTTGGCATCCTGCTGGCTCTCGACGCCAATGCATCGCACAACGTTACGCCACTGGAATACATCTTCGGCGTGACGCCGATTGTCCTCACCATCGATTTTGGTGCGAGGTTCTTGTTGCAGGAGACACCGTCGCAGATCATCAAGCCCTATGTGCTGCTTCCTTTACCCCGCCATGCGTGCATCGACTGTTTCATCCTCACATCGCTCCTGAGCACGGGCAACCTCGTTTGGTTTGCCCTGTTGGTACCCTTTAGTCTGATATCGGTCGTCTTCACCTTTGGAGTGTTGCCTACCCTGTCCTTGATGGTGCTCTACTACCTGCTTGTCTTGGCCAATAGCCAGTGGTATGCCATTTGTCGCACCCTGGTTGTGGGAAACTCATGGTGGGGGCTATTGCCGTTAGGGTTCTATTTTGGCGTTTACAGCATATGGATATTTGGTGACTTTTCCTCATTCTTCGACTTTTACGCCTCAATAGGTACTGGCCTTGAGCGTGGCAACCTACTGCCCCATCTTGTTGCACTTTTCGCTCTTGTCGGGTTGGCAATGGTCAACCGTCGTCTGCAATACAACACCGTGTGGCGCGAGTTGGGAAAGCAGACAGTGACCAAGATCAAAAAAGTCAGTACGTTCTCTTCTCTCAACCGGTTTGGCGAAATCGGCGAGTACATCAAGATTGAAATCAAGTCGCTCATGCGCAACAAGAACCCGAAGAAGACGTTCAACGCGGCCACGCTGGCGGTGCTCATGTTGAGCATCCTTATCTGTTGCACCGACATCTACGACAGTAAGATAATGGTAAACTTCTGGTGTTTCTATAACTTTGCCTTATATGGTGCCGTGATGCTTGTACGCGTGATGTCGTATGAGGCCAATTACATCGATGCTCTGCTGGTGCATAAAGAAAACATTCTGAAACTGCTGAAGGCAAAATATTATTTTTTCTGCGTCCTGCTGGTGATTCCCTTCGTGTTGATGTTGCCCATGGTGTTCATGGGCAAGTGGCACATCATGATGTTATTGTCCTATGCCTCGTTCACCATTGGCTTCCAGTATTTCATCCTCATGCAGCTGGCCGTCTACAACAAACAAAGAATTCCGCTCAATGAGAAGTTCATCAGCAATGCGGGTGTGGAGAACAATTCCGTGCAGATAGTGGCCGAGATGGTTGCTTTCATCGCTCCGATGATTCTGATTGGTGTGCTCGAGTCATTCCTGTCTGATAGCGTGGCATGGCTGGTCATCATGCTGATTGGCTTGGTATTCTTTGCCTTTCACAACCTGTGGCTGCGCAACATTTATAATAGGATGATGAAGCGGAAATACGAAAATCTGATGGCTTACCACCAATAACCTCATCAACATTCCTCAACCCTGTCTGACTTTTCCTGCTGGCAAACGATGGCTCTGCGTAGACTTTCAATGGAAGTCTTGAAGCCGTCTGTTGCCTACACAAGCCGCGCTTAGGACAAACCGGAGCGAGGCTACCCGTCATTGTCCATTATCCTCCCACAAACAGAGCGCTTCTGCAGATGCGTCCAAGCCGAAAAATCATAATTTATTAGTATTGCAAGACTTCCAAATACTCCGTAACTTTGCACTGAGAATACAACGAACATTATTGAATGACAAAACAACTACATCTCAGCAAGACAATAGGGTCTTTACTTATCATCCTGCTACTGATGCCTTTGGGCCATGCTCTTATGATTGTTATGGAGCATCTGCTCGAACCCACCCTGCTTCATTATTCCGCCTTTGCTATGGGGCTTGCAGGACTGGTCATCACCATATGGGGTGTCTTTGTCAAGGGAGACACCAAGCAGACAGTCTTCGGCCTGACGGGTGCACTGTTCTTTTGGACTGGATGGGTGGAGTTTCTCTTTGCCTATTATGCACAACGCTACGGTGTACACTGCGACCTGACGGGCAACGGTGTGGTGCAGACCGTCACGGAGTATGTCAACGGCGTGGGTGTGAACCACTCCTTCACCATCAATGGCACGCCGCTTGAAGACTTCAGCCGTGCCGAACTCAAGTCGATACGCGGTTCACGTCCGGAATATCTCATCATGCCTGCCACCTTCGGCATGTGGATGATGTTCATCGTGATGTATGTATTCTGCACCCGTACGGGATGCGACTTCATCCGCTGGATACAAGAACACTGCGGTGTGAAGGGACGCGTGGAACTTCGCCCCATGGCACACCATGCCAGCATCGTCACCTTCATGGAATGGAACATCATGATGTGGGGACTCTATCTGGTGCTGATGTTCTGCTATGACCCTGTGTTCCTCGGCACAACACACCCTGTGACCTATGGTGTCGCCGTGTTTTGCCTGATAGGTGCTGCCCTGATGTTCAAGAAACAACTGCACATAGGATCATGGGGCCGCAATCTGCGCATGTCGCTTGCCACGGTCATCGTGTTCTGGACGGCCGTGGAGGTGGCAGCACGCAACGGTTTCTTCAAGGAGATCTGGGTGGATCCCGCCAATCACATCGTGGAGATGGCGAGCATACTGGCGGTGTTTGTGGCGCTGATAGTCGGCTTCTGGCTATATAGCGGCATCGACCACGGCGGTGATGAAAACGCCGACAATGATTGAGCCGGCATTTGTGTGTAGAACAGTAAAAGATTGAAATATAAATAGGTATTACAGATTATTATGAAGAAAATTTTTACTCTTTTGTGCGCCACACTGATGGCAGGTAACATGATGGCGCAGATGCCCGGTGCCATGAAATTTGCCGGTGCATCCAAGGTGTCGGTGTTGACGATGAGCGGATCATCGGAGAGCGACACCATCCAGTTTGCCATGACCTCTGGCACTGCAGGCTCCATCACATTCCCTACCATGACAGCGAGCGGAATGCCGTCTGTTCCTTCGTTTACGGTGCAGGGGGCTGCCTTCACAATGGACATGGCTACACACCTTGTCACCCTTGCTGAGCAGGACTTCACCACCACCACGACCAACGAGAATGGAGAAGAGAAGACTGTAAGCGGAACGCTGTCTGGCTCTTACAGTATGGCCGACAACAAGATGTCGCTCACCGCCGTCTTCAAGTATGGCTCGATGCCATTAGCACTTACCTACACCGTTGACGCTTATTACATCAAGGCTGTGACAGCCGCTCCGCTCTATGTGTCGGTAAATGGAACTTACGATTACCAGACCGAAAGTGTAATCTACAATGTACGCAAATACAAGGACGGAGATGTGGAGAAGGTCGACGTGGAGATACCCACTTATACACTCACGAGAACGGTCATGGGTACCCTTACCC
>CAVIOP010000028.1:0-20726 GCA_963644485.1 bacterium | reverse complement strand
GCGGCTCACGCAGACATTGTTCTGCCCGCATCGGTTCATATAGTATTCCATAACTGCCTCCTTTTCCTCATTTTATGGGTCATAACAACAAATTAGTTTATGGTTGCGTGAGCGGTTTAAATAGGTTTATCGCCTGGCAGTTTTCTGAGAGGCGTGCGCGCCACTGTCCTTGTGCGGTAGGCCGCCTGTCGTGAGCTCGCTCACGTAAGGACGGCCCACCGCACAAGGGCAAGCCGGAGGCTCAGAAAACTGGCAGGGGTTTAACCCGGTTTTTGTCAAAACCATCTCTGGTAAACAATTAGAATTGTTCGAACAAAAAGTCTCTCCAGAATCGCGCGAAATCCATCAAGCCTACTTTTGCTCGCAAATACGCGATTTTTCGAGGGTTTTACGTATTTCGCTGACACATAGAGCGTTATGCGAAAATGGGCCTTTTAGAAAACTTTGCGAGTGCTTAGGGTTTCGGAATAGGTATCTAATGAAGGGCTCGTTAGGCATCTATAGCACCCTCGTTAGATATCTATCGCACCTTCATTAGGCATCTATAGCACCGTGATTAGGCATCTTCTTCCGTATGATTCTTTACATATTAACCGACGTTAAGACTTTTAACGAAATTTAATCGGACAAAACCTGTTTATTCTTCTCTAGAATGTGAACGTCAGAAGTGTTAAAATTTGACCATATAATTTTACATACGATAGGTGCCGCCCGGCTTCGGTCAGAGGTGCCGCCCGTCTAGCGGCAGGCACCCGTCGCGCCCTCCGGTGGGCGAAGGGGCAGGTCGTGCGCGGCACAGTCCTGTGGATTCAGCCCTTGAAATCCGCAATGAGCGTTAAAAAAAAGACCGCCGCAAAAGGCTTTTTGCCGATTTTTGTGTACCTTTGCATGGATAAGCCTCATGGGCTTCGCAAACCAATACTTATGGACGACGACAAGACAATCAACAACAACGATACCCTGCAGGCCGACGACGAGTTGACGGCCGATACCCATAGCGACTACAGGCCAGCCGACCGCTTTGACGCCTCGGCCGTGCATCACCTGTCGGGCATGTACAAGAATTGGTTCTTGGACTATGCCTCCTATGTCATTCTCGAGCGTGCCGTGCCCCACACCGGCGACGGCCTGAAACCCGTGCAGCGCCGCATACTGCACACCATGAAGCGCATGGACGACGGCCGCTACAACAAGGTGGCCAACATCGTGGGAGAGACCATGAAGTTCCACCCCCACGGCGACGCCTCCATCTACGATGCCCTGGTGCAGCTCGGACAGAAAGACCTGCTCATCGACACGCAGGGCAACTGGGGCAACATCTTCACCGGCGACTCGGCGGCCGCACCCCGATACATCGAGGCACGCCTCTCCAAGTTTGCCCTCGAGACCGTCTTCAACCCGAAGACCACCGACTGGCAGCTCAGCTACGACGGCCGCAACAAGGAGCCCGTCACCCTGCCCGTCAAGTATCCGCTGCTGCTGGCCCAGGGAGCCAACGGCATTGCCGTGGGCCTGTCGAGCCGCGTGCTGCCCCACAATTTCAACGAAATCTGCGAGGCGGCGGTGAAGTATCTGCGCGGCGAGGAGTTTCATCTCTATCCCGACTTCCCCACGGGCGGCGCCATCGACGTCTCGAAGTACAACGACGGCCAGCGCGGCGGGTCCGTGCGCATCCGCGCCAAGATAGAGAAGCTTGACAGCAAGACCCTCGTCATCCGCGAGATACCCTACACCAAGACGGCCGACTCGCTGCAGGACTCCATCACCAAGGCCATCGAGAAAGGCAAGATCAAGGCCCGCAAGGTGCTCGACCTCACCGCCCGCGACGTGGAGATACAGGTGCAGCTCACCCCCGGCACCTCGTCGGACAAGACCATCGACGCCCTCTATGCCTTCACTGACTGCGAGATCAGCATCTCGCCCAACTGTTGCGTCATTGAGGACAACAAGCCCCAGTTCCTCACCGTCAGTGATGTGCTGCGCCATAGTGTCGACAGCACCATGGGCCTTTTGCGCCGTGAGCTGCAGATCCGCCGTGATGAGCTGATGGAACAGCTCTTCTTCGCGTCGCTCGAGCGTATCTTCATCGAGGAGCGCATGTACAAGGAGAAAGCCTTTGAGCAAGCTCCTGACCAAAAGGCGGTGCTTAAATTCCTTGACAGGAAGTTTGGACCGTTCAAGGAGAGTCTGGTGCGCGAGATACGCGACGACGACTACCTGCGCCTGCTTGAAATCAAGATGCAGCGCATCCTCAAGTACAACAAGGACAAGGCCGACCAGCTCATCACCAAGATCAAGGCTGAGGTGAAGGGCATCGACCACGACCTGGCCCATATGGTCGACGTCACCGTCGCCTGGTATGATCATCTGCGCGAGACCTACGGCGCTGACCACTCGCGGCGGACCGAAATCCGCAGCTTCGACACCATCGAGGCGGCCAAGGTCGTGGAGGCCAACGAGAAACTCTACATCAACCGCCAGGACGGTTTCGTGGGCACGGGGCTGAAGAAGGACGAGTTTGTCTGCAACTGCTCGGATCTCGACGACATCATCCTCTTCTACCGCGACGGCAAGTACAAGGTGATTCGCGTGGCCGACAAGATATTCGTTGGCAAGAACGTCATCTGGGTGCATGTGTTCAAGAAAAACGATGCCCGCACCATCTACAATGTCGTCTACCGCGACGGCAAGAAGGGACCTTACTTCATCAAGCGGTTCAACGTGACCAACATCATGCGCGACCGCGAGTACGACCTTACACGTGGAGAGGCCGGCTCACGGGTCATCTATTTCTCATCCAATCCCAACGGAGAGGCCGAGGTTATCAAGGTGACGCTCGACCCCGACACCACCAAGAAACGCCAGAACATCTTCCTCGAGAGAGACTTCTCCGAAGTGACCATCAAGGGCCGCACCGCCCGTGGACTGCTGCTCACGCGCAAGAGCGTCCACCGCATCTCGCTCAAGAGTCATGGACGGTCTACCCTCGGCGGCCGCAAGGTGTGGTTCGACCCCGATGTCAACCGCATCAACTACGAGGAGCGCGGACGGCTGCTCGGCGAGTTCAACGATGGTGACCGCATCCTCGTGGTGCTCAGCGACGGCACCTATTTCACGACCGACTTCGACCTCAACAACCATTTCCCCGACAACATACGCGTCATCGAGAAATGGATAGCCGGCAAGGTGTGGACCACCATGCTCTTCGATGCCGACAACAACGGCTATCCCTATCTCAAGCGCTTTCTCATGGAAGACTCGCGAAAGCCCGTCAACTACATCGGCGACAATGCCGACAGCCGGCAGGTGCTGCTCACCGATACCGTCTATCCGCGCATCCTGGTCACCTTCGGCGGCACCGACGCTGTGCGGCCGCCAATGGAGATCGACGCCGAGAGCTTCGTGGCTGTCAAGGGCTTCAAGGCCAAGGGCAAGCGCGTGGCCTTGTGGCAGGTGGAGCGCGTGGAGGAGCTGGAACCGCTGCGCAAGCCTGAGCCTGCCCCCGCAGAAACTGCGGAAGAGGGCGGTGAGCCCGCTGCGGAACCTGTAGCCGACCTGGACCCTGATGCCGGGAAAAGCCAACAGCAGGTCATCGACGAGATGACAGGCCAGCTCAACCTCTTTAACGACATCGACAACAAGCCTGATGATGCAAACTGAACAAACCACCCACAGTCACGTGACGCAGCTCCGGCGCATGATTGCCGCTCTGGCACTGGTCATGACAGCGGGCCTCACGGCCTCCGCACAGCGTCTCGCAGCCGTCTCCGTGTCCCACACCGACATTCTCGACACCTACCTGTCGCAGGAGGCGTTCAGCGGAACGGAAATCAGTTTCTTGGGACAGGCCATACGCCAGCGCGACAGCAGCCGCGTCTCGCGCGAGTTTACCCATCACGCCATGGTGTCGCTTGCAGGCACACGCGGCAACGCCAATTCGCTGTTGTCGGGCGCCTACAACCTGCGTTTCGGATGGCACTACAACTGGGCCTTCCCTGCCCAGCGGCTCCGCTTGCGTGTGGGCGGCCTGGGCGACTTTCTCTTGGGAGGTGCCTACGACACCCGCAATTCCAACAACCCGGCCCAGTTGCGGCTCGCCTTCTCCGTAGACCCGTCGGCATCCCTGTCATGGGACTTCACCTTAGGCCACCGACCGCTCACCCTGACGTATGCCGCCGCCGTGCCACTCGTCGGCCTTGCCTTCTCGCCCCACTACGGACAGAGCTACTATGAGATCTTTACACGCGACAATTACGACCACAATGTCGTTGTCACCTCGCTCTTTGCTGCGCCCCAGCTCCACCAGATGCTCACGCTCGACATCCGTTTCCGCCGCACGTCACTCACCGTGGGCTACGTCGGCGACATCCTGCAGATGAAGGCCAACGGCCTCAAGTTTCACCAATACAGCCACGGCATCATGGTCGGCTGGAAGTATTGAGCGACACGGTTAACCCTCTTTGAACCACACACGCTATGCCTATCAACCGACATTTTTCTTTCCGTCATCCTTCCGGTAGCTTCCACCCAGGCCACACCTCGTGGCCGTCGGCCTGTGGGGTACTGTTGTTCCTGATGACCGTCCTCTTGTCGTCCTGTGTCACTGAGGATACGTTCGACGACACGCAGAAGGGCAATTTCGAAGCCTTGTGGAAGATCATGGACGAACACTATTGCTTTTTCGACGAAAAAGGCGTCGACTGGGACTCTGTGCATACGGCCTACGCCCGGCAGGTGGACGGAACGATGAACGACAGCCAGTTGCTCGAAGTGCTGGCCAACATGCTGGCAGAGCTGCGCGACGGACACGTCAACCTCTACACATCGTTCGACATGGCACGCTACTGGGGCTTCCATGAGAACTACCCCAGCAACTACAGCGACACGCTCGTCGACAAGTATCTGGGAACCGACTACAAGATAGCCGGCGGTCTGAGCTACCGCATCCTCGATGACAACATCGGTTATGTGCGCTGCGCTTCGTTTTCCAGCGAGGCCGGTTCGGGAAATCTCGACAACGTGCTGCTCTACCTGGCACCCTGCCGCGGACTCATCATCGACCTGCGGGACAACGGGGGCGGACTGCTCACCGCGGCCGAGAAGATGGCCGCACGCTTCACCAACGAGAAACGGCTGGTGGGGTACATGCGCCACAAGACGGGACGAGGGCACAACGACTTCTCGTCCATGGAGGAGCAGTGGCTCAAGCCGGCCAGTGGTCTCCGCTGGCAAAAGCCTGTGGCCGTGCTCACCAACCGACAGGTGTTCTCGGCTGCCAATGAGTTTGTGAAGTACATGAAATGTTGTCCGGGCGTCATCGTCGTGGGCGACAAGACGGGCGGCGGAGCGGGCCTTCCCTTCTCCTCCGAACTGCCCAACGGCTGGAGCGTGCGCTTCTCGGCGTGCCCCATGTACGACGCCGACAAGCAGAGCACCGAGCAAGGCATCGACCCCGACATCCGGGTGGAGCTCGATGCCGACTATCTGGCCACAGGGCGCGACGCCATCATCGAGGCCGCACGCCAGGCGCTGAGGCAAAAACAATAACGACATTGCCCCTTTCACCTATTTATAATTGACAAGAATGAACGTTCTCACACCGATCATAGCAGAGCGGCTGGGCATGGGCGCCACGCAAGTGGATGCGACACTCGGCCTGTTGGATGATGGTTGCACCATTCCCTTCATAAGCCGTTACCGCAAGGAAGCTACAGGCAACCTCGATGAGGTGCAGGTGGCGGCCATCAGCGATCTGGGCGACAAGCTGAAGGAGATGCAGAAGCGCAAGGACACCATCCTCAGAACCATCGACGGCCAGGGCAAGCTCAACGACGACCTGCGGCGGCGCATCGACACCTGTTGGGATGCCACAGCACTCGAAGACCTCTATCTGCCCTACAAGCCAAGACGCCGCACAAGGGCACAGATCGCACGCGAGCAGGGGCTCGAGCCCTTGGCCACTACCATCCGGCTGCAGCGCGAGCAGCATCCCGAGCAGGTGGCTGCACGCTTCGTCAAGGGCGACGTGAAGGATGCAGCAACGGCTCTGAAAGGGGCCAAAGACATCATAGCCGAGGACATTAGCGAAGACGAGCACACACGGCAGACCGTGCGGGCCGTGTTTCGCAGAGAGGCGGTCATCACCGCCAAGATTGTCGCCAAGATGAAGGAGGAGGAGAAGGCGCAGAAGTATGCCGACTACTTCGACTTCAGCGAGGACCTTCGACGATGCTCGTCGCATCGCCTGCTGGCCATCCGGCGGGGCGAGGCGGAGGGCGTGCTGCGTGTCGGCATATCGGTCAACGACGACGATTGCACCGGCCGCTTGCGCCGGCAGTACGTACGGGGCTACGGGCCGTGCCAGACCTTGATGGGCGAAGCCGTAGACGATGCCTACAAACGGCTCGTCGAGCCGTCCATCGAGAATGAGTTTGCAGCGCTTAGCAAGGAGAAGGCCGACGATGAGGCCATACACGTCTTCAGGGAGAACCTCCGTCAGTTGCTGCTCGCGGCGCCCCTCGGACAGCAGCGGGTGATGGGTGTCGACCCCGGCATCCGCACGGGATGCAAGGTGGTGGTGCTCGACCGGCAGGGCAACCTGCTCTATCATGACGTGGTATTCGCAGTCAGGAGTGACCATGGAGGCAAGGCCGGCCAACACGGCGGCGATCCGTTGGAACGCTTTGCCGCCATCGCGCGCCGCTACCAGGTGGAAGCCATCGCCTGCGGCAATGGCACGGGGTCGCGTGAGACGGCCGATATCCTGAGACAGATACCCGACATACCCACATACGTGGTCAGTGAGGATGGGGCCAGCGTCTACTCGGCGTCCGAGGTGGCACGCGAGGAGTTTCCCAACGAGGACGTCACCGTCAGAGGGGCGGTCAGCATCGGGCGGAGACTCATGGACCCCCTGGCCGAACTGGTGAAGATCGACCCGAAGAGTATCGGGGTCGGACAGTATCAGCACGACGTGGACCAGGCTAAGCTCAAGCACAGCCTCGACCAGACGGTCGAACTTTGCGTCAACACGGTCGGGGTCGATGTCAACACGGCCAGCAAGAACCTTCTCACCTATGTGAGCGGACTGGGACCGGCGCTGGCGAAGAACATCGTCGACTATCGCCGTGAGCATGGCGCGTTCACCTCGCGCAGCCAGCTCCTCAAGGTGCCGCGCCTCGGTGCGTCAGCCTACCAGCAGTGTGCGGGCTTTCTCCGCATCGCCGGAGCCAAGAACCCGCTCGACGCCAGTGCCGTCCACCCGGAGCGCTACGGCATCGTAGAACAGATGGCCAGGGATTGCGGCTGCAAGGTCGGCGACCTCATGGCTGACCCTGCACAGCGCAAGAAGATAAACATAGCCCGCTATGTGTCGGGCGATGTGGGGATGCCCACACTCATGGATATCATGAACGAACTGGAGAAGCCGGGACGCGACCCGCGCGGAAAGGCCGAGACGTTCGAGTTCGACGCGCGTGTCAAGACACCCGAAGACCTCGTGCCGGGCATGGAACTGCCGGGCATCGTGACCAACATCACCAACTTCGGAGCTTTTGTCGATGTGGGAGTCCACCAAGACGGACTGGTGCACATCTCGCAGTTGGCCAACACTTTTGTAAAGGATCCCAACGATGTGGTGAAGCTCCGCCAGCAGGTCATGGTCAAGGTGCTCGACGTGGATCTGCGCCGACACCGCATATCGCTCTCCATGCGCAAATAAACTCACACACAAATTATCAATTTACCCAATACCTTTCACTCGCTTATGAAACGCAACATCATCATCACTGCCGTGGCCTCTATGCTGGCCCTCTCCGTCAGTGCGCAGCAGGCACGCCAGGACATCAGCCGCAACGTGCAACTGGCCGGCAGCAACTATGTGGCCTACCAAGGACCACAGAAGTCGCTCACTGCCACACCCAAGGGCTATGAGCCGTTCTACATCAGTCATTACGGACGGCATGGCTCGCGGTTCCTCATCGGAACCAACGACTATGACAAGCCCTACAACATGCTTCTGAAGGCCGACTCGCTGGGCAAGCTGACGGCAAAGGGCAAGGACGTGCTGGCCAAGGTGAAGCTCATCCGCAAGGAGGCTCAGTTGCGCGACGGTGAGCTGACACCCCTGGGAGCTGAGCAACACCGGGGCATCGCCAAGCGCATGTATGAGCGCTTCCCACAGGTGTTCAAGGGCAAGACGGACATTGACGCCCGGTCGACCATCATCATCCGATGTATCCTCTCTATGGAGAACGAACTGCAGCAACTGGCGAGCATGAACCCGCAGCTCCAGATCACCCACGACGCCAGTGAGCACGACATGTGGTACATGAACGACAGCCGCAGTCCGTATTCGAGTTTGCGCAACAACAGGGAGACATCGCAGGCCAACAGTGAGTTCAGCCGTCGCCACGACAACTGGGACCACCTCATGACGGTGCTCTTTGCTGACCCTGATTACGCCAAGACCATCAAGGCCGGCAGTCTGGCACGACACCTCTTCACGCTGGCCAGCAACGTGCAGAGCACCGAGCTGCGCCACCAGCTGAGCCTCTGGGATATCTTCACCGAGGACGAGATATACGACTTCTGGCTGAAGGAAAATGCTTCGTGGTACTCGTATTACGGCCCCAACAAGACCAACAACGGCGCAGGCATGTACACGCAGGCCAACCTCTTGCGTAACATCATAGCCACGGCCGACACCTGCATCACCAAGGCCCATCCTGGTGCCACGCTGCGTTTCGGCCACGAGGTATGCGTCATGCCGCTGGTGTGTCTGCTCGACCTTAACCACTATGGCGAGCCCGTGGACAACTTGGAGGATCTCGACGACCGGGGATGGAACAACTATCAGATTTATCCCATGGGCTGCAATGTGCAGTTTGTGTTCTACAAACCGAAGAAGCAGGCGCCCAACGCCGCCAACGTGCTGGTGAAGGTGCTGCTCAACGAGGATGAGGCCACACTGCCCGTCACCACCGACCAGGCGCCCTACTACCACTGGCAGGATGTGCGCACCTATTATCTGAAGAAGCTCGACGACTACCAGGCGCAATACGTCAAGTAAGCGCCAAGCACTCCAGTCATCATTAAGATAAGAAGGGCAAGCATGCCTCAGCGTTCGGCTGAGGCGTGCTTGCCCTTCTTTCGTTAGGTGTAGGGAGGTTCAAGTTCCTGGGGAATTGGCGTCTTTGTACCATTTCTCCCGTCTGTTGTCTTTCTCATAAGAGCACTTGCGGGCTTTTTTCTTGAGAGCGTCAAGGGTGATCCGCTTGAAGGGATGGTCTTCCTCATTCCGTGCGTTCAATCATATCGCTCCACAAATTTGTAATCCGTTGCAAAAATAACAATAAAGCGCGAGTAAATTGCAACGCATTGCAAAAAAGTTTGCCGGCAACAAGAAAAACGCAATGTATTGCAAAAGCCTACTTGCCGTTGCCAGCAGCGCCGCGGTCGACGGCTATCACAAAGTTGATGTCTTCCCACGTGATATCGGCACGGCAGGCGTTCTTGATGTCGGTGCGCGTGGCCTCGCCGCCCAGTTGTTGCATGGCATGGCGCACGGCTTTTATCTTCGACGGGCTGACCACTTGTTCAAGGCGTATGCGGCCATCTTTCAGAAAACGAAGCAGATGAGAGGCAATGGTGCTGGCAACAAGTCCACGGGCCTTGGCAATGGCCTCTATATCCATGCCTTTGCAAAACATGTCGTAGGTCACCTGATGTGAAGGTGTCTTCTGCGGCTTGGGCTCAGGCTTCACTGCTGCAGGTTTGTCGGCAGCTTTCGCGGTGGCCTTGGGCTTGCTGGCCTTCGCCCCGCTGTCCAGTCCGTCGGGGAAGTCATCGGCCTTGCGCTTGCGAGGCCGCCGCTGTCGGGTGTTGTCTGGCGCCACAAGGTCCATGGCGTCGAGCATGGCCTCCTGCTTGGTCTGCATGTATCCCGACACGGTGAAGGTCTCGTCGGCCATCTCCGCCAGCAGTTTCGTCTTGGCAAAGTATTGCAGCATCCACTCCTTGTAGCGCTCGTCCATCAGCTCCAGCGCTTTCTTGTTTTGGCTTTTCACCATCTTCGTCTGTTCCAAAAGGGTGGGGATGAGGCTCTTGAGCTCCTTGAGGAAGTAGTCTTCGCTGTGTTGCACTCGTTCCAGGAAGACATCCCTGTGGAGCTCTTTCCGCTCCATGGCGCGGATAACGGCCGCCCACTTGTAGGCCACATCCATGACGCGCGCCTTCAGCGAGTCGATGGTTGCTTTGTGAGCGGCGGAGAGCGCAGGATAGGCGTGGAAGAACTCCACGATGGTGCGGTAGACCAGTTGCTCGGCACCCCACAGACTGGAGAAGTTGAACATGTCGAGCAATTGGTAGCGGTAGTACTCCTCCTTCAGGTCCGGGAGGGCTTGCACGCTCTGCTCCGTGGCCTGCTGCTGGTGGGAGATGTAGTCGGTGACCCGCTGGTCGTTGATGATGTTGGCGGGACTGATGCGTGAGGCCAGTACCAGGCCTTCCAGACTCTTGCACCGGCTCAGTGCCACATAGACCTGTCCGGGCGCAAACGATTGTGCGGCGTCGATGATGGCGTGTTCGAAGGTCAAGCCCTGGCTCTTGTGGATGGTGATGGCCCACGCCAGTCGCAACGGATACTGCTTGAAGGTGCCGAGCACCTCCGAGTCGATGGTTTTCGTCTGGTCGTTGATGACATACTTCGTGTTCTCCCATGCATCGCGCTCCACCTTGATCGCATTGTCATCCCCCGGACATTTCACCTCGATGCCGTCGCCGCTGATTTTGACCACATGGCCGATGCGCCCGTTGTAGTAGCGGTGTGCTCCCGATGCATCGTTCTTGACGAACATCACCTGTGCGCCCTCCTTCAGTACCAGTCGCGCCTCTACGGGATAGTTGTTCTCGGGGAAATCGCCGCTCACCTCCGCATCGAAGGTGAACCGTTGTCCCGGCAGCTTGAGCAGAGCGTTCTCGTTGTAACTGTCGGCCAACCGGTTGTGGGTGGTGAGACGGATGTATCCGTCTTCGGCTTTTGGGATGAACAGAGGCTTGTGGCGCGTGTTGAGCCGTGCGATGTCGTCTGTGGTGGGATGGCCGTCACGGATATGGTTGAGGATAGAGATGAACGTGTCATCCTGCTGTCGGAAGACGTGCGTCAGCTGTATGGTGACATAGCTGATCTGCTGCAGCGCCTTCGAACCGAAGAAATAAGGCGTGTCGTAATAAGTTCCGAGAATCTGTTCATCCTTGGGTGTCACGACGGGGGTGAGCTGTTGCAGGTCGCCGATCATGAGCAGCTGCACGCCGCCAAAGGGCTGTGTGCTGTCGCGGTAGCGTCGCAACACGAAGTCGATGGCATCGAGCAGGTCGGCGCGCACCATCGATATCTCGTCGATGACCAGCATGTCGAGCGTGCGGATGATGCGCCGTTTCTCCTTCCGGAAGTCATAGCGGTCGCGGATGGTTGTGCCCGGCACATAGGGCGTGAGGGGCAGTTGGAAGAACGAGTGGATGGTCACTCCGTTGGCATTGACGGCAGCCACGCCTGTCGGTGCCACCACAATCATGCGTTTGGAGGAATGTTCCTTCACAGCTTTGAGAAAGGTGGTCTTTCCCGTTCCTGCCTTTCCCGTCAGGAAGATGCTGGTCCCCGTGTGCTCGACAAAGTCCCAAGCCAGTCGTAATTCGTTGTTTTGTTGCATAGCACAAAAATACGACATTTCTTTCTATAAAGAGAAAGAATAAAGGGATTTATTTCCTATTTTTGCAGCATGAAGCTGCGTACCCGTCTTCAACTCTATCCGTTCCTGCGTTTGTCTGTGGCGCTGATGGCCGGCATCGTGGTGGCCGACCTGCTCGGCGAACGTGTCGCTGTGACCCACTGGCTGTGGCTGGTGGTGGGGTTTCTTGCCCTGGCAATGGCGGCTTCCCGTTTGCGCATGGCACGGTGGACATGGGTACAAGGCCTCTTTCTGATGGTCACCACCTTCTTTTTGGGTGCCACCCTGGTCTGTCTGGAACACGGCAGGCTCCGCGTGACGCTGTCGGCAGACGGCATAGGCTATGAAGCCGTGGTGGCGTCGGAGCCGCAAGTCAGAGGCAAGACCGTGCGCATGGACTTGCTCGTTACCCATGTGGAAGGACGTCCCTTGTCTCGTCCGGTCAGTGTCAGGGCTTCCCTCTTGCGCGATACCTTGTCGGAGCGTTGGCGGCAGCTGCATGTGGGTAGTGGTCTCAATGCCTATTCGACGCTTGAGGTCATAGATGCCCCGGAACGTTCTGGCCATTTCGATTATGCCAGGTGGGCTCAGGTGCATGGCTATCAGGCCCAGACATTCATCTACTATCGCGACTGGCATTCCGTCGCGCCCGACCTCTCGGTGCTCTCCACCTTGCAACGAGCCCGGCTGCGGATGCTGGTCTATCGCCAGCGTCTGTTGCAACGCTACCGTGCGCTCGGTCTCGACCAGCAGCAATATGCCGTCGTTGCCGCCATGACACTGGGCGACAAGAGTGCCTTGAGCCAAGCGACCAAGGACAGCTATTCCGTCAGTGGAGCCAGTCATGTGCTGGCCCTGTCAGGTCTTCACTTGGGAATCGTCTACGCCGTCCTGACTTTTCTTCTTGGCGGACGCAAGCGAAGGTCGTGGGTCGGACAGGCACTGGTCTTGAGTGCTGTGTGGAGTTATGCGTTGCTGGTGGGCTTGCCGGCCAGCGTGGTGCGCTCGGCGACCATGCTGACCGTCTATTCCTGTTGTGTGCTGTTGCGCCGTGAGCATGCTTCGGCCAATGCGCTCGCCCTTGCCGCGCTGGTCATGCTCGTTGCCAATCCGCTCTCGTTGTGGGACGTGAGCTTCCAGTTGTCGTTCCTGGCGGTGCTGGGCATCCTGGTCTATCAGCCCCGCCTCTTCCGTCTGTGGCATCCAAAGTCCAAGCCGGTGCGCTGGGCTTGGGGTATGGTCACGGTGTCATTGGCGGCCCAGATGGCCACATCACCTCTGGTGGCCTACTACTTCGGGCGCTTTTCCTGCTATTTCCTGCTCACCAACTTTATGGCTGTTCCTGCGGCAACGCTCATCCTGTATGGAGCCATTGCGCTCTTTGCGGCAACTCCCTTTGCGGTTGTCGCGCAAGGCGTGGCGTCGGCCCTGGTGCAGATGGCTTGTTGGCTCAACGAGGCTCTGTCTCTGGTGGCGTCGTGGCCGGGTGCCAGTGTGGAGGATATCCGGCTCTCCCTGGTGCAGGTAGTGCTGCTCTACGTCATGTTGTTGTCGCTGACGGTCATCGTAACGCGTGTCGGACATCTGCGTGGTCTGGGCGTGCTCGACACCTTCAACCGCTCGAAACACAGAAACAACAATCCCGCATCGGATGTCGGCAACGGGGCCATTGACGATGCGGGACTGATGGAAGAAATGCGTTCAGAGAGACGGTGAGGCCAGAATGGTGCACACCTTGTCCTGGAAACGGCGCCCGTTCTTGCCGTGCATCACACCCTGATTGATGATGGAGAAGCACAGGTGGTGCCCGTTGGCTGCCGTCAGGTATCCGCAGAGGCTGCTGATGCCGGTCACGGTGCCGGTCTTGGCATGCACGTTGCCACGTGTGAAAGCCCCCGTCATGCGCTTGCGCAGGGTGCCGTCGGTGCCGGCGATGGGCAGGGCGGGCAAGAGATGATTGTAGATGTTCTGGTCGTGATAAGCATAGCGCAGCAATTTCACCTCTAGCTCCGCGCTCACATAGTTGTAGAGCGAGAGGCCGGAGCCGTCGGCAAACTGGTACCGCGAGCCGTCAAGTCCAATCTTGTTGACCAGTTGCTTGATGATGGCGCGGGCGCTCTTGGCCGTTGCGGGATGGTTGCCCGTTGATGCGGCGATCTGGTAGAACATCGACTCCGCATAGAGATTGTCGCTCTCTTTAAGCATGCGCATGAGCACTTGGTCGATGGTGTGGAAGCGCCTTACGATGCAGTTGGCTTCCTCAGGTTTGCGCTTCTCGCCCAACGAACCGGTCAGGTAGATGCCCGCCTCACGCAGGTCGGAGTAGAACTTGGGCAACAAATGGTCCTTGCGCGAGAGCAGCAACGGTGAGAGCGTCGGGTTGTCATCGTCCCAGCACCATCCCTCTCCGTAGGGATTCTTGTCTTTCATCGACTTGTCGGCGTAGATGCTGCCGCGTATGGTGTCGATGCCCAATCGGCGAATGCCCTCCACGAAAGCCCGGAGGTCGTCATTGTTGAAGCGCGGGTCGAAGCCGCCCACGCAGTAGATGTCACCCTGAAGGGTGCAACTGTCCACCCGGCCGGTGTAGCAGAGGTCCGTCTTGAACTGGTAGCTGCCTCCCAGCCTACTGAGTGCCGTGATAGCGGTGATGACCTTCATGGTGGAGGCCGGGCGCATGAGCTGACGCTCGTTGTGGCAGAAAATGACTGAGTCGGCGTCAAGGTCATAGACCATCATGCCGAGCTGGGAGGTGCGGAACATGTCGCTCTGCAGCAGTTCCCCAATCTGCGCCTGCACGTTTTTCGGCCAAGGTAGGGTGTCGCCCTTCACACTCAGCGAGTCGCTCCACAGCGAGTCGGCGGCGACGGAGTCGTTGTCCTCGGTCATCTCGTCCTCCTCAGTGATGTCGTTCTGCGCCTGCAAGGGCAGAGCCAGCCATACCAGAAGGACCCACAGGTAAACTCTAAATGTCTTCATCCTTTCTCTTTATCATGTTTTTCCGCGCAGCCAGACACTTCAGAAATGACGCCTCGTCGGCAGGTTGCACCAGGACAAACCGGTCACCGCGCAGTCCGAGTATCAGGAAACGTGTCAGGCCGAAGGTGGCGGTCATGGGCTTGTAGCCCACGATGTCGGTCAGGGGTACCGCTTTCTTTCGTGCGAAGCGGCCACGGCAGATGATGAGCTGGTCGTCGTGAAACACATACTTTGAATGAAGAACGCGCTCCATGATCATCACGCAGACAAGAGCCGCAAGCGCGCCCGCCACGACCCATTTCTCCCAAAACAGCCAAAAGGAAACCCCTGCGAAAAGAATGATTCCGCAGATGGAGCCCAACGAAAAGCGATGTTGAAATGTCCTGTCCATAATTTCAAGGTGCAAAATTACGAAAAAACGCAGAGTTAGAGGAAGGTGTATTGTATATTTTTAGTAATTTTGCAAAGACATAACACATTCATTATGACTTACGAGTACGACTTTTTGGTCATTGGCGCCGGCATAGCGGGCATGAGCTATGCACTGAAGGTGGCCAGAGCAAAAAAGGGAAAGGTATGCATCATCTGCAAAACAACACTTGACGAGGCCAACACGCGGTTTGCGCAAGGCGGCGTGGCATCGGTGACCAATCTGGAGAAAGACGATTTTGAGAAGCACATCCATGACACGATGATTGCCGGCGACTACATCAGCGACCCGGCGGCCGTGCGCCAGGTGGTGACAAAGGCACCCGAGCAGATTCGCCAGTTGGTGGAGTGGGGAACCCAGTTTGATAAGCAAGCAGACGGCCTGTATGACCTCCATCGCGAGGGCGGCCACTCGGAGTTCCGTATCCTGCACCACGCCGATGACACGGGTGCTGAGATACAGCGTGCGCTGATGGCAGCCGTGCGGGCCAATCCCGATATCGACATCAAAGAGAATCATTTCGCTGTGGAAATCATCACGCAGCATCACCTGGGCGCCCGCGTCACGCGGCGCACACCTTATATTTATTGTTACGGCGCCTATGTGCTCAACACCGAGAACAGAGTCGACACCTACCTGAGCAAGGTTACGGTGATGTGCACAGGTGGTTGCGGTGCCGTCTACCAGACAACCACCAATCCTGTGGTGGCCACGGGTGACGGTGAGGCCATGGTCTACCGCGCCAAGGGCACGGTGAAGGACATGGAGTTTGTTCAGTTCCACCCCACATCGCTCTACCACCCCGGCGAGACCCATCCCGCCTATCTCATCACCGAGGCCATGCGCGGCTATGGCGGCATCCTGAAACTGAAAGACGGCACGCCCTTCATGAAGCAGTACGACGAGCGCGGGTCGCTTGCGCCGCGTGACATCGTGGCACGGGCCATCGACAACGAGATGAAGAAAAACGGTGTGGACCACGTCTACCTCGACGTCACTCATAAGGACCCCGAACAGACCCGGCACCACTTCCCCAACATCTACAAGAAGTGCCTGTCCATCGGCATCGACATCACCAAGGAGATGATACCCGTCCGTCCGGCTGCCCACTATATGTGTGGCGGCATCAAGGTCGACCTCAATGGTTGCTCAAGCATTGAGCGCCTCTATGCCTTGGGTGAGTGTTCGTGCACCGGTCTGCACGGCGGCAACCGCCTGGCCAGCAACTCGCTCATCGAGGCGGTGGTCTACGCGGACGCGGCTGCCAAGCACTCTCTGGAGCATGTCGACGAGTATGACTTCAACGACAAGGTGCCCGAGTGGAACGACGAGGGCACGCTCACCAACGAGGAACATGTGCTCATCACCCAAGCCAACAAAGAGGTAGGTGAGGTTATGAGCAACTACGTGGGCATCGTGCGCTCCGACCTGCGCCTGAAGCGTGCCTGGGACCGTCTCGACCTGCTCTACGAGGAGACAGAGGCCCTCTTCAAGCGTGTGAAGATTTCGCGCGACCTTTGCGAGCTTCGCAATATGATCAACACGGGATACCTTATCACCCGCATGGCCATTGAGCGCAAGGAGAGCCGTGGACTGCACTATACCGTCGACTATCCGAAGCACGCCTACGACAAGAAAGCATAGCCGTTCCAGTGGCATGGTGCTGCACACCTGACATCTGACGACGGGAAACCCGAAGGGCGGTCGGCCGACATCCAGAAACATCTGGTGTCGGCCGGCCGCCCTTCTTTTCTGTCCGGAGGCGCTTGTCAGTCTGTCTTGTGCGTCTTTCGGTCCCGGAGAGCCGTCAGCGCATTCTCCGCCAATGCCGCCATCTCATCCTGTCCGGGATAGACCGCCACGGGAGCCAGCCAGCCGATGCGTCGCCTGAGACGCGTGACCACGTAGTCGGCGTGGGCCACGCCGCCCGTGAGGATGATGGCATCGGGCGGTCCGCAGAGCACGGCGGCCTCGGAGACGATGGCCTTGGCCGTGTGCCACACCATGGCGTCGACGATGAGGTGCGCATGGTCGTCGCCGTTCTCGATGCGGCGCACCACTTCCTGCATATTGTTGGTGCCTAGGTGTTCGGTCAGCCCGGCTTGTCCGGCCACCCGCTTCAGCAGTTCGGCCTCGGTGAGCTGGCCGCTGAAGCAGAGACGGATGAGCGCTGCAGCGGGCAATGACCCGGCACGTTCGGGCGAGAAGGGGCCTTCGCCGTCGAGGGCGTTGTTGGCGTCAATGGCCTGTCCGTGGTCGTGTGCGGCAATGGAGATGCCGCCGCCGAGGTGACAGATGATGAGGCGGAGGTCTTCATAGCGGGTGCCGTGCTCGCGTGCGTAACGCCGTGCGATAGCCTTCTGGTTGAGTGCGTGCCAGATGCAGATACGCGGCAACAACGGCGAACCGCTGATGCGCGCCTCGGGCGCCAGTTCATCGGTGGTGCCTGGGTCTGCGATGAACGCCTGGCAGCCTGGTATGTCCTTGGCGATGGAGTAGGCGATGATACATCCCAGGTCACAGGCGTGCTGGTGTTCGCAGGCGCGCTCTTCGGCAATCATGGTGGGCGTGACGGGATAGGTGCCGCTCTTCACGGGGCGTGCCAGTCCGCCGCGCCCGATGACGGCGTCGAAGCGCAGGGCGATGCCGCGCGCCGCCAGCTCCTGGAGCACCAGTTGCCGGCGGAAGTCAAACTGGTCCATGACGGTGGGAAACCGGCGCAGTTCCTGCAAGTCGTGCGCGATGTCGGTCACAAACAACGGCTGGTGGTCATCGAAGACAGCAATCTTCGTCGAGGTGGACCCGGGATTTACAACAAGCACGCGAGGCATAGGCTCAGGTATTTGGCTTCTGCTGAGTCGCCGCGCGAGGGAAGCACTACGGGCACATCGGTGCCCTGCAGCACACCGGCAGTACGTGCTTGGCAGAAGAGCGTGATGGTTTTGTAGAACAGATTGCCTGCCTCGATGTCGGGGAAGATGAGGGCATCGGCATCTCCGCCGACAGGCGAGCTGATGTGTTTCACGGCCATGCCGTGGGGTGAGCATGAGGTCTTCAGGTCGAGTGGCCCGTCGACGATGCAGGACCCGAAGGATCCCTGTGTGGCCATTTCCTTGATTCGGCCGTATCCGGCGGTGTAAGGGAAGTGCTTGGTGTCGACCTTCTCCGAGCAGTGGATGAGTGACAGGCGTGGCAGCCCGATGCCTAGGCTGTGGCACAACTGCACGGTATACGACACTTGCGCTATCCGTTGCTCGTGGGTGGGATAGGGGATGACGGCTGCGTCGGTGAAGAGCAGCAGCTTGTGATAGCCGGGCATTTGTGCGACGGCGATGTGGGTCATGACACGTCCTTTGCGCAGGAGTCCGGCCTCCTTGTTGAGCATGGCGCGGAGCAGCACGTCGGTATTGACAAATCCCTTCATGAGCACATCGGCCTTTCCCTGGCGCACGGCTGCCACTGCTTGGGCAGCCGCCTCGGCGGGATCATCGGCGCGAAACAAAAGCGGTGAGGCGATGCCGTCGCGTTGGGCGGCAGCCAGGGCTTGCCGTGTTGCATCGTCGTCGGGACAGACCACGGCCACTCTCTTTTCGGTGCCTCGTTTTTTCAGGTGAGCGGTTAGCTCTTCAAAAGATTGGATAGGCATAGGCATGATGTTCTTGTTGGTTTCAAAGTTACTGAAAAAACAAGCATGCCCACGCAAGATTTCTGAAAAAATATACTATGCGTTGGTAAAAAAGTTAGTGCCTTGATGATGTCAGTCATTGTGCGCCCGCAACGTCCTGCTTCAGTTCGGTGATGCGGGTCACCAGCGTGTCGCCCTTGGACGTGGTGAAGAACACCGCACGCACAACATGGCCTATGTCGGCATTTCCGCGTACACGGATGTGGCGGCTCTTGGCATAGACTGCCGAGTCGCGCCGAGAGGGGAAGCTCAGCAGCTGCACCTCATGTCGCGTGGAGGCTGGTCCGATGACGAAGATGTCGGCACTGTCGGCGATAGGTTTCAGAGAGCTGTCTTTGGCAGCCGCCTTGTGCAGTGCGGCCGTGTCGGGCGGATAGAATTCTTTGGCGGCCACGGTGTCGCCATTGTCCTGTGAGGGAGCCATGCGGCACGACATGACGACCACTTGTGCGGCGATGAGCAGGAAGACTAGAAATGGGAGTTTGCGCATGTGTTCTTGGTGATTGGTGCCCGTGTGGGCGTTGGGGTCAGAGCAGGGGCTGTGCGGCCAGTCCGCCGACACCTGTCTCCTTGTAGAGCGAGGGCAGGTCGTGGCCGGTCTGTTTCATCACTGCCACCACGCGGTCGAAGCTGACGCGATGCTTGCCGTCGCTGAACGAGGCGTAGAGATTGGCATCAAGGGCGCGCGTGGCGGCAAAGGCGTTGCGCTCGATGCAGGGAATCTGCACCAGTCCGCACACGGGGTCGCACGTCATGCCGAGGTGGTGTTCCAGTCCCATCTCTGCGGCATACTCTATCTGCGACGGACTGCCTCCGAAGAGTTGGCAGGCCGCTGCCGAGGCCATGGCACACGCGGTGCCCACCTCTCCCTGGCATCCCACGTCGGCACCTGAGATGCTGGCGTTCTCCTTCACGATGTTGCCGATGAGGCCTGCGGTGGCGAGTGCGTGCAGAATCTTGCGGTCGGTGAACTCATGGCCTTTGGCCAAGTGGTAGAGCACGCCTGGCATGACACCGCACGAACCGCACGTGGGCGCTGTGACGATGGTGCCGCCCGAAGCGTTCTCCTCGCTCACGGCCAGTGCGTAGGCATACACCAGACCGCGTGTCTGGAGATTCTGGCGGTAGCCTTTGGCCTTGACATAGTAGGTGGAAGCCTTGCGCTGCAGGTTGAGCGGTCCGGCGAGCACGCCCTCCTGGTCGATGCCCCGTTCCACGCTATGCTTCATGGCCTCCCAGATTTCTTGCAGGTAGTCCCAGATGCTGTCGTCCTCACACTCCTTGACATACTCCCAGTAGGCGCGCCCGTGGTCATCGCACCACCGTTGTATGTCGCTGAGCTTTGTCAGCGGGTAGATGTCTGTCGATGTGGGCAGCACGCCTGTGGGTTGCCCGCCCTCGGAGAGCGCGCCGCCGCCGATGCTGTAGACCGTCCATGTCGTGCTGGGCTGTCCGTCGCTGCGGTTGGCCTCAAAGGTCATGCCGTTGGGATGGTAGGGCAGAAACACGGTGGGCTTCCACTCGATGGTCACCGGGGCTATGGGTTGGAGCACTTCCACGATGGCCACGTCGGTCATGTGTCCCTTGCCCGTGGCGGCCAGGCTTCCGTAGAGCGTCACATGGAATGACTGTGCGTCCTTGTTTTGTCCGGCAAATATCTGTGCGGCCTTCTGCGGTCCCATGGTGTGGCTCGACGAAGGGCCCTTGCCGATCCTATATAGTTCGCGTAATGATTTCATTACTGCAAAGATACAAAAAATGTGGTGTGAGCGTTTGGCCTACGCCACATTTTTATGGCTAAGGGTTGTAAATCCGCTTGAATATCTTTATTATAGTGCGCCTATTGTCTCTATTGTCGTATAAAACTGGGGAAAGGGAATGTCGTGTTTTTTGGTCAAAAAGTTTG
>CAVIOP010000027.1:0-20860 GCA_963644485.1 bacterium | reverse complement strand
CTAGGTAATTGCTGGGCTTTCAGCCCGCTGCTCACGCAAACGTTGTTCAGCCCGCTTTGGCTCACGCGTTGTAAAAAGATTAATGGGAGATTAATGGGAGATTAATGTTAAACAAAAAGGTGCCGAAGGCACCGCCAAACACCCCCATCGTTCTTTCTTTTAACATTAATCATCATTAATAGACCATTAATCTCTCGTTAATCTTTCTTCTTTAATCTCTTGTTAATCTTTCATTAATCTTTTGCGCCAGATGGAGATTAATGAGAGATTAATGGTAGATTAATGGAGATTAATGTTAAACCAAAAGGGGCCGAAGGCACCACACATCATCGTGCTCTATGAATCATTCAGGCTAGAACACGACTCCCGGAGAGGGCTGTTTTTTCAGAAATTAAACGACATTTCGCAACCACCATGCCAACCACGACAACTGACAACACCCGCCGGGCCTGCAAGCAGAACGCACCTCCCGTACAGCCGTCAGCCTTTCGGCCGCCACAGACAGCGTGTCTTCATGCACTGATCAAAAACCTGGAATACATGTGTTTAACAGTGTTATCAATCATGAATATACGTTAAGAAACACATAAAACAGGTACTATGTGTTGCAAGGTACATAAGTTTTCAATACTTTTGCATCGTGAAATCATCCTAAATCCAAACGGACATGAAGAAAGACAACTCCAAATCGCAGATGCGCAAGGGGATGCTCGAATACTGCATCCTGCTGCTACTCGACGGACAGCCGGCCTACACCTCCGACGTGATCCGCTCGCTCAAGGAGGCCGAACTGCTCGTGGTGGAGGGAACGCTCTACCCGCTGCTCAGCCGTCTGAAAAACGAGGGCTTGCTGCAATACCACTGGGAGGAAAGCCGACAGGGCCCTCCCCGCAAATACTATGAGCTGACCGACCTGGGACGCCAGACACTCCACGAGCTCGACGAGGCCTGGTTCGAGATTGCCAACACCGTGAACTATCTGAAGAACAAACATCAACAACAAAACGCCCAACCATGAAAAAGAACATCACCATCAACATGCAGGGACGCCTCTACGCCATCGACGAGGACGCCTATAACCTGCTGAAACAATATGAGGACTCGCTCCGCAACTACTTTGCCGACAAGGATGGCGGCCACGAAATCGTGGACGACATCGAGGCGCGCATCGCCGAACTCTTCGACGAAGTGGTGGCAGCGGGCAAGGCGGCCATCGACATCAGCGACGTGCAGGACATCATCGGCCGCATGGGTAACCCCCAGCAGATGGACGACAGCGAGGAGACGGACGGCAACAAGACTACAGCCTCATCCATCATCGAACAGCTGAAGCGAACGCTGCTCAGGCCCGGAAAACGTCTCTACCGCGACACCAACGACAAGAAGGTGGCGGGTGTCATGGCAGGCCTGGCACACTATTACGGAGGCGACGTGACCTGGTGGCGGCTCGGGGCCATCGTCACACCGCTGATCCTGGCCATCTGCGAGCTGCCGCACATCATGCTCTGCTGGATCGTGGCCTACTTCATCTTGTGCATCACGCTGCCGCCTGCCTGCAGCCCGGAAGACCGCCTGCGCATGAACGGGCGTGACGTGAACCCGCAAAACATTGCCGAAGAGGTGACGGCCGACAGCGTCAGCCAGACGCAGCCGCAACCCCGCCAGCATGCCGGGTGCCTCTCGACCATCGGCGAAATGATCGTCTTCGGTGTGAAACTGACGGTGTGGCTGGTGGCCGCAGCGGTGGTGCTGGGATGCCTGTGGCTGTTCGTGATGCTGCTGTTGCTGCTCTTCATGCCCTCACTGGCGATCTTCGACGACACCGGCCTCACCTTCACCTGGACGCAACATCCCTGGGTAGGCACCATCGGAGTGGCGAGCTTCCTGGTGTTCATCGGGCTCATGGTCTACGGACTGGCCTATAACCTCCGCTCGCGCAACAATCCTAAGCCCGGCCTCACCACGGGCGGACGGCTTGCCCTGGCCCTGCTGCTCGTCGCCTCGCTCACAGGAACGATGGCCTGCGGCACCATCATCGTAACGGAGCTGAGTGAACAGTCGCAACGGAAAAGCCAGCAAGAACTCGACACATGGCTCAGGAACAACACCCACAACGGCATATTCGTCGACGATGACGAATGGGATTTCCTGAAAGCTAACGGCTGGATGCTGCTGCAGGGCGACAACTGCAACGACCGATACACGTCTCTGGGCGAATACTACACGGGCAACCCGGGCAAGCGCTACCTCGACAGCTTCAATGAGGGCGGTGAACAACTCTACCGCATGGAGCGCACCGACAGCACCCTGGAGAACGGCAACTACACGCTGACAGCCATCGTGCGCGCTGACGGCCCAGGCGCCTTCATCTATGCCCTGGCCGACGGCAAGACCTACCTGGCAGAGATCCCGGCCGAGGGCAACACGGGCGGCACACTGTGGCAAGAGGCCTGGCAAGCCACCCAGGAGACGGACGACCGCACGCCACGCCTGCTCACCAAGATTGCCGAGGCCAACAACGGCAACGGTTATGGATGGTGCAAGGTGGAGATCAAGGACATCAAGACCTCTACAGGGCGTGTCAGGTATGGCGTGACCTCCGTACCGGGGATCACCAAGAGCCATTTCGACGGCACATGGTTCTCGGCCACCGACTTCCAGTTGAACAAGGACAAGCATTGATCACCCTGCGCAGAGCCCGTATGGCTTAGCACTTTGAATATAAGCGATATGAGAATTTCCAAGCAAGATTCTCATATCGCTTTTCCGTTCGATTTGCACACATTTCACAATGTTGAATACATGAAATGTCTATATTTAGTATAGCGAATTATCCCCATTTGGTATAATAAAAGCACAATAAGTTGTATAACAAAATCGTCTCATCTTGTATAAAAGAAATAAAAAGTTATTCATTTCCAATAGTTTTTAGCTAATTTTGCATCCATAATCTAAACGACAAGAAACATGAAGCAATACAGACCTCGCATAGCAGACAATATGTTAAGTCGCAGACTTATGGGAGTGGGCGCAGTTCTGATACAAGGTCCAAAGTGGTGTGGCAAGACAACAACGGCCGAGCAACAGGCTAAAAGTGTCGTGTATATGGATGATCCCGAGTATATGGAACAAAATGTCGAGTTGGCAAGTCTTTCACCAAAGAAACTTCTTGCAGGTGCTACACCACGTCTGATAGACGAATGGCAGCTTGCTCCACAACTTTGGGATGCAGCTCGATTTGAAGTTGACCACAGAGACGAAGAAGGACAGTTTATCTTCACAGGTTCTGCCGTTCCTGCCGATACGGAGAAGATACACCACTCTGGCACTGGCAGGTTTGCATGGCTGACAATGAGAACCATGAGTCTCTACGAGTCGGGAGAGTCTACTGGAGAAGTCAGTTTGAACGAACTGTTCAGTAACCCAAATGCCGATATTTTCGGAACAAACAAGCTCAATATAGACTCCATTGCATGGCTCATTTGCCGTGGAGGTTGGCCAAGAGCCACTACCATCAACAAAGAAGTCGCATTGGATATGGCATACAGATATTATGAGGCTGTCGTCAACAACGACATATCTCGTGTTGACAATGTGAAGCGTGATGCAGAGCGGACGAAAAGAATTCTGCGTTCCATCGCAAGAAATCAATGCGCCCAAATATCTGTCAATACCATTTGTGCGGACATTGATAACAACGATGCAGTTACTGCAAACCGCCTTACAATAGCCTCATATATAGATGCATTGAAAAAGATATTTGTATTGGAAGATTCTCTAGCATGGAATCCGAACTTGCGTAGCAAGACTGCAATAAGAAGTTCTGAGACTCGGTATTTCTCTGATCCGTCTATCGGAGTAGCTGCATTGGGTGTAGGTCCTAATGATCTCATTAACGACCTTAGCACGATGGGGCTGTTCTTCGAGTCGATGTGTGTCAGAGACTTGAGAGTATATGCAGATGCATTGGAAGGCTCTATCTATCACTATCGTGATAGCAACGGTTTGGAATGTGATGCCGTCATGCATTTGAAAAATGGAAGCTATGGACTGATAGAAATAAAGTTGGGCGGTGAGAAAAATATAGAAGATGGAGCGAAAAACCTGAAACTCCTTGCTTCTAAGATTGACACCACAAAGATGAAAGCACCCTCTTTCCTTATGATACTTACGGGCACTACGAAGTATGCCATACAGCGTAAGGATGGTGTGTATGTGGTGCCTATCGGGTGTCTGAAGGACTAAATTGAGGCAAATGACAAAACAAAACTGCGATAAGCGGTCGGGAGAAATGCTACCCGGCGGCTTATCGCAGTTTCGTTTTTGCAGGCCAACCGATGGCTATGGCGCCAGCAGGCGCATGGCACTGACGGCTTCGCCGGGTGTCGTGTCGGCCTCCTGGGGCAGGTAGACGGGTTCGGCGGCCTGCAGGGGCAGGATGCGCAACTCAAGACGCGCGGTACCCTCGGGCAGGCGCCACAAGCCATACTGGAAGTGGCGGCCATTGTAGAAGTTGTCGGCCACGAGCTTGCCGTCGGCATAGAGACGCGCACAGTCGCCCCGATAGTCGATGTCGAGCAGGCGATGGCGGTCGGCAGGGAGAGTGATGTCATAGACGGCGGCCTGAAGGAAGTCGGCATCGGTCGGTTCCATGGCCACGCCCTGCACGCCCTTCTCGATGGTGCGCAAGGGGCCGGCATCCTTCACCTTATTATATAAGACCGGCTCAGCGGCCTCCACTGGCTCAGCGGCCAGGAAGAGGCGTTCTGCCTCGTGGCGCGTGAGCAGGTAATAATTCTTGTGGATGGGTCGCCCGAGACCACGGGGCTTGACACGGCGCATCACCCGGCCGTCGTCGAAGGCCACGTCAACAGGCAGACCGTCGATCTGCATGAGATAGATCTTGCCGTCGCGCTGGGCCACCAGTTGGGCAGTGGCCCACCGCAGGCCGCACACTCCCACAGGCAAGACACCGATGGCACCGGCGGGAATGGTGAGCGCATGCGGAAAGCTGCCGGACGGTGTCCCTTCAAAGCGGACGGACTGCTTGGCCGTCAGATGCTGCAGACGCTCATAGTTGTTGAAGAACACGAAGCCGCTCCGCCCATCGGCCGAGAGGCGCAGGCTGTAGCGCAGCCAACTGTCATCACCCTGCCGTGGGGCTGGTGTGGCAGGGAAGCAGGCATCCATCGGTGCCAACAGTTCGCCGAAATCGTGCATGAAGAGATGGAGCGGACGCAAGCGGTAATAGGTGTCGCCACGCTGACCAAACTCGCCCAGCGGAGCCTGGAAATCGTAGGTCTTCACAGGCAAGTCATTGTGGTTGGTGGCCGGTGTCCGCTGGTTCTCGTTGAGCGTGGTCAACTTGCCATCGGGGTTGGTACCGCCATGATACATGTAGTAGCCCAGGAGATTGCTGCCCGAGCCGAGCTTCACCACGGCAAGCGCATAGGCATCGTCGGCATACATGTAAGGCCGGCGGTGATAGGCTGTCATCATGCCTCCGCCCAGCTCGCAGGTGAAATAAGGGTATGCCTGTGCAGCACCGGTCGCCACAGTGTCTGTATAGTTCAACTGTTCGGTGGCAATCGACTGATGGTCGCGCGAGGGCTGGAAAAAGAAAGCACGCCAGTAATTGCCAGCCGCGGGCTGGAGGCTGCGCTCCCAAAAGCCGTCGGCATAGTCGCCATAGAGCGGAAGCAACTCGCCGTAGGGCACAGGCGTGCTCAGTTCGGGCCATCCGGTACGGGTGTAGAGGGGCATATCGAAGCCGATGCCGGCGGCTATCCGCTTCAGCGCCAGCAGATAACTGGCACGCCCGCGGTATTCGTTGTCAAACTGGCAACCCACCACGGGACCGCCGTCCTTCCACTGCAAGCCTTGCACCTGGGTGAAGATCTGGCGGTAGAAGCGTGTCACCAGGGCAAGCCACTCGTCGCTTTCCACACGCGTCTTCTTGACACGGCGCAGCGCCCAGTCGGGTATGCCGCCACAGCGCGCCTCGCCATGGCAGAAAGGCCCCACGCGCAGCACCACGGGCATGTGCTCTTCCTGGCAACACTCCAGGAAACGGCGCAGACTGCGCTGTCCGCTCCAGTCGTACTGACCCTCAATCTCCTCCACATGGTTCCAGAAAACGTAGGTGGCGACAAGGGTCACGCCTCCCTCGCGCATCCGCCGGATGGCCGTGGGCCACTCGTCGGCTGGCA
Organism: bacterium; assembly: GCA_963644485.1. Lineage (GTDB taxonomy): Bacteria > Bacteroidota > Bacteroidia > Bacteroidales > Bacteroidaceae > Prevotella. The sequence goes on along the minus strand of CAVIOP010000027.1, from coordinate 14,651 downwards.
GGCGCGAATAGTGTATCTCGCCCATCACAGGCACCACCCGACGACCATCGACCGTCAGGCTACGCGCATCCCATCCTACTATGGGGACTGTCTGTGCATGGAGCAAAAGGGGTGAAAACAAGCTCGCAAAGAGCAACATCATCAAGGAAAAACATCGTGTGGTCATAGGTAGTCAACTGTTTACTGGCACAAAGGTAAGCAAAAAGCACGGGAGAACAGGCCTGACAGACGGGAAAAAAGCAACCCAACGAAAAAAACATCCGTCACCAGGCCCTGGCATCGGAAGGGAAAGACAAGAACCTGGACGCTTCCGGTAAGTGACGGGGAAAAAACAAGTTGGAAACAGTCAAAGCAACGGATTGCCGCCCTTTTCTGCTAATAATCTGTTGAAAATATCGCGATTATAGTAAATTATTGAAAGGAAAATTGTAATTTTGCAGCCATAATCACAAACAAGAGAAAGGAAAAGATTATGAAAGTAGCTATTGTCGGTGCCAGTGGCGCCGTGGGCCAGGAGCTGCTCCGCATCCTCGCCGAGCGCAATTTCCCGTTGGACGACCTCGTGCTGTTCGGCTCAAGCCGAAGCGCCGGAAGCAAATACAACTTCCGCGGAAAAGACTACGAGGTGAAGCTTCTGCAACACAACGACGACTTCAAGGACGTGGACATCGCCCTGGCATCGGCTGGGGCCGGCACGAGCAAGGAGTTTGCGGAGACCATCACCAAGTATGGTGCCGTGATGATTGACAACTCCAGCGCCTTCCGCATGGACGAGGATGTGCCTCTCGTGGTGCCCGAGGTGAACGCCGAGGACGCGCTGAACCGTCCGCGCGGCATCATAGCCAACCCCAACTGCACGACCATCATGATGGTGGTGGTGCTCAACCCCATCGACAAGCTGTCGCACATCCGAAAGGTGCACATCGCCAGCTACCAGAGTGCTTCGGGCGCAGGAGCGGCAGCCATGAAAGAGCTCGAGCAGCAATACAAGGAGATGCTGGAGCAGGGGCACGTGTCGACCATCAACAAGTTCCCCCACCAACTGGCCTACAACGTCATCCCGCAGATTGACAAGATGACGCCCAACGACTACACCAAGGAGGAGATGAAGATGTTCAACGAGACACGCAAGATCATGCACAGCGATGTCCGCACATCGGCCACCTGCGTCAGGGTCAGCTCGCTCCGCTCCCACTCGGAGAGCGTATGGTTTGAGACCGAGCAGCCCGTCAGCGTGGAGGCCATCCGCGAGGCCCTCGCGACAGCTCCCGGCGTGACCGTCGTCGATGACCCGCAAAACTATGTCTACCCCATGCCGCTGGAGAGTGCAGGCAAGGACGATGTGTTCGTGGGACGCATCCGCAAGGACCTGGCCGACGACCTGGGCAACACCCTGTGGCTCACAGGCGACCAGATCCGCAAGGGCGCAGCTCTCAACGCCGTGCAGATTGCCGAATACCTCGTCAGCAAGGGCGACATCAGGAAATAAGCGTAACAAAACAGCATACTCACCGGAGCCGGTGGGAGAAGGGACAAGCCGCCCTTCTCCCACCGGCTCCTTGCATACCGACACATTTACTTACAAGAATAGCACAACCCACCGCAATTCTGCAACTTTTCCATCATTTCGCTTGCCGCTTGTCACATTTTGTATTAACTTTGTAACGTTTAACTAAAAACTGTTACAGATGACCGAAATCCTAAGCCACTACGAGCCCATCACGCTCGATGAAATGAGCGGCATACGATTGATGAACCGTACAGACACCAAGTTCGTCACCACGAAGCCCATGCTGCGCGAGCTCCTGCTGTTGGCGCAGGACGACTACCGCGTGCAAGACATCAAGGGCGAACGCATAGCACCTTATTACACTGTCTATTTCGACACACCCGACTGCGCCATGTACCGACGCCACGAGACCGGGCACACCAACAGGCAGAAACTACGCATCAGGTCGTATGTGAACTCGGGGCTCAACTTCCTGGAAGTGAAGACCAAAAACAACCACGGACGCACAAGAAAAAAGCGCATCACCATGCTCGGCTTCGATCCCAGAGACCCACAACACGACATCGCATTCGTCCCGCAAGACGACAACAGCCAGGCCTACGACGAGTTTCTGGCCGCCAACCTGGGCTACGACCCCACGCTGCTCACCGAGAAGGTGGAGAACCATTTCAACCGCGTCACGCTGGTCAACAAGCTGAAGACAGAGCGGCTCACCATCGATTTCGACCTGATGTTTGACAACATCGTGACCGGAAGACACCAGGACATGGGTGACATCGTCATCGTGGAGCTCAAGCGCGACGGTCTGCAGCCAAGCCCCATCCTCAAGTCGCTCATGCAACTGGGCATCAAGCCCATGGGCTTCAGCAAGTATCTCATCGGGTCGGCCCTCACCGACGACACGCTACGCCACAACCGCATCAAGCCCCGGCTGAGGACCATCGCCAAGATGATGGGCAACTAACCCCGGCACCCCCACACACTACTCACAGAAAAACCAACCTTTGACATGAATATATTCAGTTTTACATTCTCACCCAACTTCCCCCTGATGATCATCCGCTTTGTTATCCTGATGATCGTCACATGGGTCATCGTTGACCGTCTCTACTACAAGAAGAGCCACCGTCGCGACTTCTATTTCTCGTTCCTGCTCATGAGTGTGGCCATCTTCTTCCTGGTCTACTTCATGATCTTCGTGCTCGAAGACCTCAAAGCCAAGACCAGCATCGGCATTGGCATCGGACTCTTCGGCATCTTCTCCATCATGCGATACCGCACCGACGCCATGCCCGTCAGAGAGATGACCTACATGTTTGTCATCATCGCCCTGTCGGTGGTCAACGCCATCGCCAACAGCGTGAGCGTCGTGGAGCTCATCGCCACCAACCTCATCGTAATCATGTGCATATGGGTCAGCGAGGCAAGGCTGAAGCAAGAGCCTGCCAAGCTGGTGCAATACGACCGCATAGACCTCATCACACCCGACAAGCGCGAGGAACTGCTGGAAGACCTCACCAGACGACTGGGCATACACATCCTGCGCGTGGAGGTGGGCAGCGTCGACTTCCTGCGCGACATGGCCATGCTCAAGGTGTACTACACGGCCTCGTCAAGCGACGGCGACCTGGACCAAAAAATCCGCCTCAACAACGAGGACCGCAAGCAATTTGCCTCTTGAGACGACCATCCACTAATCAACAAACCTCACCATCATGCAAACAAAAGCAATACTGACCCTCGCCTTCCTGGCCATATCCCTCATGGCATCGGCACAAAAGGAACCGAAGACCAGCGATGATTTCGGCATATGGACCGACATCTCCGCTCAAAAGAAACTCTCCAAGAAAGCCAGCGTAGAGCTGGAGGCGGAATACCGCACGGCCGACAACCTGAAGCAGAACAGCCGCTGGTCGGTGGGCCTCTCCGGGGAATACAAGCTGACGAAATGGCTGAAAGCCGGCGTGGGCTACACCTTCATCTACAACCACACCGACAAATACACCTACCACGACGAAGACCCGGACAAGGCCAACTACGGCAAGGTGAACAAGCTGGCATCCTACTGGGGCCCGCGCCACCGCATCAATGTCGACCTCACAGGTGATGTGGGCTTTGGCAACTGGAAACTGGACCTGCGTGAACGCTGGCAATACACCTACCGCCCGGAAAAGACCATCGCACAGCGCTACGACTTCGACGACGAGGACTGGGACGGCAAGCAGAAGACCTACAGCGGAAAGGGCAAGAACGTGCTGCGGAGCCGCCTGCAAGTGTCGTACGACAAGAAAGGGCTCGACGTGGAACCATACGCCAACGTGGAGCTCTACAACTGCTGGAATGTGGAAAAGGTGCGCTACACCGTGGGACTCAACTGGGCCTTCATCAAGGGCCAGAAGCTCGGGATCTACTACCGTTACCAGGACAACCGAGAGGATGACGACGACGAGAGCCGCAACATGCACATCCTGGGACTAAGCTACAAGGTGAAGTTCTGACCCCGCACAGCATACAGAACAGGTGCCGCATGGCCGGACGGACACCATTTACGCTCCGTCTGTCCATGCGGCACTTGCTTTTCGCACACCAATGACACATGACTTTCGGAAAAAATCAGTAACTTTGCATACATCAACAAAGGTACCATCCACGGCATGCCGAACATAGCCTCATACTTCCCCATCACCGACCCCACACTCATCTTCTTTGTGGTGCTGCTGATCATCCTCTTTGCCCCGATCATCATGGGCAAACTGCGCATACCGCACATCATCGGTATGGTGCTGGCCGGAGTGGTCGTCGGACAGTATGGGCTCAACATCCTGGAACGCGACGCATCCTTCGAACTGTTCGGACGCGTGGGACTCTACTACATCATGTTCCTTGCATCGCTGGAGATGGACATGGACGGCGTGAAGAAACACAAGCACCGTATCGTGGTCTTCGGCCTGCTCACGTGCCTCATCCCCTTCACGATGACCTATTTCATGGGCGTCGGCCTGCTGGGCTACAGCGCAGCGGCCGCCCTGCTCCTGGGATGCATCATGGCATCGAACACGCTGGTCTCCTACCCCATCGTGGCCCGCTACGGCCTGCAGCGCAAGCCCAGCGTGACGCTGAGCGTGGGTTCCACCATGCTCAGTCTGCTCATCTCGCTAATCATCGTGGCCGCCATCGTGTCGGCCCACGAGGGAGGCGGCTCGACTATATTCTGGCTGTGGTTCACCGTGAAGTTTGCCGCCTACTGCGCGGGACTCATCTTTGTGGTGCCCCGTCTCACCCGCTGGTTCCTGCGGCGCTACAGCGACGCCGTGATGCAGTTTATCTTTGTCATGGCCATGCTCTTCCTCTGCGCGGCCCTGGCCAACCTGGTGGGGCTGGAAGGCATCCTCGGAGCCTTCTTCGCTGGCCTCATCCTCAACCGCTACATCCCACACGTGTCACCCCTGATGAACCGCATTGAGTTCATCGGGAACGCACTTTTCATACCCTACTTCCTCATCGGCGTGGGCATGCTCATCAACCTGCGGCTGCTGTTTGCCGGCGGAACCATCATCTGGGTGGTGTTCTGCATCGTGCTCTTCGGCACCCTGGGCAAGGGACTGGCGGCACACGTTGCCTGCACGCTGTTCCGCATGCCCATCTCATCGGGGCACATGATGTTCGGCCTGACATCCGCCCATGCGGCAGGCGCCATCGCCATGGTTATGGTGGGCATGAACCTCAAGGATGCCAGTGGCCACCCGCTCGTGGACGAGGGGATGCTCAATGGCGTGGTCATCATGATCCTCTTCACCTGCATCATCTCATCCATCGTAACAGAATGGGCTGCGCAACGCATCATCGTGCGCGACAATGACACGGCACACAGCGAAGAGAAGCGCGACGATGAACGTATCCTCGTGCCCGTGAAATATCCCGAATACGCCAACGAACTGACAGCCTTGGCCATCATGATGCGCAACCCCAAGCTCAACCGCGGCATCATGGCGCTCAACGTGGTCTATGACGACGAGAACATGCGGGCCAACCAAGAACAGGGACATCGTCTGCTGGAGCAAGTCACGCAGTACGCCGCAGGATCCGATGTGAAGTTGCAGACACAAGTGCGCGTGGCCGCCAATATCGCCAATGGCATCAAGCACGCATTCAAGGAGTTCCAGGCGTCGGAGATCATCATCGGCATGCACATGCACGCCAGCGTATCACCGAAGTTCTGGGGGCAGTTCCACCAAAGCCTGTTCAACGGCCTCAACCGCCAGATCATCATGGCGCGACTGCACCATCCGCTGTCCACCCTGCGCCGCATCGAGGTGGCGGTGCCTTCCCGGGCACAATACGAACCAGGCTTCTACCGCTGGCTGGAACGTCTGGCGCGGCTGACCGAGAACCTGGAGTGCCGCATCCTCTTCCACGGACGCGGCGACACTCTGATGATGATCAGCGAATACGTGCGCAACCACCACGCCGAGATGCGTGCCGAATACCTCTCGATGGAGCACTGGAACGAGATGCCCAAGCTGGCCAGCACCATACAGGAGGACCACCTGTTTGTGGTGGTGACGGCCCGCAAAGGCACCGTGTCGTACAAGAACGCACAGGACAAACTGCCCGAGGAAATCACCAAACACTTCACGGGAAAGAATCTCATGATCATCTTCCCCGACCAGTTTGGCGACGACAAGACTACCATGACCTTTGCCCAGCCACAACACACGGAAGAGCAATCGGCTTACGAGGCCATCAGCAACTGGCTGCAGAACCATAAGCATTGGTTCAAGAAATAAGCATATACCAACCGGCTACACACAGCGCCACCAAACGAAAAAAGACACATTCTTATGATAGACATTCAAGGTATCACCAAATCATTCGGCAGCCTACAGGTGCTCAAGGGCATCGACCTGCACATCAACAAGGGCGAGATCGTTTCGGTCGTGGGCCCCTCGGGTGCCGGCAAGACCACGTTGCTGCAAATCATCGGCACGCTTGACCGTCCTGACAGCGGTACAGTCACCGTAGACGGCATAAACGTGTCGAGCTTGTCGACCAACAAACTCTCCGACTTCCGCAACCAGCATATCGGCTTCGTCTTCCAGTTCCACCAGTTGCTGCCGGAGTTTACAGCCTTGGAGAATATCATGATTCCCGCCTTCATCGCCGGCAGAGGACGAAGCGAAGCCAAAGAACGCGCAGAAGAGCTGCTGCAGTTCCTGGGGCTGGCCGACCGCGCCAACCACAAGCCCAGCGAGCTGTCGGGCGGCGAGAAGCAGCGTGTGGCCGTGGCCCGCGCACTGGTCAACAAGCCTGCGGTGATCCTAGCAGACGAGCCTTCGGGCAGCCTCGACACAAAGAACAAGGCCGAACTGCACCAACTGTTCTTCGACCTGCGCGACAAGTTCGGACAGACATTCGTCATCGTCACCCATGACGAACAACTGGCGGCAATCACCGACCGCACCGTCCACATGAAGGACGGCCTGCTCCTGCCCGAGACCGAGACATCCTCATCTGCCAACCTCACACCACCCGCAATATGAACACCATCAAGATAGGAGACTACAATACCCTCACCATGACACGACTGGCCGAGCGCCCCAACCCCCATGCGTTCGGTGGGAAGGAGACTTTCGGCATCTTCCTCGACGGAGGGGCCGAGGGCGACATACTCATGCCTGCCAAATATGTGCCCGAAGGTGTAAGAGAAGGCGACAAGGTGACGTGCTTCGTCTACCTCGACCAAGACGAGCGTCTCATCGCCACAACCGAACAGCCGCTGGCCAAGGTGGGCGACTTTGCCTATCTGAAATGCACCTGGGTCAACGAATACGGCGCTTTCCTCGACTGGGGACTGATGAAAGACGTCTTCTGCCCCTTCCACGAGCAGAAACGTCACATGGAAATCGGCGAGCATTATATCGTCTACATCTATGTGGATGAGGAAAGCTACCGCATCGCAGCGTCGGCCAAGGTCGACAAGTTCATGACTCCCGCTCGCCCCGAAGACTTCCCGTCGGTCAGCCAGCCCAACAAAGACGGCAACTCGAGGGGTGTGGAGTCGGGACGCCCCCTGCCGATTCTGGTGTGGCAGAAGAGCGACCTGGGCTTCAAGGTCATCGTCGACAACAAATACAGCGGTCTGGTCTACAAAGACCAGATCTTCCAACCCATACACACGGGCGACCGTCTGAACGGCTACCTGCTCAACCTGCGCCCTGACGGCAAGCTGGACATCAGCCTCCAGCTCACAGGCCGTCGCCAGACCATGGACTTCTCCAAAACACTCCTGCAATGGCTACGCGACCACGACGGACACTGTCCCCTGAACGACAACAGCACACCCGAAGACATCAAGCAGATGTTTCAGGTAAGCAAGAAGGTGTTTAAGCGTGCCGTGGGCGACCTCTACAAGAAGCGCCTCATCACCCTCGCCGACGACGGGCTGACGCTCACCGACGCCAAATAGACGCACACATGCCACCTCTGCAGACACACACGCACAGATAAAGGGTAAAAGCATGCAGCAAGACACGCCACGTCTCCACAATAAATTTACCGAAACCATGGAACAAAAGCGCATAAAGGAAGTGCCTTACGGCATATCAGACTTCAGCAGACTACGACGCGACAACATGTACTACGTTGACAAGACGATGTACTTGCCGCTATTGGAAGAAGAAGCCAGTTATCTGTTCTTCATCCGCCCGCGCAGGTTTGGCAAGAGCATCTTCATTAGCATGCTCAAGGCTTATTATGACATCAACGGGAAAGACAAGTTTGACAAATTGTTCGGCGACTTGTGGATTGGCCAGCACCCCACTCCATTGCAGGGCAAATTTCTTGTGATGCATCTCGACTTCTCGCAGGTGGGCGGCACCATAGAGCAGTTGGAAGACAAATTCGACCATTACTGTGCGGTTATGCTGGATAGTTTTGTCGACACCTATCGCCAATACTATTCTGAAGAATTTGTAGCAAAAGTATATGGAGCCGAGGACGCTACCGATAAACTTGTGCTTATCAATGCTGAATCGAAGAAACGTAACCTCTCCACCTATCTCATCATCGACGAATACGACAACTTCACCAACACCGTGCTCAACGAGCAGGGTGAAGATGTCTACTGGGCCATGACGCATGCCGAGGGGTTCTATCGCGATTTATTCAAGAAGTTCAAGGGCACCTTCGAACGCATCTTCATCACGGGCGTCAGCCCTGTGACGCTCGACGACGTGACCAGCGGCTTCAACATAGGCTGGCATATCTCCACTAAGGAAGATTTCAACCAAATGCTGGGTTTCTCAACCGAAGATGTGCGCGAAATGTTTACCTATTACCAGCAAAACGGGAAAATTCGCTCCGAAGCCGACATAGAGGCCGCCATCGAAGAGATGAAGCCGTGGTACGACAATTACTGTTTTGCCGAAGAGGCACTGGATACGCAGAGCCGAGTGTTCAACTGCGACATGGTGCTCTATTATCTGCGCAACTACATAAAGCGCGGCCAGGGTCCAAAGGAGATGATCGATCCGAACACAAAGACCGACTACAACAAGATGCGCAAACTCATACAACTCGACAAACTTGACGGCGACCGCAAGGGAGTCATACGCACCATTGCCGAGACGGGGCAGATTGTGGCAAAACTGGAAGAGACCTTCCCTGCCCACAAAATTACGGATCCGCTGATATTCCCCAGCCTGCTCTTCTATTATGGCATGCTCACCATCAAAGGCACACGCGGCGACAAGATGGTGCTCGGCATACCCAACAACAATGTACGCAAGCAGTACTATGAGTATCTGTTGGAGATGTATGAGGAGAAAGCACGACTGGACATCAACCGTCTGACAGACTATTATTACGACATGGCCTACAACGGCCAATGGCACGAGGGATTGCAGTTTATGGCTGATGCATATGCCAAGGTGTCGTCTGTGCGCGACTCCATAGAGGGCGAACGCAACCTGCAGGGGTTCTTCATGGCTTATCTCAATCTTAACAACTATTACTATACAGCACCGGAACTGGAGTTGAGCCACGGCTACTGCGACTTTTTCCTTTTGCCCAACCTGACGCATTATGCCTCCAAGCACTGTTATATTCTTGAACTGAAACTGCTTGCCAAGAAGGAGAAAGGCGAGACGGCAGAGGCTCACGAGGCAAGGGCTGAAAAGCAGTGGGCTGAGGCCGAAGAACAGATTAAGCGCTATGCAACAGCCCCTCGCGTGGAGGCACTGCGCCAAGGCACACAGTTGCACAAGATTATCATGCAGTTTGACGGATGGAAATTGAGGAAAATGGAGGAGGTGTAGGTTCGAAGACCTTCGCTCTATGACAACACAATAAGCCCCGAACCAAAAGGACTGAATGGCCTTTGGCTCGGGGCTTGTCGTTATTTTTAGTTTGCTTTGCCCATACAGGCACGCACAGTGTGGTGCCTATGGGCAAAGGATGTTAGAACTCGGCGTTCTTCGGCGTGCGTGGGAAAGGAATGACATCGCGGATGTTCTGCATACCCGTGACGAAGAGGATGAGACGCTCAAAGCCCAGTCCGAAGCCTGCGTGAGGGCATGAGCCATACTTGCGCGTGTCAAGATACCAGTCATAGGTCTGCTCACGCATGCCACGGCTCTCAATCTCGCCAAGCAACTTCTCATAGCTCTCCTCACGCACCGAACCGCCGATAATCTCGCCGATACGGGGGAAGAGCACGTCGGTACCCTGCATGGTCTTGCCGTCGGGGTTCTTCTTCATGTAGAACGACTTGATTTCGGCAGGATAGTCGGTCATGATGACAGGACGCTTGAAATGCTCCTCCACGAGATAGCGCTCGTGCTCGCTGGCCAGATCCATGCCCCAACCGGTGATGGGGAACTCAAACTTGTGGCCATCCGCTGCAGCCTTCTTCAGAATCTCGATGCCCTCGGTGTATGGAAGGCGCACAAAGCTCTCCTTGACCACACCCTCCAAGGTCTGCAGAAGCGTCTTGTCGACCATCTTGTTGAGAAACTCCAGGTCGTCCTTGCAGTTGTCCAAGGCCCACTGCACACAATACTTGATGAAGTCTTCCTCGAGATCCATCAGCTCATCCTTGTCCATGAAGGCCACCTCAGGCTCAACCATCCAGAACTCGGCGAGGTGACGGGGCGTGTTGCTGTTCTCTGCGCGGAACGTCGGTCCGAACGTGTAGATGGCACCGAGCGCCGTGGCGCCCAGCTCGCCCTCAAGCTGTCCGGAGACAGTGAGGTTGGTCTTCTTGCCGAAGAAGTCCTTGTCGTACTCCACCTGGCCGCTCTTGGCCACACGGTCCAGATCGAGCGTGGTCACCTGGAACATCTCGCCGGCACCCTCACAGTCGCTGGCCGTGATGAGCGGCGCATTGAAATAATAGAAGCCGTGCTCATGGAAATACTTGTGAATGGCGATGGCCATATTGTGACGGATGCGGAAGACAGCGCCAAACGTGTTGGTGCGCAGACGCATGTGCGCATACTGACGCATATACTCGAAGCTTTGGCCTTTCTTCTGCATGGGATAGTCGGAAGGACAGAGGCCATAGATTTCAATCTCGCTGGCCTGTATCTCACTGGTCTGACCCTTGCCTTGGCTCTCCACGAGCAGGCCCGTGGCGCGGATGCAGGCGCCGGTAGTGATGCTCTTAAGCTCGTCCTCACTGATCTTGGCCGGGTCCACGACGACCTGGATATTCTTGATGGTTGAACCGTCATTGAGGGCGATGAAGTCGACAGCCTTGCTACTGCGGTGCGACCGCACCCATCCCTTGACAGTGATCTCTTTGCCATAGTCGGTGCTCTGGAGAGCGTCGACGACTTTAGTTCTTTTAGACATGATACCTATTATTTACTATTCATACATACCGTTGCGAAGCATCTCCACCTCCTTCTCGGTGAGGAAACGCCAGTCGCCACGACGAAGGTTCTTCTTGGTCAATCCGGCAAACTGGGCGCGGTCGAGCTTCACGACCCGGTAGCCCAGCTTCTCGAAGATGCGGCGCACAATGCGGTTGCGCCCGCTATGAATCTCTATGCCCACCTGGCTCTTGTCGCGGTCATCGGCATACTCGATGGCGTCGGCGTGCACCTCACCGTCCTCTAGCTCGATGCCCTCGGCAATCTTCTGCAAGTCTTCCTCACTGACATTCTTGTCGAGGAACACGTGGTACACTTTCTTCTTGAGGAACTTGGGATGAGTGAGCTTACTGGCCAGGTCGCCGTCGTTGGTAAGCAACAACACACCTGTGGTGTTGCGGTCGAGGCGGCCGACAGGATAGATACGCTCGGGGCAGGCGTCCTTCACGAGGTCCATCACCGTCTTGCGCTGCTGGGGATCGTCGCTCGTGGTAACGTAATCCTTGGGCTTGTTGAGCAGTACGTAAACCTTCTTTTCCAGTGTGACGGGCTGGTCTTGGAACTTCACCTCATCAGAGCGCTTCACCTTCATGCCCAGCTCTGTAGCCACCACACCATTGACGGTGACGACACCCGACTGGATGAACTCGTCGGCCTCGCGGCGTGAGCACACACCGGCATTGGCCAAATACTTGTTGAGGCGGATGGGCTCGTTGGGATCAATGTGTTCCTCCTTATACTCAATGCGCTTCTTCATGCTATACTTCGCATTGGGATCATAGCCGGGACGCTGGCCGTAGCCGCCCTGACGCTGACCATAGCCGCCCTGACGCTGACCATAGCCGCCCTGACGGGGCTGGTAGCCACCGGGACGCTGGCCGTAGCCGCCCTGACGGGGCTGGTAGCCACCCTCGCCCTGATTGTTGTAGCGGGGGCGATAGCCACCCTGACGGGGCTGGTAGCCACCCTCCTCATTATTATTGTTGTTGTAACGGGGGCGATAGCCGCCTTGGCGAGGCTGATAGCCACCCTGGCGAGGCTGGTAGCCGCCCTCCTCATTATTGTTGTTGTAACGGGGGCGATAGCCGCCCTGACGAGGCTGGTAGCCGCCTTGGCGAGGCTGGTAGCCGCCCTCCTCATTATTGTTGTTGTAACGGGGGCGATAGCCGCCCTGACGAGGCTGATAGCCGCCTTGGCGAGGCTGACGAGGCTGGTCGCCTCCACTCTGCAGGCCAGCCCCGAAACCCTCGGGACGGAAGCCGCCTTCACTCTGCGCCTGGCCTCGGTCTGAGCTGTAGGCACGCTGCGTGTGGATGCGTGGACGCTGCGTGCGTCCGGCACTGTGATAATCTCTCTGATAGCCAAAAGGTCTGTTATAGCCCTCACGGCCACCTTCACCCTGCTGGTTCGAGGTCTCTGCTGAATTGAGAGACTTGTTCTCCATTTCTTCTGCCATAATCTTAAATCTTTTGCCTTGAACTATGAACTATACCGTTTGACCTTCCCGGCCATGGCAGTTCCGATAGACGGGAGCAATATGCCAAGCTCCCTAGTATCCCGAAACGACCGTCTCCACAAGTGGAGAGCAGAAATTAGTAAGTTAGCAGTGTTCTTCGTTCAATTTTTGTTTGACTAAATGATACTTATAATGATGTTACTGAATGTTTTCCTTTGTTGCAGCCTCACTGACCTGCAGCCGTCGGGAGTTACATACCCGTGTAGTTGTGCGGCGTGATGGCTCGCAGTTCCTCCTTCACGCTGTCGCTGACATTGAGTGTCTCCACAAAGTCGTGTATGGTTTGCTCTGTCATCTTCTTGTTGGTACGTGTGAGAGCCTTGAGCGCCTCGTAAGGATGGGGATAGCCTTCGCGGCGCAGAATGGTCTGTATGGCCTCTGCCACGACAGCCCATGTGTTGTCAAGGTCCTCGCTGAGCTTCTCCTCGTTGAGGATGAGCTTGCGCAGGCCCTTAAGGGTGCTCTGTATGGCAATGACACTGTGACCCAAAGGCACACCGACGTTGCGGAGCACCGTAGAGTCGGTGAGGTCGCGCTGCAGGCGGCTTACGGGCAGCTTGCTGGCAAGGAACTGCAGCACAGCGTTGGCCATACCGAGGTTGCCCTCGCTGTTCTCATAGTCGATGGGGTTCACCTTGTGGGGCATGGCGCTCGACCCTACCTCGCCGGCCTTGATCTTCTGCTTGAAATACTCCATGGAGATATACATCCAGAAATCACGGTCGAGGTCAATGATGATGGTGTTGATGCGTCGGATAGCGTCGAACACGGCGGCCAGGCAGTCGTAATTGCTAATCTGTGTGGTCCACTGCTCGCGTTCCAAGCCGAGTTTCTCGCTGACGAAGCGGTTGGCGAAAGCCTTCCAGTCGTAGCTGGGATAGGCCACATGGTGGGCGTTGAAATTGCCGGTGGCACCACCAAACTTGGCTGTCATCTTGCAAGCCTTCAGTTCGTTGAGCTGCTCGGTGAGACGGTAAACATATACCATGATTTCCTTGCCCAGACGTGTGGGGGATGCGGGCTGTCCGTGGGTCTTGGCCAGCATGGGCACGTCTTTCCACTCGTCGGCATACTGCTGCAGCTGGGCAATGAGTTCCTCCACCTGTGGATAATACACATCCTGCAAGGCCTCTTTTACCGAGAGGGGAACACTGGTGTTGTTGATGTCTTGCGAGGTGAGACCGAAATGAATAAACTCCTTGTAGGATTCCAGGCCACCGATTTTGTCAAACTCCTCCTTGATGAAATACTCCACGGCCTTCACGTCGTGGTTGGTAATCTTCTCTATGTCTTTCACATGCTGCGCCGACTCTTCGTTGAAGTGGCGGTAGATATCGCGCAGGCGATCGAAAAGCGAATGGTCGAACGAGGCGAGTTGGGGCAAGGGCAGTTCACACAACGTGATGAAATACTCTATTTCAACGCGCACACGATAACGAATGAGTGCATACTCTGAAAAATAATCTGCCAGCGGCGCTGTCTTACCACGGTAACGGCCATCGACTGGAGAAATTGCTGTCAACAAATCGAGTTTCATATCCTTAAATTAACACGCCTGCAAAATTACGAATTAATTTCGACACGATAGATATTCAAGCAATAAAAAGTATTGTGTCTAACGGTTTTTAACGCCCACCTAGACAGCAATAGTTCAAAACAAATCTGATTTTGAACACTCTGCCGGGCAACAATGCCGACGGTCTTAGGCTGTCAAGAAAGCGGACAATATATATGCTGAAAATTGGCTTGAAAG
>CAVIOP010000026.1:0-21005 GCA_963644485.1 bacterium | reverse complement strand
ATATTTTTCTTTCTTCTGATTGTCCTGGTCATATTTTCTTAAAGACGATAAAGACCTTGTTCCCTAAATCGAAACGGATTTCCATTATCCACGACCAAGGATGGACGTCGCCTTTGCAAGGAAACAGTGAATTATACAAGGAAATATTGACTCATAGAAGAGTAAAAGGAATCGATTACGGAGTACAGAAATTCATTAAGGCATTCTATAAAAAAGAACTTGCCATGTATCGTTTGAGCCATCATATAGTGTGCCTTTCACCGAGTACATACAAGCTTTTGCAAGAAATTTACAAAGTTCCTTCGGAAAAGATTTCTATTATACCAAATGGCATTGACATCAAACCTTATGAAAATTCAATTGATAACAGAACTGAAATCAGAAATAGTCTTGGTATTGGTGAAGATGAGAAAGTGCTGCTTTTCGCAGGGCGCGTCGTAAAGGCCAAAGGCATTTACCAACTATTGGATGCGTTTGAAAAACTATGGCATTGTAATCATAAACTACGCCTTGTGATAGCTGGAATTACAGATAATATTGAAGATTACACAAAACATGTGCATGACAGCATTTTTCATGTCACTTTTACAGGGTTAATATCCAAGGGCAGATTGCATCAATGGTATCAAGCAGCAGACATTGGTGTGCTGCCATCTTATACGGAGCAATGTAGCTATGCAGGTATGGAAATGATGGCAGAAAAACTGCTTGTTGTCACTACTGACGGTAATGGCTTACGAGACATGTTTAATAGCAGCAATGCGTATATTGTAAGAGCAAATGAAGATACTATGGCAGATGAACTTGCTAGCAAACTCCAAGAGGCCTTAATGGCTACTTCCAAAGAACGGGATGAAAAGACAAACGCTGCATTCGAAAGAGCAAAAAGAGTGTTTTCGCTTGAGCGCATGCAGGCAGATTATTCTCAAATGTTAAACCTTTTGTAGATTACACTTGTGATTATTAGTATTATACTTCCCGTTTATAATGGCGCAGATCACTTAGCAGAGTGCATAAATAGCGTGCTTTGTCAGACTTGCTCAGATTTTGAATTGTTGGTGCTGGATGATGGTTCGACTGACGAGAGTATTGCGATTGCAGAAGCCATTGGCGACCCTCGTATCAGGGTCATTCAATGCGAACACAACTTCATCTCCACCCTAAATCGCGGAATAGAAGAGAGCAAAGGACAATACATTGCCAGGATTGACTGTGATGATCTGATGTTTCCAGACAGGCTGCAACAGCAATTTGATGTGATGGAGCATAATCCAAACATTTCTGTTTGCGGCACATACGCCCAAACATTTGGCAAGTCACGCCAAATCATAGGCTATGGCACTGGAATTGTGAAAAATCCATTGGCGACATTTCTCTTAGGGAATTTTGTGATTCACCCTTCTGTCATGGTAAGAAAATCCTTTTTGACAACACATTCCTTAAGATATAAGGAATATCCATATGCTGAAGATTATCGCTTGTGGGTTGACGTAAGTGTTGCCAAAGGCTCTTTCTATGTCATTCCTGAGCCTCTGATAAAATACAACATCAATGATGATCAAGTATCACAGAAGTTTCGCGCTGATCAACAAGAAACAGCCTTGCGCATTCAGCAAGAAACTTTGGAAATACTATTGAACCAGGCCAAGTTCTGCTCTGACCAATTGAACTTATTATGTGAAAACCTGATAGAATTGAATCAACAGGAGTTGGTCGACTCAGACGAAATATTCACGTTGTTTAATAGCATATTTACAAAAATGGCTGTTTAGAATAACAGCTTATTGTTAATTTAATAACTAAAAACATGAAAAAAATCAAAAAGCTAAAGCTTAGACCTGGCCAAAAGCTGGATGCACTGCAACAGCAGAACGTAATGGCAGCAGGCTATGGAGATTGGCAAGGTAGCTGTTTCTGTAGTAAAGTGGGTAATAGCCATGTAGAGACTTGTGAAGAACAGAAACGAGTTACAGACTACGGAACTGCACTCGAAGGGTGCCTTGTAATAGCAACTGGAACCATTATTGGCTTGACCGGTGTTTTTGGCGAAGCTCCGTCAGCGGCCACTTCAACAGCTCTTATTGGTACAGGCATCACCTTGATAGTCGAGGGCAAACAACTAACCGACAGCGCTACAAAAACATTGACAAAGACATGGAAAAGAACCATGCATTGTACCCAGATCAACCCAATTGCTCACAAAGCTGGGAATGAAACTTGTACAAGTACTTTGCTTTAACAGTGCAACTATTCGATTGGCAAGGCTGGCAAGACTAGTCAGGCCAATTCGAATGAATTTTTGAAATCATTTATCAAGCTGTCACATGTGTAAAAAAATAATATTTTTATTTCTGTGTTTGATTTCTTTTGTAGAATCTGCGTACCCTCAAAAACTTCTTGAGGGAAGGATTGTGGACTATTATACGAATCAAGCATATCAGGACACACTCACCCAAGTGTTTCTCCTTTCTGCTGACAGCGTGATGGTGAGAGATGGATATGTCGGGACTGAGGCCAACCCGAAAACGGGGAAGGCGGAAGCGAAGTATTATCTTGATATCAAGCAAGAAGGACATTACATCATAAAATGCACAAATCCAAATTGTGAAACTGCATATTACCCTTTACACATCAAGTTTTACAAGAGGGAAAATATCATAGAAGGCGAAGACATCCGCCTCAAAAAGAAAGTTGCCAAGAGTCTTGACCTGCCCGAAGTGCTGGTCAACGCGACCAAGTTGAAATTCTATTTTAACAACGACACGTTGGTTTACAACGCCGAAACCTTTGCCACGCAATATGGCTTTGTGCTGAATGACCTGTTGCGCAAGATGCCAGGCATCTCTATGGGGCCAAACTATGAAATCTACTCGAATGGAAGAAAGGTTGACGAACTCTTGCTGAATGGAAAAGACTTTTTTAACGATGACCGAGAGTCGCTTATCGAGAATTTGCCTGCTTATATGATCAAGAACATCAAAGTGTATGAGCATGTTGACTCCTTGGAGCTGCTCAAGTCACTCGACAAGCAACCTCCTCTTGCCCTTGACATCAAACTAAAAAAGGAATACAACTCCACGGTCTTGGGAAATCTTGACGTGGGCGTAGGCACAGACGACCGCTACTATGGCCGCCTGTTTGGCATGCGCATCCATGACCTGTATCGCTGGACTGCCTTTGCCGTATCCAATAACACCAACCATAACGAACAAATAGACAAGAACGGACAGCTTTATAATATGGACAGTGGTACTGGTGACAAGAAATTCCATGTGGCTGGAGTAAACTATAATGTTGACAGCCCGACTGACGCTTATAGGATAGAGGGCAGTTTCAGAATACAGGGTAGCAACGAAAAGCAGACATACAGACAGGAGGACGACATGTTCCTAAGCAATGGGGATGCATATGCCTTCTCCTCAAGAAACACAAAAGCGCGTAATTTCTCGGTTCAAACAAGCCACACGTTTGACCTGTTCCCAAGAAAAAAATACAACCTGACGATCACGCCGTCTTTTGTGCATGTCCGCTCGAAGGGCAATGTGGACTTGGCGCAACTTAACGCTGATGAAAACATTGTTGATGTGATTGGTAGCAGTTGGGCCGACAGCATCCGTTCTAAGCCGCTTGGAGAGAAACTGTTGATGTATGGTGTGAACAGGGTGTTAAGCAAGAAATACATTTCTACCCACTCCACGCAGATGTCATTTAAGGTAAACCAAAATTATAGCATTCCCCATACTCCAGATTTGATTGGCTTAGAGTTGGCCGGCCTGTACACGGCACAGTCGACAGACAGCTATGAAAACTATGGCGTCGATTACATGGCCGCCTCGCAAAACGCCAACAGCTGGAAAAACCTATACCTGGACAATCGCCTGAGAGATTTCCAATGGTCGGCCAAGGCGTCATACACCACATTATTAAATAGCGTCCATACGATAGGTGTCAATGCCAGCTATGCACACGAGTTTTCGCATGTTGACAAAAACAGCTATGACCTTGCCACCTTGTCGGGGTGGGGCATGGATACTGAATATGAGTTGGGCTTGCTCCCCTCACAGCAAGCTCTTTTGGGGACAATAGAAAGGAACAATTCCTATTCATACAGAGAACATTTGAACAAATACACACTTGGTCTCAATTATTCATTGGAATATCATGGACACACCTTTGAGGTGTCCACACCTCTTTCCTTGCAAAAGAGGAATCTTAAGTTTCACCAAAGTGACAACAATCAGGTCGTGACCAGGCAGATGTTCTCACCCGACATTACCATCAAGTTGAGAAAATGGATGCGTGGAAACACGGGTAGCAGCTATTCTCTTAATTTCTCGGCCAACAAATCCATGCCAGCATTGTTCAATCTCGTCAATCAGCGCAGTGACATATACGAGACTGCCGTTACACAAGGTAACCAGAACTTAAAAAACGCAACAAGCTATAAGCTGAGCGCTTCTTACACCTTACGTCCGGTTTTGATGCACAACCATACGATTTCAGCCGCATACAACTATTACAGTAACAAGATAGGCACAGCAATCTATTATGATAAAACGAGCGGAAAATATCTCTACACTCCGAGAAACATCAATGGTAATCAGGATTTCTCAGCCATCCTGAACAATTCGTTCTACTTGAACAAAAGCTACAAGCACAAATTGTCCAACGTCCTGTCATACACTTATATCAAGAGCGTTGATTTCAGTGGTGCGTCAGAAAAAGAATATGAAAACAAAAGCACTGTAAACAATTCCATCGTCTCAGAGAAGATGGAATATATGTTCACCTCGAGAAATACAAAATGTATAGGCACGATTGCACCTTATCTGACATTTCACAGAAGTGCTTCGCAACGACTGGGCTTCGAGACCATCCATGCCTTTTTATATGGCTTGCAGGCCTCTGCCCATATCGAGCTTCCTGCGTCCATCCGTTTCAACACAGAACTGAGAAGCGAATCCAGAAGAGGTTACAACGACCGCTCCATGAACGACAATGAAATCATCTGGAACATGGGGTTGACCAAATCCTTCAAAAACAACATCACCCTGAGTCTAAACGCAGTGGATGTGCTTGGCCAACGCAAGAACATCTACAAGGTCGTTACGGCCCAGGCAACGACCGAAAGCGTCAGCAATGTGCTGAGGCACCACGTGATGTTCCACTTCATCTGGCAGTTCAGCAGAAAGAAGACAAACAAGTAAGTAACTGCTCCTACCGCAGAATAGTTACTTTGACCGTAATAGTCGTTAAATAACATTAAAACAGTTAAAATAAAATAAATCATAGGGTGCAACGCGGCCCCAGGCCGTCGCGTATGGAATAAAATAAGTACTTTTGCGCACCGATTTATTTCGGGACACACTTAGAGTCCCACGTGCGGAAGTGTAAATAGCCGTGCCTTTGGCCGGACACGGTGGTTTGTGAATCGTCCGCACAGCAGAGCGAAAGCCATGGATGGTCTCTTTTAGACTGGAGGCGCCGTGAGGTCTCTGCTTATATTATATTAGGTATAAAAACGTTTTTTAGTAGTAAATTTAAATTTTAAAATGGACACTTTAAGTTACAAGACTATTTCCGTCAACAAGGAAACAGCTCAAAAGGAGTGGGTAGTCGTCGACGCTGCCGACCAGGTGGTCGGTCGCCTCTGCTCGAAGGTTGCCAAGCTGCTCCGCGGCAAGTACAAACCCACTTTCACTCCGCACGTCGACTGTGGTGACAACGTGATTATCATCAACGCAGCCCAGGTGCGTTTCACCGGCAAGAAAGAGACCGACAAGGTCTACACTCGCTATACTGGTTATCCCGGTGGCCAGCGCTTCAACACGCCCGCAGAGCTCCGCAAGCGTGAGAACGGCATTGACAAGATGATCCGTCATGCCGTGAAGGGTATGCTGCCCAAGGGTCCCCTCGGCCGCTCGCTCATGGACAACCTCTACATCTATGAGGGTTCCGAGCACAAGCAGGAGGCACAGAAGCCGAAGACTATTGATATTAACCAGTACAAATAATAAGAGATTAAGATGGAAGTCATTAACGCAATCGGTCGCCGCAAGAGCGCTGTAGCTCGTGTTTACGTTACAGAGGGCACCGGTAAGATTACAATCAATAAGAAGGATATTACTGTATACTTCCCCTCAGCCATCCTGCAGTATGTGGTCAAGCAACCCCTGCAGCTGCTTGAGGTCGCTGAGAAGTATGACATCAAGGCCAATCTCGACGGCGGTGGTTTCACCGGCCAGAGTCAGGCCCTCCGCCTCGCCATCGCTCGCGCCCTGGTGAAAATCAACGCTGAAGACAAGAAGAACCTCAAGGACCACGGCTTCCTGACACGTGACAGCCGTGCCGTTGAGCGTAAGAAGCCCGGTCAGCCCAAGGCTCGCCGTCACTTCCAGTTCAGTAAGCGTTAATATCTCTGTGGTCTCCAGTTGTCATGGGAGACGAGAGATATGTTTAGCATCCAAACAGGCAGGACTCTTCGCTGCTTAGGCGAGGCTACCCGTCTGCTGGTTCTAAGCAACGGCCGACAGGCCGGTTACGCACGGGGCAGATCCCCCGGCTAACAAGAATTAAAAGGAAAGTAAACAATTAAAATCGAACAAAAATGTCAAGAACAAACTTTGACCAGTTGCTTCAGGCAGGTTGCCATTTCGGTCATCTGAAGCGCAAGTGGAACCCCGCCATGGCTCCTTACATCTTCATGGAGCGCAACGGCATTCATATCATCGACCTCAACAAGACAGTAGCCAAGATCGACGAGGCTGCTGAGGCTCTCAAGGGCATTGCCAAGAGTGGCAAGAAGATCCTGTTCGTCGCTACTAAAAAACAGGCCAAGGACATCGTAGCCGAAAAGGCTGCCTCTGTCAACATGCCTTACGTCATCGAGCGTTGGCCGGGCGGTATGCTCACCAACTTCCCCACCATCCGTAAGGCAGTCAAGAAAATGACGAACATAGACAAGCTCATGAACGATGGCACATTCTCCAACCTTTCTAAGCGCGAGCTGCTGCAGATAACACGCCAGCGCGCAAAACTCGAGAAGAACCTCGGTTCCATCGCTGACCTTACACGTCTGCCCTCCGCCCTCTTCGTGGTTGATGTCATGAAGGAGCACATTGCCGTCAAGGAGGCCAACCGTTTGGGCATCCCCGTGTTCGCCATTGTCGACACCAACTCTGATCCCAGCAGTGTTGACTACATGATTCCTGCCAACGACGATGCCAAGGACTCTGTTGAGGTCATCCTCGACGCTGTCTGTGGCGCTATCGCTGAAGGCTTGGAGGAGCGTAAGGCAGAGAAGGCCGACGAGAAGGCTGCTTCAGAGCAGGCCGAGGAGGCCGCTGAGGGTCGTCGCCGCGCCCCCCGTCGTGCGCGCCGTGAGGAGACGCCTGCAGCTGAGGCCGCTCCCGCTGCTGAGGAGGTCGCTCCCGCTGCTGAGGAGGCTACACCCGCTGCTGAGTAATCAAAGCGTTAACACATTAAACTTATAAAAAAGTAAATTATCATTATGGCTGTTACAATAGAAGACATCAAGAAGCTTCGCACAATGACCGGTGCAGGCATGAAAGACTGCAAGAAGGCTCTCACCGAGGCTGATGGTGATATCAAGAAGGCTGTGGAGCTCGTACGCGAGCGTGGTTTGGCTATTGCCGCCAAGCGCTCAGACCGCACTACTTCCAACGGTTGCGTGCTTGTGAAGAACGAGAACGGCTTCGCCGCCATGATCGGCTTGAAGTGCGAGACCGACTTCGTAGCCAACGGTGCTGACTACATCAAGCTCACACAGGACATCCTCGACGCTGCTGTCGCTGCCAAGGCTCATACCTTGGATGAGGTTGTGGAACTGACTGTCAACTACGACGGTGAGGACGTGAAAGTGGCTGATGCTGTCACACGCCGCTCAGGTGTCGTGGGCGAGAAGATGGAGCTCGACGGCTACAACGTGCTTGAGGGCGACAATATCTACACCTATGACCACATGGGCCGTCACACGCTCTGCACCATGGCGCAGCTCTCTGCTGCCAACGAGGACGCCGGCCACAAGGTGGCCATGCAGGTCGCTGCTATGAAACCCGTTGCACTCGACGAAGCCAGTGTGCCCGAGAGCGTCAAGGAAGAGGAGCTCAAGGTGGCCATCGAGAAGACCAAGGAGGAGCAGATCCAGCGCCAGGTCAACGTGGCTCTGAAGAAGGCTGGCATCAACGCCAACCTCGTTGACTCTGACGACCACATCGCTTCTAACGTGACCAAGGGTTGGCTCACTCAGGAGGATGCCGACAAGGCTCGTGACATCATTAAGACTGTCAGCGCTGAGGCTGCCGGCAAGCTCAACGAGAACATGATTCAGAATATCGCCAAGGGCCGTATGGCCAAGTTCTTCAAGGAGAACTGTCTGGTTGACCAGGAGTTCCAGTTTGAGGAGGGCGACAAGAAGAACGTTGCTCAGTGGCTCGACGCTCAGGCCAAAGGCTTGAAGGTCGCAGCTTACAAGCGTTTCTCACTTGCAGCTGACTAACTTTTAGGTTTACATCAATAATAATGGGGAACCATGGAAGACGCGGTCTTCCGCGGTTCCCCATATTGTTTAGTCACATCTCATCCACTATGTTAAAGCTGTTGGGCAGATGGCTGCCTTTCTTTGTTTTGTCACTGATGCCGGTGGCTTTATGGGCTCAGCGCCCGGTGTTTACAAAAATGTCACCGTTCGTCAGGCAGGCATGGTTGTCGCAGAGAGCAGTGTCGCAGAAAAGAGCCGTCCAAGGCAAGCCTGCTGATGCCTCCGTTATGGCCTTCGTCAAGTTGACTGAACCCGACAAGGCAGTCCTTCAGCGACATGGTGCACGCGTGATTGACCAGCGAGGCACGTTGTTTGTAGCCGATATCCCTCTGCGCATGTTGGGAAACCTTACCCGAGACGACCGGGTGGTGCGCATCGAAGCAGGCCAGCGGGCCTCCGTCCAGATGGATACCACGGCGACGATAGTCTCGGCCACGCCGGCACAACAGTTGCTTCGCCTGCCCCAGGCCTATAGCGGGCGTGGCGTGGTGGTAGGGGTGCAGGACATTGGTTTCGACCTCACCCATCCCAATTTCTATTCCGCCGATATGACAGAGTACCGCATCAAGGCTCTTTGGGACCAGCTCTCCAACGACACGCTGCACACCACCCTGCCTGCAGGGCGCGACTATGTGGGTCGTGATAGTCTGCTGACACTTGGTTGTCCACGCGACGGCTTGATCCAGACGCATGGCACACACACTGCCGGCATTGCCGCTGGCAGTGGAGCGGAAGGCGCCGACACGCTGTCTCCCTACCGCGGTATAGCCTGGGAGAGCGACCTTTGTCTGGTATGCAACGCAACGACCGAAGACATCGCGCTCATCGACCCCAGCGACTATTACAAGTACACCTATGCGCTCGACGCCCTCGGTTTCAAGTACATCTTCGACTATGCCGACCGTGCAGGCAAGCCCTGCGTCATCAATTTCAGTGAGGGCTCCCTACAGGATTTCCAGGGATACGACCAGCTTTACTACGAGATGCTCGACTCCTTGACCGGCCCCGGACATATCATTGTTTCGTCGGCGGGCAACGACGGGGGCTCCATCAACTATCTCCACAAGCCCTCAGGGCAACAGTCGGCAGGTCTCTTCTGCGGCAGCAACCTGCAGAACGTAGGTTTCACCACTAAAATCCAGGGCGGCACGGACGATTTTTCCCTCCGCATCTCAGTCTATTCGCACGCCGATGACCCTCAGACCATCGATATTTCCATTGACAGTGTGCTGGCTGCTGACGACTCCACGTGGACTGACACCGTGGCCATCGGCGACTACCAATATGTCATCGCCGCTACGGCTTACCCCTCATGCTACGATGCCGGGCAAATAGTATGCGACTGGTATATCATCACTCTGGCACACATCTTCAGCAAGTGCTATCCCGTCTCTGTGCAACTCATGGGGCAAGCGGCCGACGCCGAATTGTACCGCGTCAGTGGATGGCTCTACCACAGCAACCTTGACGACCGTATGTCGGACGGTGACAACAGCCACAGCATCAACTCGCCGGCAAGTGCACCGTCGGTCATCTGTGTCGGAGCGACAGGCTACAGGACACAGTTTGTCAACTATCTTGGAGAACAGAAAGTTTATGACAACGGCCAGGGAGGTGTCCGTACGCCGTTCTCGGGTGTAGGCCCCACCTTCGACGGCCGTATCAAACCTGATGTTATGGCACCCGGTCAAAACATTGTCTCGTCGTACAGCAGTTTCTATTTGGAGAACAATCCTGACGCCAATGACATCAGCTCGGACGTGCGCCACTTCGAGCATGGTGGGCGTACATACGCTTGGAACAGCAATGGAGGAACCTCTATGTCGTCGCCTGTGGTTGCCGGGGCCATAGCCTTGTGGCTTCAGGCAGACCCCACACTGTCGTCGTCCGACTGTCTCAGCATCTTTGCCAAGACCTGCCGCCATTATGACACTACGCTCACTTATCCCAACAACCTCTACGGTTACGGTGAAATCGACGTCACGGCTGGTCTCGAAGAGGTGTTGCGCAGGCAAGCCGCAGGCATCGAGACCGTTACCGACCGCCAGGCTACAGGCCGCATCCATACCCTCGACGGCCGCTTCGCCGGGACTGACAGCTCGCGCCTCTCGCCCGGATTGTACATCCGCGACAGCCACAAGTTTGTCGTCAGATAATTCAACACACAACCATTCCATCTATCAGTTATGAAGATTTTCGCCATCGGCATGAACTATGCCATGCACAATAAAGCGCTCCATGGCACGTTATCTAAGCCAGAGGAGCCAGTCATATTCCTCAAGGCAGACACAGCCTTGCTCAAGGACCATAAGCCGTTCTTCATCCCCGACCATCTTGGGAGCATTGAGTACGAGGCCGAGGTGGTCGTGCGCATCTGCCGTCTGGGAAAGAACATTCCCCAGCGCTTTGCCCACCGTTACTATGACGCCTGCACCGTAGGCATCGACTTCACGGCGCGTGAGATGCAACGCAGACTCGCCTCGCAGGGCAAGCCGTGGGATCTCGCCAAGGGATTCGACGGTGCAGCATGCATCGGCGACTGGGTGTCGAAGGAGAAACTGCCCGACATCCAGCGACTGCGCTTCCACCTCGACATCAACGGCGAAGAGGTGCAGCAGGGCTACACGGGCGACATGTTCTATCAGGTGGACGAGATTATCGCCTACATCAGCCAGTTCTACACCCTGAAGACGGGTGACATCCTCTATACGGGAACCCCGACGGGTGTCGGGCCCGTACACATCGACGACCACATTGTGGGCTTCATCGAGGAACGTAAAGTGCTCGACTTCAACTGCAAGTGAGCTGCGTTGCGGAAGCCTGCAGGACCGGATAGCGGTTGGCAACGCACCGGGGGTGCTGCTGCGCCATGTGGATTTCCTTATCAATAGACAAAAAATGAAACACAGACGAATACTTGTTCTACTCCTGTCGTCCCTGATGACCTTGGCCGTCTCGGCGCAACGGTTCTTCAATCTGACGTCCGACGAGGTTAGTGTCGACTCCATGTTGCCGCAGTTCACTTATACTGTGCCCTTGGAAGGTGCATTCTCAGACTCTGTCTACACGTCAACCATCCTTTATCCGGAGTTCATCGATATGACACAGGAGGACATAGCCCGTTACCACCGTCTGTCGGCTGACACGCTGCCGACCCTGCCCCATGTGGAGCAGCGCCTGGTGCTTAGCCGTAAGAAAGGGTCGCTTGAGGTGGGCTTCTGCCCCTTGGTCTACCGCGAGGGCCGCTACCAGATACTTGTCAGCTTCATGCTTCGCATCGATGCAAAGCCGTTGCCGCGCAACAAGCGCAGGGCACGGGCTGCCCAGGCGACAGGTGCCGCGTCGCGTTATGCCGCACACTCCGTGCTAGCCTCAGGCTCATGGGCCAAGATACGCGTCCCGTCGACAGGCGTCTATCAGCTCACCACTGCCTTCATACGCCAGCTGGGCTTCTCCGATTTGAGCAAGGTGAAGGTCTATGGATATGGCGGAAACCTGCAGAACGAATGTCTTGACGGCGATGAGTTGCGCGAGACCGATGACCTCCAGGAAGTGCCCACCTATGCTGCAGGCGACCGAAAGATTTTCCATGCACGCGGTCCGGTGAGCTGGGCGAGCAACAATGCCGCACGCCGCACACGCAATCCTTACTCCGATTACGGATATTATTTCCTTACAGAGAGTGATGCCGAAGCCCAAGTGGTCGACTCCGCGGCCTTTGTTTCTTCATTCTATCCGTCGCCCGATGACTATCATACGCTCTATGAGGTGGATGGTTACAGTTGGTATCAGGGCGGCCGCAACCTCTTCGACTCAGACCCCATACACACCAAGCAGACCAAGAAGGTGGTGCTCAAAAACAACACAGGTGCCACATCCGGACGTCTGTCGGTGAGCGTTTCGGCAGGGATGACCAGCCGTGCACAGGTGTCCCTCAATGGAAAAGAGCTGGGGGACCTCTATATCTCATTGGGAAACTACGACAAGGGCAGTTCAGCCACCAAAACCTATCAGGTCGACGGGCTCACGGCCAACGACACCGTGAGCATCACTTGTCTGCTGGGCGACCCCATCCGGCTCGACTATGTGTCGATGGCCTGGGACGAACCGGCTCCCGCACCGAGTCTGACGGCCCAATATTCCTCGCCCGAATACCTCTACCACATCACCAACCAGGACCATCACGCCGACACGGCCGCCGACATGGTCATCATCATCCCCACCTCGCAGACGCTTCTCAAGCAGGCCCAACGGCTGGCTGCATTCCATGAGCAGCACGACTCTCTCCGTGTGCGCATTGTCCCTGCCGACGAGCTTTTCAATGAGTTCTCCAGCGGTACGCCCGACGCCAATGCCTACCGCCGGTACCTGAAGATGCTCTACGACCGTGCGGAGACAGACGCAGACATGCCCCGCTATCTCTTGCTTTTCGGCGACTGCGTATGGGACAACCGCATGCTCACGTCTGAATGTTCCAGCTTAAGCCCCGACGATTATCTGCTCTGCTTCGAGAGCGAAAACTCGTTCAACGAGGTCCGGTGCTACATCGACGATGGTTTCTTCTGCCTGTTGGACGACGGCGAAGGCACCGACCAACTGCGGTCAGACAAACTCGACATGGCCGTCGGCCGTTTCCCGGTCACTACGGAGGATGATGCCAAGGCCATGGTAGACAAGACCATTGCCTATGTGGAGAATGAAAATGCGGGCGCTTGGCAGAACACGTTGGTCTTCATGGGCGACGACGGCGACAACAACCTGCACATGAACGACGTCAACGACGCTGCCGAAGACATCTCGACGCGCCATCCCGGATACCAAGTGAAGAAGGTCATGTGGGACGCTTACCAGAGCGTGTCCACGTCGACAGGCAACACCTATCCTGCGGTGAGCACCCTCCTGAAGCAGCAGCAACAGGCTGGCGCACTCATCATGGACTATGGCGGGCATGGCCGTGCCGACCAGATCTCCCACGAGCGAGTGCTCACCCTGTCCGACTTCCAGTCGTTCACCAATACCAATCTTCCTCTCTGGATCACAGCCTCGTGCGACATCCTGCCTTTCGACGGCACGACACCCACCATCGGCGAGGCTGCCGTGACCAACAGCAAGGGCGGTGCCGTGGCCTTCTTCGGCACCACGCGCACTGTCTATTCCAATTACAACAAAGCCATCAACATGGCTTTCCTGCACTATGTGCTTTCCTTGTCAGACGGCAAGCCCATGACCCTTGGCGAGGCACAGCGCCTGGCCAAAAACCAGATGATCACCGCTCGCCAGGACACTACGGTCAACAAACTGCAGTATTCGCTCCTTGGCGACCCCGCCATCTCTCTCCATCTGCCCACGCTGAGTGTCGTCATCGACTCCATCAACGGTGCCAAGCCGTCGGCCGATGCTCCCGTGACACTCAAGGCAGGAAGCGTGGCTCGTGTGGCGGGTCATGTAGAGAGTGCGCAGGCTTTCAACGGTGTGATGACGGCTCTGGTGCGTGATTCGCGTGAGCTGGTGACCTGTCGACAGAACAGCAGTGCCGCCGCGTCGAAAGCTTTCACCTATTATGACCGCACCAATACGCTCTTCAATGGAACCGACAGCGTCAGGAACAGCCGTTTTGCCTTCTCGTTTGTGGTACCCAAGGACATCAACTATTCGGATGGAAAGGGGCTGATCAACATCCATGCCGTGAGTAGTGACCGCTCGCTCGAGGCTCATGGCGCCGAGGACAACTTCCTTGTGGGGGGAGCCGACGACAACCAGCTCGACTCGCTGGGACCGAAAATTTACTGCTATCTCAACACACCGCAGTTTGAGAATGGCGGCAACGTCAACACAACTCCTTATTTTGTCGCACGTCTGAGCGACGACGACGGAATCAATGCGACTGGCAATGGCATAGGCCATGACCTGCAGCTTGTCATCGACGGAAGTCCCAGCATGACCTATAAGCTGAACGACTATTTTTCCTACGACTTCGGAACCTATCAGAGCGGCACCGTCGGCTACAGTCTGCCGGAGCTTGAGCCAGGCAGCCATTCGCTGCTCTTCCGTGCCTGGGACGTGCTCAACAACTCATCCACGGCCACGCTCGACTTCAATGTGGTGAAGGCCCTGAAGCCGACCCTCTACAGTGTCGACGTGTCACAAAACCCCGCCACGACCTCCACCACGTTCATCATCAGCCACGACTTCAGCGGCTCGAGCGTTGATGTGAAGATCGATGTCTTCGACGCCAGCGGCCGGCTGTTGTGGACCCACTCGGAGAGCGGCGTGTCGGCCAGCGGCACTTACACCGTCGAGTGGGATCTCTGCCAGAATGGCGGCGGCCGGCTGCAGACAGGTGTCTATCTCTATCGCGTCCGCGTGTCGAGCGACGGCAGTTCCGAGGTGTCGAAAGCCAAGAAACTTGTTGTCATCAACAATAAATGACCCGTGAACAACGTTCTTATACCAGTCAATGATGCCGCACCGCATTCCCGGGGCTTCTTCGTGTGCGACGGCAACCATCCAACAAACCAACCAAGCATGAACAAGACATTGAGAATAATTGCGGCATGTCTTCTTTTCCTTGCCACGCTGCAAGTCAGCGCACAGGATAAGAAAGACATGTTCAACCCCATCAACACGTCTGTCACCTCGCAGACCATTGCGCCCGACGCTCGCTCTGGCGGCATGGGTGACGTAGGCGCCGCTACCGACCCCGACGTCGTGTCCCAATTCTGGAACCCGGCCAAGTACCCGTTTACCATCAGCCGTGCTGGCGTGGCAGTCAACTACACGCCGTGGCTGCGCCAGTTGGTCAACGACATGGGCCTGGCCTACCTCGCAGGCTACTATCGTATCGGTGACTACAGTGCCGTCTCGGGTTCGTTCCGATATTTCTC
The DNA here is from genome assembly GCA_963644485.1 of bacterium. Taxonomy (GTDB): domain Bacteria; phylum Bacteroidota; class Bacteroidia; order Bacteroidales; family Bacteroidaceae; genus Prevotella. The sequence goes on along the minus strand of CAVIOP010000026.1, from coordinate 5,561 downwards.
TTTGGGTGAGGTGATGATGGGCGACTATTCGTCGAGCAGCAGTTCGACGGCCAATGCCGGTAACACCATCAACCCCTATGAGATGTCGCTCGATGTGGCCTATTCGCTCATGCTCAGCGAGAAATTCTCGATAGCAGCCGCAGTGCGCTGGATCTATTCGGACCTCACCTACGACTATACGCAAGACACCTCACCGGGTTCGGCCTTTTCCGCTGACATCTCGGCTTATTATCAGAACTATGTCAACATCGGTTCGCGCGAGTGCCAGTTGGGACTCGGTCTCAACATCTCCAACATTGGTAGTAAGATCAAGTTTGGCGGTTATGACTACAGTGAGTTTATCCCCACCAACCTGCGTCTTGGCGCATCGCTGATGGTGCCCATTGACGATTACAACCGTTTCACCATCGCCGCCGACGCTAACAAGCTTCTTGTGCCCACCTACCCCAGACAGGATGAGGACGAGAGCACCGAGGATTATCAGCAGCGAGTGCAGAAAGACTATTACGACGTGTCGAGCATCGGTGGTATCTTCAAGAGCTTCGGCGATGCCCCTGGCGGCTTCAAGGAGGAGTTGCAGGAGATTCAGTGGAGTGTCGGTGCTGAGTACACCTACAATGACCAGTTCACCCTCCGCGCCGGCTATCACCATGAGAGCGAGAACAAGGGCAACCGCAAGTATTTCACGGTGGGCGGCGGCTTCAAGATGAGCGTGTTCTCTCTCGATGCCGGTTACGTCATAGCCACGGCCAAGAGCAACCCGCTCGACCAGACGCTCCGCTTCACGCTGAGCTTCGACATGGACGGTATCAAGGATTTGTTTAAGCGCAGATAAGATGACAAACATCAGAGTAGGAATGGGCTACGATGTCCACCGGTTGGTGGAGGGGCGTGACCTCTATCTGGGCGGAATACGCATAGACCATACCCTGGGCCTGCTGGGCCACAGCGATGCCGACGTGCTCATCCATGCGATATGCGACGCTCTGTTGGGTGCTGCCAACATGCGCGACATTGGTTATCATTTTCCCGACACGTCGGCCGACACGCTGGACATGGACAGCAAGGTCATCCTCGAGCAGGTGGTGGCGCTGATTGCCACCAAGGGTTACCACTTGGTCAACGTCGATGCCACAGTCTGCGCCGAGCGCCCCAAGCTCAATCCGCACATCCCGGCCATGAAGGCCTGTCTGGCTCGTGTCATGGGGTGTGGCGAAGATCAGGTGAGCGTCAAGGCCACCACCACCGAGAAGCTTGGTTTCACGGGGCGTGAGGAAGGCATTTCGGCCTATGCTGTCTGCCTGGTGGAGAAGGAAGACTGACAGGACCGTGCGCAGTCGGCGGCCATCAGGGCCGACATCACAGCAGTTTAGATAATGACAGACTTGGGCTTTCGGGTTCCAAGTCTTTTTGGTTTGGTCCCATGCACAGGGCGGGTGCAAACCTCCCACTGTGGCATCGGCAGGCACAAAAAAAATACGCTGAAACTCATCGACGAGCTCCAACGTACACCTATGTTTAACTAAAAATCCCTTTTTAAAGAAATGAAAACCTCCCGGCTTCCATTGTTCTCCGTTAAACAATCTATCAATCTACCTTAAACCTAATAACTAAAAACCTAAATCTATTACTACTAACCTAAACAATCTATTAACCTTTTGACGATGCAAAGTTACGGCGAAAATTCAGTTAGTGCAAGATATTTGCCCTGCTTTCTTTTTGAAAACATGCTTTAATTGATGTAAATCAACCGTTGTGTACGCACACATCATGTTTTTTGCTTATTTCCCTGCAATTGTTCTTATTGTTTCATCCGATTTTATTATCTTTGCGTTGGGTAGGTAGCGCCCGGTCATTTGTGACATATTCCCATTCACTCCGTTTGCACTGTCCCTACCAAAAAAACATCCATACAGGTATGCGCGTACTGATCATCAACACAAGTGAGAAGACAGGCGGGGCCGCCGTGGCTGCCAACCGCCTGCTCGACACGCTCAACAACAATGGCGTGAAAGCCAAGATGCTGGTGGGCGACAAGGTGACCGACAACATCACCGTGGTGCAGGCACCCCGTCCGTGGCTCCGGAGGTGGAACTTCCTGTGGGAGCGTTGGTGCTTGTTCTGGCATCTTCATTTCAGCCGGAAGAACCTCTTTGAGCTCGACTTGGCCAATGCCGGCATCGACATCACGAGCCTTCCCGAGTTTAAGGAGGCTGATATCATCCATTTGGCGTGGATCAACCAGGGACTGCTGTCGCTGGGTTCGATCCGCAAGATACTTGCCAGTGGCAAGCCTGTGGTGTGGACCATGCACGACCTGTGGCCCGCCACGGGAGTCTGCCACTGCACCCTTGGCTGCAAAGCCTACCGCGCCGTGTGCCAGAGATGCCACTACCTGCCCAAGCACCACACATCCGCCGACCTGTCGACCCGCATCTTCAACCGCAAGCGTAAACTCTATCAGGGCAGCGGCATCCACTTTGTGACGTGCAGCAAATGGCTGGGTGACCAGGCACGTCAGAGCGCTTTGCTCTCCGGTCTGCAAGTACACACCATCCCCAATCCCATCGATACCCGCGTGTTCTGTCCGCAGGACAAGCAGACCGCGCGGCTGCGTGCCCATCTGCCTGCCGACAAGCACGTCATCCTCTTTGTGTCGCAGCGTGTCACCTTGCAGCGCAAGGGCATAGCCTATCTCACCGAGGCCATCTCGATGCTGGTCGACCAGCACCCCGAGATGGTGCAAGACACGGTGGTAGCCATCCTGGGCGGCCATGCCGAGGAGGTGGTGGAACAGTTGCGTCTGCCAGCCATCCCGCTGGGCTATGTGAGCGACGAACGACAAATTGTAGACATCTACAACTCTGCCGATGCCTTTGTGTTGCCTTCGCTCGACGAGAACCTGCCCAACACCATCATGGAAGCCATGGCCTGTGGCGTGCCGTCGGTAGGGTTCAAGGTGGGCGGCATCCCCGAGATGATTGACCACCTGAAGAACGGCTATGTGGCCAAGTACAAGGACGCAGCCGACCTGGCTGCCGGCCTCCACTGGGTGCTCCGTGAGGCTGACCATGATGCGCTGTGCCGGCAGGCCGTCGCCAAGGTGCGGTCGAGCTACTCGCAGCGCACGGTGGCCATGCATTACATTGAGGTCTACAACCAAGCCTTGGCCTTCAAGAACTACAACATCTGACCAACCCGGACTCACACCCACACATGATCAAGTTTACTATCATCACTTGCACCTTCCGTGCCGCCCACGAGTTGCCGCGCACCGTTGAGAGCGTGCTCGACCAGACCTATGCCGATGTGGAGCACCTCATCCTTGACGGCCTGTCGACCGACGGCACGGTAGAGATAGCGCGCGACTATGCGCGCCGGTCGGCTGATGCCGACAATGGGCATGAAGTCATTGTCGTGTCGGAGAAGGACGGCGGGCTCTACGACGCTATGAACAAGGGCATCTGCCAGGCTACGGGCGACTATCTGCTGTTTCTCAATGCCGGCGACGTGTTTCCCTCTCCCGACACCCTCGAGCTGGTGGCGGGCAGTGTGGGCGACGGCGAGGACCTGCCCGGTGTACTCTATGGCGACACCGATATCGTCGACGACGATGGCCACTTCCTGCGCCACCGTCGTCTGCAGCCGCCCGAGCACCTGACGTGGCGCTCGTTCCGCCAGGGCATGCTGGTGTGCCATCAGGCGTTCTATGCGCGCACCGATCTGGCCAAGGCCCATCCCTACGACCAGTCTTACCGTCTCTCGGCCGATGTCGACTGGTGCATCCGCATCATGAAGGCGGCAGAGTCGGAAGGGCTGCCTCTGCGCAATGTCGGTGCCGTGGTGGTCAATTATCTGGACGGCGGCCTGTCGGTCAAGAACCACCGCGCCTCGCTTCGGGAGCGTTTCCGCCTCATGTGCCGCCACTACGGTCTGCTGCAGACGCTGGTCCTGCACGTCTGGTTTGTGTTGCGGGCAGCCGTGAAGAGATGAGCCCTTCGCGGCGAGGCACGGAAAAGCCCTGCAATTCCGATGGGATTGCAGGGCTTTTCCGTGTGCCGTAGGGTAGGGCTTGCGCCGTTTCCCTTATACGTATCTCACGATTTGTCCGGTCTTGACGCGCTGGTTCTTGCGGAAGCCGTTGAGACGAATGAGCTTGTCTACGTCCACGTGGAGCTTGCTGGCGATGGACTCGAGCGTCTCGCCGTTCTTGACCTTGTAGTAGAGGCGCTCGGGTGCGTTGATGGCATTGTCGAGTACAGCCTCGGCCGTCTCGCTGTGTCCCAGCTTGCCGCCCTGCACCATGTCGCGGGTGTATCCGCCGTTACCAATCTTGCCGCGCTCGCGTGTGGCATCTGCCGACTCGCTCGCGTAGGTGTTCTTGTTGAAGACATACTGGTCGCCCGTGACATCCTGGTTGCGGAAGTCGAAGAGTAGGGCGGGGTTGAGGGCCACACCGCAGAGGCGTGTCTCGAAATGGAGATGTGAACCGGTGCTTCGTCCCGTGTTGCCACCCAGTCCGATGGGTTCGCCGGCGCGCACCTCTTGGTTTTCCTCCACAATCTGCTTGGAGAGGTGTCCGTAGTAAGTTTCCAGACCGTTGGGATGGCGTATGACGATGTATTTTCCGAATCCGCCGGGGTTGTATCTGACGATGCGTACCTTACCCGAGAACGCTGCGCGGATGGTGTCGCCCACATAGACCTTGATGTCCAGTCCTTTGTGCTGTCTGCCCCAGCGGGCACCGAAATTGCTGGTCACCACACGACTGGGTGTGGGCATGCAGAAGTGGCGTAAGTCGATGGTGAATGTTTCGGGTAGTTCTCCAGTGCTGTAGGTGGAGGTGTTGTCCCACTCGTCGCTATAGAGATCGGCTGCGGGCGAATGGATGTTTTCCCTTTCGGCGAAGGTCTTGACTTCAATGGAGTCAAGTTTCTTGGCTCTGCGGTCCACGGGGGCCTGACGGGCCAACAGGTCTTGTGCGGCAACTGGCTCGGCCGCCAAGGCAAGTAATAGTGATATCGTTAATGTCTTTATGGTTCTTTTCAGCGTCATGAAGTTAAAATTGTGGTTAGGTTTCTGTCTTCCGAAAAAGCGAGAAGCATTTATCTTGCGGGTTTCGTTGGATATTAGGCGTGTGCAACGAATTATCAAAAGACGTTGCAAAGATAATAAAAATATTGCAAGTATTTGTCATGTTAACACTTTTTGTTTCCGAATTAACACAATTTGCCGTCGTCTCCCGTGCATTTAACATTTCCTTGGGCTTGATTTCTCAAGGATTAAATGCTGCTTGGTGCGTATTTCGCGATTGGTGACGATGCATGTCATGTGATATACCGTCATCTGTATTTTGAATATCTTTATTTAAGTTTCGGATTTATAACGTGTGAGCCGATGCGGGCTGAAGGCCCAGCAATTCCATAGCCCAGGGCGCCGCTCGGCGACGAAGGAGACGTTTGCCTAAGCAAGAACGCCCTGGCGTTTTAAGACGGCTTCGTTGTGTCGCGGGATGAACAATGTTCGCGTGAGCCGCGGGCTGAAAGCCCAGCAATTACCTA
>CAVIOP010000025.1:0-21796 GCA_963644485.1 bacterium | reverse complement strand
TCTCTATTTCAACCGAAATCCATGACAAACTTTTTGACCAAAAAACATGACATTCATTTTTCCGGTGCGTACCTGCGACCATCCTTTGCGACATTCTCCCTTTCCGAAATCCACATGGTGAGCGTATCCCACACGAATGCAAAGTTACGAAAACGGAGAAGACATGGAATGAAGTCCTTGGAAAGGAGATGCAAGAAGCAGCGCCGGAGCTAACTCTTTTCGATTAGGGGGCTTACTTTTCAAAAACTAAGCCCGAAGCACGGTTTTACTATGCTTCGGGCTGGATTCTTATGTTCTTTTGAGTTTTACCGGACAGCAACATACAGAAATCTACGATTTCATCGACCTTGCATCCTACAGCATCACCGTATTGGGATCCCCCGGGATGCTGAGCGCTTCGGGGTGTTCCTCCACAAAACTATTGATATGCCGCACGCGCTTCTCCTCGAAAATCTCGTCGACAGCAATGAGAATACCACTCTCCTCTACCTCGCCAAACTCGTGATTGATGGCCGTCCCGAAGAACTTCATGGTAGGCGACAGGTTCATGTATGCGTTGACCAACGGCGGGATGTTATAGCCAAGCTGGCGCACGTTGCGGTTGAGGATGCGGTAATCCTTGCGGAAATCATCCTCACAGAAGATTTCGCGAAGCTCCTCCTCCGATGTCTCCAGGAGCACCGGTTCCATGGGAGTAACCAATCCGTCCTTGTCGCCGAAATGTTTGTGGAGGAAATAAAGTATCATGTCACGCCCGCGACGGCTGAACGACGGGTACATGGTCATCTTTCCGAGGAAATATTTGCATCGAGGATTGATGACCGTTAGTGCACCGAGACCATCCCATAGGTTGTCGAGGGCAAAGATTGACTTGGTGTTCTTGCGCACGTTCTGATAGTCGACCGAGACAAACGACCGGCCGAGCTCCACCGTGTAGGGCGCATATTCGGTCATGAACTTCTCGGAGAAACGGAACATATGAGCCATGGCCACCTGCGGCTGGCCGCCCTCATTGATTTTCCAATCATCGCAAAACAAGTAGCGGTAACCTCCGATGATTTCTTCGGCTTCGGGGTTCCACACGATGAGCTGCCGACACCCGTTGTCCATGGTGTCAAACTCGTCGATATCAACCTCCTTTCCCGTTCCGCCCCCGGCCGTGCGGAAAGCAATCTCACGCAACCGTCCGATCTCGCGCATGACATAGGGCGAGTTGTTGGCCGTGATAACATAAATCTCGTTGTGGCTCTTGTTGGTTGTCCGCAATTCGCGCTCCGGCGTAAGCTCCGCCTTGAGCAAGTCCTTGCTGACGGGTTGGCAAATCTCTTCTTCCATCTTTCTAATAATATCGACCTACTCGCCTTTCTCCGCGGCTGGCCCTGCTTGTTCGTAAACCTTATCTTCTACAAATTGTGCCCATTCCATCGGTGTCCGGCTCTTGTCGAACGTCTGCCAGGGAATGGGCTTTCCGATGACCACACGATAGTCCTTACCCACATTCTCATACATCTCGTCGACAAGGAAAAGCATGGCAATGTTGATCTTCAAACCCAACTTCTTTTGCCATTTCGCAATGCGATAGAATCGATTGGAGTTGCGCCCGCTGAAGTAGATGGGCACTACGTCACGGTGATATTCCACACTCTTGGTGATGAATGTCTTCTTCCAGGGCAGATCGTGAATCTTACCGTCAATCATCCTCGAGTTGAGGCCGGCAGGAAACATGAGCATATGATTGTCGCTCTGGAACCCAGCTTCTACCATCCGGGGGAAGTCGCGGCTCTGTTTTCCGGTCTTGTTGATGCCGATGCTGACGGGTCGCAATCCGGGAAGCGAAAGCAAGAGATCGTTGACCAAATAGCGGAAACGCCCGTCGTAATGGGTGCCTATGATTGAGCCCAGGCACACACCGTCCTCTCCTCCCAGCGGATGATTGGACACAAAGGTGTAGAGTTTCCCGTCATTCTTGTCGGGCAGGTTCTCCTCGCCTTCCAGGGTGACATTCATCTTCAGATACTTCACGCACTCCGTGAGCCACGCCGTACCCGTCTTTTCACGGCTTTCCCACAGGAAGCGGTTGACCTCGTCCTCATGCACAATATGCTTCAGCCAGTTCACCAGGAAACGGGGCACCCACTTGGCCTTGCTGCCCATTTTGCCGCGAAGAATCTTATCAATATCGATGGTTTTTTCCATGCTTTCGCTAATCAGGCTAATCTACTAACAAGTTGCAAAAATAACATTTCTTTTTCTAAATACGTACCTTTTGCCTCAAAAAAAATATCATTTAGCCGGAATTGCAACAAAAATGACACATTCTCTTGACGCTCAGACCTCAACTATTACTGCATTTCTCCGTCTTCACCCCGCCTTATCCGTCACCGCCTGACGACATACGCCAGCTGCCGTCATGCCTGCCTGGTATGCCGCAGAGTATGTTTTTGTAAAGTAACATGACAAAAAACACGCATCTCTCAGCCATAACAAATAGAACGAACAGCCAGTCGCCTGCAACCGCTTTTTGTCCTCCCGTCAGACGACAAGCGTCGAATCAAGGTACGACAGAACTCTCATCGTCGCTCGATAAGACATCTATCGTCACTCGGTAAAGGGTTAACCGTAGCTCCATTCATGCCTAATCATCCGATAAAACGGGGAAAACCGTCGTCGAGAGATGCCTTTTGCGGCCCAAGCCGAGAACTAGGAAGCACCCTTAGTCACCATCCAGGCACGCTACCCTCTGACTTTCAACATCTTATCGAAAAGCCTCGAAAACGACGGTATTTGGAAGCTACTGGACGCTCGGATGATTTGACGCAATTCTCAGCGAGCATTTTGTCAATTCATTTTATAGTTCCACAAAGATGCCAACATCACTACCGCTGCTCCCGGAAAATCAAGAAATCACAAGAAAAAATATTTTTTGTGGAGAGAAGTGGGGGAAAGTGGGGAATTTTGTGTAACTTTGAAGCCTGATTTATATATAATTATAACGCATGCGATTTTTAGGCAACATCGAAGCACGGACAGACACAAAGGGGCGGGCCTTCCTTCCCTCGGCTTTTCGTAAGGTGCTCATGGCATCGGGCGAGGAGAGCCTGGTGCTGCGCCAGGACATCTTCGAGAAATGCCTTGTAATCTACCCCGAGACGGTATGGAACCGCGAGATGGACGAGATGCGTTCGCACCTGTCGCGCTGGGACCGCCGCCAACAGATGGTCTACCGCAGCTTCGTAAGCGGTGTGGCCAGTCTGTCCGTCGACGCCAACGGCCGCATTCTCATCCCGAAAACCTTCCTCGAAGCGGCCGGCATCAAGCAAGACATACGCTTCGTGGGCATGGGCGACACCATCGAGGTGTGGGCCAATGAGACGGGAACCGTCGCCTTCATGGACACAGACGAGTTCGGACAGGCTCTGGAACAGATGATGGCCCCCACCAGCGGTGGCCAGGCGCAGACGACAACAACCAAGAGAATAGAGACAGCCCATGGCCAAAACTGCTGAAAAATATCATGTGCCCGTACTCCTGAAAGCCAGCGTCGACGGGCTCGACATCAAACCTGACGGCACCTACGTAGACGTCACCTTCGGCGGAGGCGGACACTCGCGCGAGATTCTCTCGCGTCTGGGAAAAGGAGGACGCCTGTTCGGTTTCGACCAGGATGCCGATGCCGAGAACAACGTCAAGACGCTCTATGCTGCTGCCGGACCGGGCATAGCCGAAAGCCGCAAACGACCGGAGTTCATCTTCGTCAGATCAAATTTCCGCTACCTGAAAAACTGGATGCGCTACCACGGCGTAGACCACATCGACGGGTTGCTGGGCGACTTGGGGGTATCGAGCCACCATTTCGACGACGAGAGCCGCGGCTTTTCCTTTCGCTTCGACGCACCGCTCGACATGCGCATGAACAAACGGGCCGGCAAGACCGCCGCCGACATCGTCAACGAGTATGACGAGACACGGCTGGCCGATGTCTTCTACCTCTACGGCGAGCTTCGCACGTCGCGCCGCATCGCCGCCGTCCTGGCCAGAGCCCGCCAGCAGAAACCCATCGCAACCACCCACGACCTGATGGAGGCCGTAGAGCCCCTCTTCCACCGCGACCGCGAGAAGAAAGACCTCGCACGTCTCTTCCAGGCACTGCGCATCGAGGTGAACCACGAGATGGACGCCCTCCGGGAGATGCTGACATCGGCCACCAACCTGCTGGCTCCGGGAGGACGACTCAGCATCATCACCTATCACTCGCTTGAAGACCGTATCGTGAAAAACGTCATGAAGACAGGACGGGCTGACGGCAAGGTGGAACAAGACTTTTTCGGGCGCGTGGAATGTCCATACCGCATGGTCACCTCAAAGGTGATCACACCCACCGACGAGGAGCAGCAAGACAACCCCCGTAGCCGAAGTGCGAAACTCAGAATAGCCGAGAAGATATGACAGACAGCAAACCGAACACTAAGGAAGAAGTCAAAAAGCCGACAGAGCGCAAGCCTCTGGAGGAGCTGACGCTGAAGGAAGTCATCGAGGAGACGGCCACAGAGGACGAATCGCCACAGTCTATCAAATTCTCTCTGCGCAAGATCCTTGGCGGAGACATCCTCAACGCCGCCATCATACGCCGTCAGGTGTGGCTCATCCTGCTCATCGCGCTCTTCATGGTCATCTACGTCTCCAACCGATACAGCTGCCAACAGGACATCATCGAGATAGACAAGCTTCACCATCAACTGACCGAAGCCAAATACAAGGCACTCAGCAGCCAAAGCGAGCTTACGGAAATCAGCCGCGAAAGCAACGTGCTCGACATGCTGAAAAACAACAAGGACAGTGTACTGAAGATAGCCAGCCAACCTCCTTACTTTATAGAAATACCCAACGATCGATAATCTGTCATGAGCAAGTTCAACTACAAAAAGGTCATGCCGCGCTACAGCTTCATCTGCATGGCGCTGTCGGTGGTGGCACTGGGCATCCTCGTCAAGGCAGGATACATCATGACAGCCAAGCGGTCCTATTGGGAACAGGTGGCCAAGCGAGAGACGCGCGACAGCGTGCCCGTGCCCTCGCAGCGCGGCAACATACTCAGCGACGACGGGCAGCTGCTGGCCTCGTCGCTCCCGGAGTTCAAACTCTATATGGACTTCGGGCAACTGCACGAGGCAGGCAACGACTCGCTCTGGGAAGCCAAGCTTGACAGTATCTGCACTGGGCTGCACGAGATTTTCCCGTCGATGACGGCCAACGCCTTCAAAACCCACCTGGAGAAGGGGCGCCGTGAGGGCAAACGCTATTATCCGATATGGCCCAAGCGCGTCAACTACAACACCTATTCGGAAGTGAAAGAACTGCCCGTGTTTTGCATGAAGCGTTTCCAGAGCGGTTTCGTGCCGCAGGAGCTGCAGTCGCGCACCAGACCCTACGGCAACATGGCCGCACGCACCATCGGCATGATGTACAGCGAGAAAGACATGGGGCGCACACCGCGCTGCGGACTGGAGTTTTCCTACGACTCGCTGCTACGTGGCACCGACGGCCTGAAAAACCGCCGCAAGGTGCTCAGCAAATACATGGACATCATCGAACGCGCGCCCGAGGAAGGCGCCGACATCATGACCACCATCAACGTGAGCATGCAGGATCTGGCCGAGCGCGCTGTGCTCAAGAAGCTCCAGGAGATCAATGCCGAGTTTGGCGTGGCCATCGTCATGGACGTGAAGACGGGCGACGTGAAGGCCATCGTCAACCTGGAGAAGTGTGTCGACGGCAAGTACCGCGAGATACAGAACCACGCCGTCACCGACCTTGTGGAGCCAGGCTCGGTATTCAAGACCGCCTCAGTGATAACCGCACTCGAAGACGGCGTGTGCGACACGTCGTTCACCATCCCCACGGGCAACGGCATCTGGCACGTCTACGGCCGCGACATGAAGGACAGCCACTGGCGTCAGGGGGGATACGGCAACATCTCGCTGGGCCAGGCCATGGAACTGAGCTCCAACATCGGCATCAGCTACATGGTCGACAAGTTCTACCACAACGACCCCGAGAAATTTGTCAGAGGCATCTGGCGCACGGGCATCAACGACCCTAACATCAGCATCCCTATTGAGGGACACGCCAAGCCATGGATCCGCATGCCGCAGAAATATCCCAACGGTCAGTGGAAAAACTGGAGCAAGACCGCTCTGCTTTGGATGAGCATCGGCTACGAGACACTCATACCGCCCATCTACACGCTCACCTTCTACAATGCCATCGCCAACAACGGCCGCATGATGCAGCCGCGGTTTGTGAAGGCCACGGTCAAGAACGGCGACACCATCACCACCTACCCTCCCGCCGTGGTGAAGGGACGCGAACACATCGCCTCGGAGAAGACCATCAAAATCGTACAGGACCTGCTGCACCGCGTCGTGACCAACGGCACAGGAAAGAAAGCCAACAGTCCCAACTTCTGGGTTTGCGGCAAGACAGGCACCGCCATGATCGCCAAGAACGGATCCTACAAAGGCGTGCCCAACCACCTGCTGTCGTTTGCCGGATGGTTCGGCGAGAAGGACAAGCCCTACTACAGCTGCATCGTCTGCATACAGAAGCAGGGCATGCCGGCCTATGGCTGGATGAGCGGCGAGGTATTCAAGGACATCGCAGAGGGCATCATGGCCAAGTATGTCAGATACGACATTAGCGACGCCCGCGACTCCGCGTCACATCCCATACCCGATGTGAAGAGCGGCAACATTTTCTCCGCTCAGCGCGTGCTGTCGCTGCTCGGCATCCACACCACAGCCAACTACGAAACACAGGCTACCATGGTATGGGGCGAAGCCCTGCGCAAGAGCAATAGCGTCACTCTGAAGAAAGGGCCTGTAACCAGCCGCCGATACATGCCCAACGTGATCGGGATGGGTGCCCGCGACGCTGTCTACCTCATCGAAAGCCGCGGCGTCAGATGTCTGGTGAAGGGACGGGGAAAAGTCGTCGAGCAGAGCCTGGAGCCCGGACACTACATCAAGGGAAAAGAAACGTGCACACTAACATTGGAATAACAATAACAGAGAATACGTATGAAACTGCAAGAACTGCTGAAGAACACCAAGCCGCTGGCCATAGTCGGCGACATGGACGTGAACATCACGGGAGTTGACATCGACTCAAGGAAAGTGAAGACCGGACACCTGTTCGTCGCCATGAAGGGCACACAGGCCGACGGACACCAGTTCATCCCCAAGGCCATCGAGCTCGGAGCGGCAGCCGTGGTCTGCCAAGACATGCCAGAGGAGAAAACCGACGGCGTGACCTATGTGCAGGTGGCCGACTCTGAAGCAGCCGCCGGTAGGATTGCCACACTTTTCCATGGCAATCCGTCGCACCACCTGACACTGGTCGGCGTGACGGGAACAAACGGCAAGACGACCATAGCCACATTATTATATAATATGTTTCGCAAGATGGGCCACAAGTGCGGACTGCTCTCTACCGTCTGCAACTACATCGAGGACGAGGCCATCCCGGCCAACCACACCACACCCGACCCCATCGAGCTCAACGAGCTCTTGGACCGCATGGTGCAGGCAGGCTGCGAATATGCGTTCATGGAGTGTTCCAGCCACGCCATCGCGCAGAAGCGCATCAGCGGCCTGAAATTTGCCGGAGGCATCTTCACCAATCTGACACGCGACCATCTTGACTACCACAAAACATTCGAAAACTATCGCGACGCCAAGAAGGCGTTCTTTGACGGACTTCCCAAGACTGCCTTTGCAATCACCAATGCCGACGACAAGAACGGCATGGTAATGACACAAAACACCAAGGCCACGGTGAAGACCTACTCCATCCGTCAGATGGCAGATTTCCGCGCCCGCATCATCGAAATGCACTTCGCCGGCATGTACCTCGACATCGATGGGAACGAGGTGGGCGTGCAGTTCATCGGCAAGTTCAACGTCAGCAACCTGCTGGCCGTCTATGGTGCCGCCCGCATGCTGGGCAAGGAGCCTGAGGACATCCTCGTGGTGCTCTCCACCCTGCACAGCGTCAGCGGCCGCCTGGAGCCCGTGCAGTCGCCCGACGGCTACACGGCCATCGTGGACTACGCACACACGCCCGACGCTCTGGCCAACGTACTGTCGTCAATCCACGAGGTGCTCAGCGGCAAGGGACACGTCATCACCGTCTGTGGCGCCGGCGGCAACCGCGACCACGGCAAGCGTCCGCTCATGGCGCAGGAGGCCGTGAAACAGTCGGACAAGGTGATCATCACCAGCGACAACCCTCGCTTCGAGGACCCGCAAGCCATCATCGACGACATGGTGGCCGGACTGACCAAGGAACAGATGAAGAAGGTGGTGATCATCGTGGACCGCAAGGAGGCCATCAAGACCGCCTGCATGATGGCCCAGAAGGACGACGTGGTGCTGGTGGCAGGCAAGGGCCATGAGAACTACCAGGAGGTCAAGGGCGTCAAGCACCACTTCGACGACAAGGAGGTGCTCCACGAGATATTCAACGCCTAAGGGCTGACTGTCAACAGGCGACTAACGATTGTGGTCCGCACAGGCGGCCACATCTTCTACAGATAAAAAGCTATAGTCAATGTTATACTATCTTTTCAGGTTCTTAGAACAGTTTGGCATCAGCGGCTCCGGCATGTGGGGCTACATCTCCTTCCGCGCACTGCTGGCACTCATCCTGTCGCTGGTCATCTCCACGTGGTTCGGCGAGAAGTTCATCAAGTATCTCAAGAGCAAGCAGATCACCGAGACACAGCGCGACGCCAGCATCGACCCGTTTGGCGTGAAGAAGATCGGGGTGCCATCGATGGGCGGCATCATCATCATCGTGTCGATCCTCATCCCCGTGTTGCTGCTCGGACGATTGAGAAACATATATCTCATCCTCATGATCATCACCACCCTGTGGCTCGGATTCCTGGGCGGCATGGATGATTTCATCAAGATCTTCCGCCGCAACAAGGAGGGGCTGAAGGGCAAATACAAGATTGTCGGACAGGTCTCCATAGGGCTCATCGTCGGACTGGTGCTCTGGGCATCGCCCGACGTGAAGATGAACGAGAACCTCACGGCACAACGGCAGAACAGCCAGGAGGTGGTGGTCAGCCACAGCACGGAGGCGGAGAAGTCGCTCAAGACGACCATTCCCTTTATCAAGGGCCACAACCTCGACTACTCGCAGATCATGTCGTTCTGCGGCAAGTACAAGTCGGCCGCCGGCTGGGTGCTGTTTGTCATCATGACCATCTTCGTCGTCACGGCCGTCAGCAATGGCGCCAACCTCAACGATGGCATGGACGGCATGTGTGCCGGCAACTCGGCCATCATCGGCGTGGCGCTCGGCATACTGGCCTACGTGAGCTCGCACATGGAGTTTGCTGCTTACCTCAACATCATGTACATACCGGGCTCGCAAGAGCTGGTGGTGTTCATGTGTGCCTTCGTGGGCGCCCTCATCGGTTTCCTGTGGTACAACGCCTATCCCGCACAGGTGTTCATGGGCGACACGGGCTCGCTCACCATCGGAGGCATCATCGGTGTGGGAGCCATCATCATACACAAGGAACTGATGTTGCCCATCCTCTGCGGCGTGTTCTTCGTGGAGAGCCTCAGCGTCATCTGCCAGGTGTGGTACTACAAGCTCGGCAAGCGCAAGGGGGTGAAGCAACGTATCTTCAAGCGCACGCCGATACACGACAACTTCCGTGTGACCGACGACCAACTGGACCCTGACTGCAAGTACCTCATCAAGTCGCCCCATGCGGCCAAGCATGAGTCGAAGATCACCATCCGCTTCTGGATCATCACCATCATCCTCGCCGCCCTGACCATCATCACCCTGAAGATCAGATAAGCTGGCGAGGGGGGGGGGCTCCGACAAGCCGACGCTGACAAGGCAAGCGCCCCGGCTGGGGACCATCATCATCCCCACACAACAACAACCATTAAACAGACAGCTATGAAAAGAATTGTAGTTTTGGGAGCTGGCGAAAGCGGCGCAGGAGCCGCCGTGCTGGCCAAGCAAAAAGGTTTCGACGTGTTTGTGTCTGACATGTCGAAAATCAACGACAAATACAAAAAGGTGCTCGACGACCATCACATCGCATGGGAGGAGGGCCACCACACCGAGCATCTCATCCTCAACGCCGATGAAATCATCAAGAGCCCCGGCATCCCCAAGGAGGCGCCCATGATCCAAAAGCTCATGGCACAGGGCACACACATCATCAGCGAGATTGAATTTGCCGGCCGCTACACCCACTCGAAAATGATCTGCATCACGGGATCAAACGGCAAGACCACCACCACCTCGCTCATCTACCACATCTTCAAGGCGGCGGGCTACGACGCTGGACTCGCCGGCAACATCGGACGGAGCCTGGCGTTGCAAGTGGCCGAGGACCCGCACGAGTATTACATCATCGAGCTGAGCTCGTTCCAGCTCGACAACATGTATGACTTCCGCGCAAACATCGCCATCTTGCTCAACATCACCCCCGACCACCTCGACCGCTACGACTATAAGTTTGAGAACTATGCGGCAGCCAAGATGCGCATCACGCAGAACCAGACGGAGGAGGACAGCTTTATCTACTGGAACGACGACCCCGTCATCAAGGAGGAACTGAAGAAATATGACATCAAGGCCGTGGCCTGCCCGTTCTCAGAACTGAAGGAGGACGGTTCGATCGCCTACATCGAGGAGGGACAATACAAACTGGAGTTCCCCACTCCGTTCAACATGGAACAAGAGGAACTGTCGCTCACCGGCAAGCACAACATCTACAACTCACTGGCCGCCGGACTCGCCTCCAACATCACAGGCATCAAGAAGGAAATCATCCGCAAGAGCCTCAGCGACTTCCCCGGTGTGGAGCATCGCCTGGAGAAGGTGTGCGACGTGCGCGGCGTGCACTATGTCAACGACTCGAAAGCCACCAACGTGGACGCTTGCTGGTATGCGCTGGAAAGCATGAAGACGCCCGTGGTGCTCATCATCGGTGGCAAGGACAAGGGCAACGACTACAATGAGATCAAGGACTTGGTGAAACAGAAGTGCCGCGCCCTGGTGTATCTCGGAGCCGACAACACCAAGCTCCACAATTTCTTCGACGGAATGGGCATCACCGTTCGCGACACACACAGCATGAAAGACTGTGTGCAGGCTTGCTATGACCTGGCCCAGACCGGCGACACCGTGCTGCTGTCGCCCTGCTGCGCCAGCTTCGACCTCTTCAAGAACATGGAGGACCGCGGCGAGCAATTCAAGGCACTCGTAAGAAGCTTATAGCCAAGGGGCGGCAACAGGGCCGCCTCACAGCTCAACCAAGGACATGAACAAGAAGTTATCCAACTTATTCAAAGGTGACAAGGTCATCTGGATGGTCTATTTCTTCCTTTGCATCATCAGCATCGTGGAGGTCTTCTCGGCCTCCTCTGAGCTGACCTACAAGGGAGGCAACTATCTGGCGCCCTTCATCAAGCACATCGCCATCATCATCTTCGGCTTCGGCCTGATGGTGATAACGCTCAACATCAGCTGCAAATACTTCAAGATCATGACACCCATCTTGCTGGCCTTCACGGGGCTACTGCTCATCTGGGTGCTCATAGCCGGACAGTCTACCAACGGTGCCAACCGATGGATACCTATCTTCGGCATACAGTTTCAACCATCGGAACTGGCCAAGGGCGCACTGGTGCTCATGACCGCACAGATCTTGAGCGCCATGCAGACCGACAACGGGGCCGACAGGAAGGCCATGAAATACATACTTTGGATTGCAGCACCGTTCCTGGGGCTCATCGGCATGGAGAACCTGTCGACGGCTGCGCTGCTGTGCGCCGTGATCTTCTTCATGATGATCATCGGACGGGTGCCTGGCCGACAGCTCGGGCGACTGGTGCTGACAGTGGTTGCCGCCATCACCTTCGCCGTGGCATTGGTCATGTTTGTGGGTGAAGACACTGGCAGGGAGGAAGGGACCAAGAACCT
The DNA here is from genome assembly GCA_963644485.1 of bacterium. Classification (GTDB taxonomy): domain Bacteria; phylum Bacteroidota; class Bacteroidia; order Bacteroidales; family Bacteroidaceae; genus Prevotella. Next base: position 9,775 of record CAVIOP010000025.1, on the reverse strand, counting down.
CACCGAACAGCGAATGGACAACGGACAGACCCTCAGGACCGAGGAAAAAGGAGGACACAAGGGACTGCTACACCGCCTCGACACCTGGAAATCACGCATCGACAAGTTCCTCAACTCGAAGGAGGTGCCACCCGAGAAGGTGGACCTCGACAAGGGCGCGCAGGAGGCTCACGCCAAGATCGCCATCGCCACCAGCAACATCATTGGCAAAGGACCGGGCAACTCAGTGCAGCGCGACTTCCTCGCACAGGCCTTCTCCGACTTCATCTATGCCATCATCATCGAGGAGACAGGCATCGAGGGAGCGTTCTTCGTAGCCATGCTCTACATCATCCTGCTCTTCCGCACAGGACGCATCGCCAACCGCTGCGAGAACAACTTCCCCGCGTTCCTGGCCATGGGACTGGCCTTGCTGCTGGTCGTGCAGGCGCTGTTCAACATGTGTGTGGCTGTCGGACTGGTGCCGGTAACCGGGCAACCACTGCCGCTGATCAGCAAGGGTGGCACGTCTACGCTTGTCAACAGTGTCTACATCGGCATCATCCTCAGCGTAAGCCGCACAGCCAAGAAGACAAAGGACGAAAAGGTGGACAAACGCAGTGTGGCGACTGCGGCAGCTTAGCTCATGAAGTCTCACACAAAAGGCGGGGCGAAGAGAAAAAAAGAGCAAGCAAGAAAATGAAAAGAAAATGATCACAAGTGGGAAAATTTGATTACTTTTGCAAAAATAAGTGATTATGGACAAGGAGTTAAGAATCATCATCAGCGGAGGCGGAACAGGAGGACACATCTTCCCCGCCATATCCATCGCCAACGCCATCAAGGCTAAGCACCCGGAAGCGAAGATATTGTTTGTGGGAGCTCTCGGACGCATGGAGATGCAACGCGTGCCAGCAGCAGGCTATGAGATCAAGGGCCTGCCCATCTGTGGCTTCGACCGCAAGCACCTGTTGAAGAACATCGCTGTCCTGTTCAAGATATGGAAGAGCCAGCATATCGCCAAGAAAATAGTCCGCGAGTTCAAGCCCATGGCTGCTGTGGGGGTGGGCGGATATGCCAGCGGACCAACGCTGAACGTCTGCGCGGAGAAAGGCATACCCTGTCTCATACAAGAGCAGAACAGCTACGCCGGCGTCACCAACAAGATACTGGCCAAGAAAGCCACCAAGATCTGCGTAGCCTACGACGGCATGGAGCGTTTCTTCCCCGCAGAGAAAATCGTCAAGACGGGCAATCCCGTCAGGCAGAACGTGCTCAACAACGAGATGACCAAGGAAGAGGCTCGCAAGAGCTTCGGGCTCGATCCCAACAAAAAGACGGTGTTGCTCGTGGGCGGAAGCCTCGGGGCTCGCACCGTGAACGAGAGCATGAAGCAACACCTCGACGAGGTGAAGGCCGCCAATGTGCAGTTTATCTGGCAGACTGGCAAATATTACAATGCCGAGATGAACCAGGCCGTGAAGGACTTTGGCGACATCCCCAACCTCAAGGTGCTCGACTTCATCAGCGACATGGGCGCTGCCTACAAAGCTGCTGACCTCGTGATCAGCCGCGCCGGAGCCAGCTCGATCAGCGAGTTCTGCCTCATCGGCAAGCCCGTCATCCTCGTGCCAAGTCCCAACGTGGCCGAAGACCACCAGACAAAAAACGCCATGGCGCTGGTCAACAAGGACGCAGCCATCTACGTCAAGGACGCCGAGGCACCCCAAGTGCTGCTGCACACTGCCCTCGAAGCCGTGGCAAACGACCAGAAGCTGGCTTCGCTCAGCGAAAACATCAAGAAACTCGGACTAAAAGATTCCGCTGATGTCATCGCCGACGAAGTGATAAAGCTGGCTTGGGAAAACCATTGATAGGCTCACCCAAACGGCTGGAAGAATGAAATACATGCGGACAGAAGGTTACCAAAAGCTGCCGGAGGTCCGATAACAACAATGAAAGGCAGGAAATACGAGACATTCAAATCGTGATAAACGTAAGACAATGGAACTGAAAGACATCAAGGCGGTATATTTTATAGGTGCGGGCGGCATCGGCATGAGCGCTATCGCTCGCTACTTCATTCACCGTGGCCTGGTGGTGGCTGGTTACGACCGCACACCATCCGACCTCACCCGCCGACTGGAGAAAGAGGGCATGTTGATTCATTATGAAGAAAACGTGGACGAAATACCCCATGCCTGTCGCGACAAGGCCTCGTGCCTGGTCGTCTACACCCCTGCCATTCCCGCAGAACACAAGGAACTGCAATTCTTCCGCCAGGGCGGCTTCGTGATTGAAAAGCGCGCCCAAGTGCTGGGAACGCTGACACGCACCCACAAGGGACTGTGTGTGGCGGGCACGCATGGCAAGACCACCACGTCGACCATGTGCGCACACATCATGCACCAGAGCCACATAGACTGCAACGCGTTCCTCGGAGGCATCTCCAAAAACTACGGCACCAACTACATCCTTTCAGACACCAGCGACTATGTGGTCATCGAGGCCGACGAGTTCGACCGCTCTTTCCACTGGCTGAGACCGTGGATGAGCGTCATCACCTCCACCGATCCCGACCACCTGGACATCTACGGCACCAAGGAGGCCTACCTCGAGAGTTTCCACCATTACACCGAGCTCATCCAGCCGGGTGGCGCACTCATCATACACACCGACCTGGAGATGAAGGCCAACGTGCAGGAAGGCGTCAAGACCTACACCTACAGCCGCGACAAGGGCGACTTCCACGCCGAGAATATCAAGATTGAGAATGGCGAGATCACCTTCGACCTCGTGTCACCCATCGAGAACGTTGAGAACATACGCCTGGGACAACCCGTCCCAATCAACATCGAGAACGGCGTGGCCGCCATGGCATTGGCCCAACTCAACGGGTGCACAGCACGCGAGCTTCGCTATGGCATGGAGACCTACCATGGCGTGGATCGCCGGTTCGACTTCAAGATCCGCAACAGCCGCCACGTGCTGCTCTCCGACTACGCACACCATCCCAAGGAGATCCTGCAGAGCGCCAAGAGCCTCAAGGAGATCTATCCCGACAGGAAGATCACTGTCATCTTCCAACCACACCTGTACACCCGTACACGTGATTTCTACAAGGATTTCGCCGATGCACTGAGCCACTTCGACGAGGTGATACTCACCGAGATCTATCCCGCAAGAGAGGAGCCCATACCCGGTGTGACCTCCGACATCATATACGACAACTTGAAGCCTGGCGTGGAGAAGAGCAAAATCAAGAAGGACGACGTGCTCAATCTGGTGAAAAGCCGCGACTTCGACGTGCTCATCACGCTCGGCGCCGGCGACCTGGACAACTATGTGCCGCAGATTGCCAAGATCATCGAGAAAAAGGACAAGGACAACAAGTAAACGCCACAGCCGCATTGGCGCACCACAGAACAAAACACTCACAATGCGTTTCAACTGGAAGAAAACACTCTTGGTAACACTCGACGTGGCCCTTGGGGCTTACATCGTCGTGGCGTTTGCCGCTTTCGACAAGCCGAAAGAGGAAGCGCCCGTGTGCCAAAAGGTGAGCATCGACATCCAGGACGAGACAACCAACGGTTTCATCTCTGCCGCCGAGATCAAGACACGCCTGCAGAAGGGCAACCTCTATCCGCTCAACAAAAGGATGAAGGACGTCAACGCACGCACCATCGAAGAGACGTTGTTGCAAAGTCCGTTTGTGAAGACGACACAGTGCTACAAGACACAAGACGGAACGGTGCACATCAGCCTGACACAACGCATGCCGACCTTGCGCATCAAGGCGGCCAACGGAGACGACTACTACCTCGACGACGACAACCGCATCATGCCCAACTCCCACTACACCAGCGACCTCATCATCGCCACCGGGCATATCAGCAAGTGGTTTGCACGCAACTACGTGGCTCATGTGGGCAGTGCGCTGATGGCCAGCGACTTTTGGAAAAACCAGATTGAGCAGATCAACGTGCTGTCCGACTGCGGCATTGAGCTTGTACCCCGCGTGGGCAACCACATCATCTACATCGGCCAACTACCCCAGACATCCTACATCAACGACCGCAAGAAGCTGGTGACCGACTACGTGAACACCAAACTCAGCCGCATGGAGAACTTCTACAAGTACGGCCTGCCTCAAGCGGGATGGAACAAATACTCCTACATCAATGTGGAGTTTGACAATCAGATCATTTGCAAGAAACGAAATTTGAATTGATAATTATCATAGATCTATGGCAGAATTTACAGTAGCTATTGAACTGGGTTCATCGAAGATGACCGGTATCGCGGGCAGGAAAAACCTCGATGGCAGCATCAACGTGCTTGCCGTGGTCAAGGAAGACTCCACATCATGCATCCGGAATGGTGTAGTCTACAATATGGACAAGACTGCGCAGGCGCTGGCCAACATTATATCCAAACTGGAACGCTCACTGAAAACTAAGATTTCTAAAGTCTACGTGGGCGTTGGCGGGCAATCCATCCGCAGCGCAAAAAACACTAACGTAAAGGAGCTTCCCAACGGCACCATCATCACACAAGACATGATCAACGAACTGATGGATGCCAACCGAAGCATGCTCTATCCCGATCTGGAAATCCTGGATGCAGCCACACTGGAATATAAAGTTGACAACCAGTACCAACTCGACCCTGTGGGCATACAGTGCTCACGCATCGAAGGCAATTTCCTCAACATCCTCTGGCGCAAAGCTTTCTACCGCAACATCAACCAGTGTTTCGACAATGCTGGCATCGCTATCGCCGAAATGTACCTTTCTCCCCTTGCTTTGGCCGACAGCGTACTCACCGATGCAGAGAAGCGCGGCGGCTGTGTGCTGGTAGACCTGGGCGCCGACACCACCACCGTGGCCGTCTATTATAAGATGATTCTCCGCAACCTCACAGTCATACCTCTTGGAAGCAACAACATCACCAAGGACATCGCCAGCCTGCAAATGGAGGAAAAAGAGGCTGAGCAGATGAAGTTGAACTATGCTTCGGCCTACACCGACACCGGCGAGATAGACGCAAACAAAGTCTACCCGATAGACAACGACCGAAGCATCGACCAACGCAAGTTTGTGGAAATCGTCGAAGCGCGTGTACAGGAGATCGTCGAGAACGCCTGGTGTCAGGTTCCTGTGGAGTACCAGGACAAACTGCTGGGAGGCATCATACTCACAGGCGGCGGTTCAAACATGAAGAACATCGACCGCGCCTTCCGCAACCACACCCGCGTAACGAAGATCAGAACAACGAAGTTCGTCACACAGACCATACACACCAACAACACTGCCATAAACGCTAAGGACGGAACGATGTGCACCATCCTCGGTCTCTTGGCCAAGGGCGACATGAACTGTGCAGGCGATCCCATTACGAACGACCTGTTTACAAACAGCAACGAAAACAAAGGACAGACGGCAACCGACCCCCGCAAGCTCAAGCCGTTGGAAGGAACCGGCACTGGCAAAGTGCTGACCGAAGCAGAAAAGGCGGCCGAGGAAGCCGCTCGCGAGGCAGCCCGCAAGGCAGCAGAAGAAAAAGAGCGTGCCGAGGCACAAGCCGCTGCAGCAGCCGAGGAGGAGGAGCGCCGCAAGAAGCGCGAGAACTCTGCACCCCGAAAGGCATGGCGCGCCATCAAGAAATTTGTCGGGAACATGGTTGAGGAGGAAGACGAAAAATAAAAAAATGCTCCGACATACCTATAACAACAAGCAGCATCAAATAGACAACAAACAGCAAGACCATTATGGCAGACAAAGATAACAACCAGCAATTGACCGACTGCAACCGCCCTTCGTTGCTCGAGTTTGGCGATCCCTGCAAAGGTAATAGCATCATCAAAGTGATCGGTGTCGGCGGCGGCGGTGGCAATGCCGTCAACCACATGTACCGCGAAGGCATCCACGACGTGACATTTGTGCTCTGCAACACCGATGCGCAAGCACTCAACGACAGTCCCGTGCCCGTGCACCTGCAGCTCGGCAAGGAGGGCCTGGGAGCTGGCAACCGCCCTGAGCGCGCACGCCAGGCAGCCACGGAAAGCATTGAGGACATACGTCACATGCTCGACGACGGCACCAAGATGGCTTTCATCACTGCCGGCATGGGCGGCGGCACCGGTACGGGCGCCGCGCCTGTAGTTGCTCAAACCAGCAAGGACATGGGCATCCTCACCGTAGGCATCGTCACCATACCCTTCAAGTTTGAAGGCCCAAGGAAAATCGACCAGGCTCTCGATGGCGTGGAAGAAATGGCCAAGCACGTCGATGCCCTATTGGTCATCAACAACGAACGTCTGCGCGAAATCTATCCTGGGCTGAACATCCTCGACGCCTTCGGCAAAGCTGATGACACGCTGAGCGTAGCTGCAAAGAGCATCGCGGAGATTATCACCACCCACGGACTGATCAACCTCGATTTCAACGATGTCAAGACAGTGCTCAAGGATGGTGGTGTGGCTATCATGAGCACGGGGTTCGGCGAGGGCGAGGAACGTGTAAAGATGGCCATCGACGATGCCTTGAACTCTCCCCTGCTCAACGATAACGATGTCTTCAACTCCAAGAAGATCCTTCTATCCATCGCCTTCTCCAACGGGAAGAACGAAGAGAACAACGGCCTCAGGATGGAAGAGATGAACTATGTCAGCGAATTCATGTCCAAATTTGGCGCTAACTTCGAAATAAAGTGGGGGCTTGCCCTTGACCCGGAACTCGGCAAGAAGGTAAAGGTCACCATCCTCGCCACCGGATTCGGCGTGGAAGACGTGGAGCCCACGGAAGACCGCAAACGCCGTACCATCGAGGAGGACAAGCGACAAGCAGCCGAGGAGGACAAGAAGGCAGAACGTCAGAACCGACGCAACCACTACTACGGGGACGACACCAACAACCCGCAGTACAAGCGCCGCCCGCATATCTTCATCTTCTCACAGAAGGATCTCGACAACGAAGATGTCATTCTCAAGGTGGAAGACACGCCGACCTACAAGCGCACACGCAAGATGCTGGAGGACATCCGCAGTCAATCAAGCGGTAACGACGACAAGAAAGACAGTGACGACCATGACAATAAGGTGCAGGGAATCATCAGTTTCGTGTAAGCTCGGACATTAGAAACCTATTCAAAAGAAAGCCACAGCGTGGCGCCCGTCGGTTGGCAGGCGCCACGCTGTGGCTTTCTTGTCGCATTCAAGGGAAACCTATTTCATGTTCCTGATTTTCTCCCCAAACTCTTTGGAGACGTAGTTGTAGAGACTCTTGCAGCAGTCGGCCGAGAACTCCATGGCGCAACCGATCACGTGGTCCCATTGCTCCTTGGTCAGTCCCTGGTTGAGGGTGTCGCGGGTGATGCCATATTTCAGCAGGCCATAGATGAAGCCGGCGTTGAAGTTGTCGCCAGCGCCGATGGTGCTCACCGTCTCGGTCTGCGGCACGGGGTAACTGAGCTTGAGGCCATTGTCGGCCCTCACCTCCACCGGATGGCCGCCTTGGGTGTAGATGAACTTCTTGCAATAGAACGACACCTCGGCCGAATAAACCTTGTCGGGGTCTTGCATCTTGTAGAGCACATCGAAATCCTCACGGCTGCCACGCACGATGTCGGCATATTCAAGGTTCTCCAAGTAGTTGGGCGTGATCTTCATCACCTCGTCGCGATGCGAGGAACGGTAATTGACATCATAGTAGATGATGGCGCCATGAGCCTTCGCATAATCGAGCAACCCCACGATCTGCGGACGAATGACAGGATTGACCGCATAAAACGAGCTGAAGATGACAATGTCGTCGGGCTGGATGTCGGGATAGACGAAATCGAGCTGGTCATGCGGGTGGTCCTTATAAAAGATGTACTCGGCATCGTTGCGCTCATTGAGGAAGGCCAGCGAGATGGGCGATTTCGAGTCGGGGAATACGTTCACATGATCGGCATTGACACCATTCTCCCTGAGAAAACGGATGACGTTTTCGCCCACGCGGTCGTGTCCTGCCTCGCCGATGAAGGTGCCGTCCACTCCACAGCGTCCCAACGAGATAAGGGCGTTGAAAGCAGAGCCGCCCGGATAAGCTCCGATAGGCTGCCCGTTCTTGAAGATGATATCCAGTACGGTTTCTCCTATTCCTATTACTTTTCGCATAATTATTGTGTACATTAATCATTACCCTGCGTCCGCAGCCTCTTGAGCAAGGCTGGGCGGAGGAATAATCCGTATGCAAATTTCTACAATTTCAAGCACATTTCAAAGCATTTTTGGGTATTTTTGCAGTTGAAATGAAATATAACACTTGCACACTCAGCAATGGGCTCCGCGTCATCCATCTGCCATCAGCCTCCCCTGTGGTCTACTGCGGCTTTCAGGTGGGTGCCGGTTCGCGCCACGAAGAGCCCGGCGACGAGGGACTGGCACATTTCTGCGAGCATGTAACCTTCAAGGGAACGGCAAGACGGAGCGCCTGGAGCATCCTCAACTGCCTGGAACAGGTGGGCGGCAGCCTCAACGCCTACACCAACAAGGAGGACACCTGCTACTATGCGGCCATCCTCAAATCGCACATAACACGCGCCGTGGGCCTGCTCACCGACATCGTATTTGGGTCCACCTATCCACAGGCCGAAATCGACAAGGAGGTTGAGGTCATTTGCGACGAAATCGAGAGCTACAACGACTCGCCCGCCGAACTGATCTACGACGAGTTTGAAAACCTCATCTTCCACCGTCATCCTTTGGGCCACAACATCCTCGGTACGGCCAGCCACGTACGCACTTTCACCACCGCCGACGCCCTGCGCTTCACACGACGCCACTACCGTCCGGACAATGCCGTATTCTTCGCCTATGGCGACATCCCGTTTGCCCAATTGGTACGCGACCTCAATCGAGCCATGGACAAGATTATTCCGGGTGCAGCCAAACCCATCTTGCCACCTACAACTAACACTCAACAAAATAGGGAAACGGCCGAAAACACTGTCTACAAGCAAGTAGAGCACAATTCTACCAACTGGGGACACATCGTCGTGAGCGACCGCGACACCCACCAAGCCCACGTGGTGGTGGGCAGCCGCAGCTACAATGTCCACGACCCACGGCGCATGAGCCTTTACCTACTCAACAACATCCTGGGCGGACCGGGCATGAACGCACGTCTCAATGTGGCCCTGCGCGAGCGACACGGGCTTGTATACACCGTGGAGAGCAGCATGGTGAGCTATAGCGACACGGGAGTGTGGTGCACCTATTTCGGCTGCGACCACGACGATGTGGCGCATTGCCTGCGTCTCGTCCACCGCGAAATCGACCGCTACTGCCAGTCGCCCATGAGCGAGAGCCAGCTACGAGCGGCCAAGCGACAACTGACGGGGCAGATTGGCGTGGCCTGTGACAACCGAGAAAACTTTGCCCTCGACTTTGGACGCGAGTACCTGCATTATGGCCGTGAGAAAGACATCAACCTGCTCTGCCAGCGAGTGGAAGCCATCACAGCCGAGAGTGTGATGCAAGTGGCGCAGGAGATTTTCGACCCCGACCGCATGAATGTGCTCATTTTCGGACACGCAAAAAGTATTGCTGTCCGGTAAAACTCAAAAGAGCATAAGAATCCCGCCCGAAGCCTAGTAAAACCGTGCTTCGGGCTTTGTTTTTTGAATATGGCTGTCCGGTAAAAAACATGCAAATGGCAAGTCCCGTAGGTGCCGGGCAACGACGCCGATGGCCTTAGGCTGTCAAGAAAGCGGACAATATATATGCTGAAAATGGGCTTGAAAGTCA
>CAVIOP010000024.1:0-21892 GCA_963644485.1 bacterium | reverse complement strand
CTCTATTTCAACCGAAATCCATGACAAACTTTTTGACCAAAAAACACGACATTCGTTTTCCCAGTTTCATGTCGCTGACTTCTTTCAGATTCCCCCTCGCGATGGACGCCCGTGTCTCTCTGGCTGGACGACTCCCACTACCAGGGCTTGTTAGGGACTTGCACCCACTAGATAACATACATGCTAGTCAAACAAAAAAAAGCCACCCCTTCTACTTGAAAAGGAATGGCTTATGTTGTCAAGGCTTAACCCTCGATGCGGAAGGCATGACCTCATTTGTCTGTCGGAGAGACCTTATGCTTAGTCGCAGTTAGCGAGCTTGTGGTCAGAACCAAGTACGTCCTTGATCTTCTCCTCGTACATGTCGCACATGTAAGCGCGGGCCACCTTGCCATACTGGCGAGGATCGAAGTAGTCGGGGTGGTTGGCGAGTGTCTCACGCACACCGGCAGTGTAGGCCAGACGAGAGTCTGAGTCGATGTTGATCTTGCAGACAGCGCTCTTTGAAGCCTCGCGGAGCTGATCCTCGGGAATACCTACAGCATCGGGCAAGTTGCCACCGAACTTGTTGATAATCTCGACATACTTCTGGGGAACAGAAGATGAACCGTGGAGCACGATGGGGAAGCCCGGGAGCTTCTGCTCGATCTCGTGCAGCACATCGAATGCCAAGGGAGGAGGAACCAGGCGGCCGGTCTTCGGGTCGCGCGTGCACTGCTCGGGCTTGAACTTGTAAGCGCCGTGGCTGGTACCGATAGAGATGGCGAGGCTGTCGCAACCAGAACGCTGGCTGAAGTCGATGACCTCCTCAGGCTTTGTATAGTGGCTCTCCTCAGAGGCAACCTCATCCTCAACGCCGGCGAGCACACCCAGCTCAGCCTCAACGGTGACATCGTACTTGTGAGCATACTCCACACACTTGCGAGTCAGCTCGATGTTCTCCTCGTAAGGCTTGCTTGAACCGTCGATCATCACGCTTGAGAAGCCGAGGTCTACGCAGTCCTTCACCAACTCGAAGGTATCTCCGTGGTCGAGGTGCAGAGCAATCTCGGGATGGCTGCAGCCGAGGCTCTTGGCATACTCCACAGCACCCTGTGCCAAATAGCGCAGCAGTGTGGGGTCGGCATAGTTGCGGGCACCCTTAGACACCTGCAGGATCACCGGGCTACGAAGCTCTGCGCTTGCCTTGATGATAGCCTGAAGCTGCTCCAGGTTGTTGAAGTTGAATGCAGGGATAGCATAACCGCCGTTGACGGCTCTCTTGAACATCTCGCGAGTGTTCACGAGACCCAGTTCTTTATAATTTACTGCCATTTTATATAAATATTAGAAAATGATTAGTCTTTTCTTATTTATCCGAATGCAAAAGTAGCATTAAATTTCTTCACACACAAATGCAAAGGTGTTTTTTTAACGTTACATAATAATTAAATGAGCATTTTGCTCATGCGCGAAAAGTGGGTTTCCTACATTTTGCAACCTATATTTTACATTCGGGCAAGATGGCATGGCGCGTGGCTCTCCGGGTGTGCAGGCACGGGCATCAGTGGCCCATGCGCGACGTGTCGACACCGTGGACGCGCTTCTCCTTGAAGCCGCCAAACTTATAGATGACGGAGAGGGTGCAGTCCACCCAGTTGTAGTTCATCTTCATGTGATAGTTCTGGTTGCCCTGTACCGACTGCACCGTGTACTTGTTGTTGAAGATATTGCTGCCGTTGAGGTGCACACTCCACTTGCCGTTGGCCGATGCCCACTGCAGGTTGGCGTTCATGCGGAAGATCGGACTGATGTCGTAGACACCCTGTATGGACTTCGTCTGGAAGAGGGGGTTCAGGATGAGGCGCAGGTCCTGCGTGCGGCAGAGTTTCACCGAGGCGTTGCCACCGAGAGTAACCGAGAAGTGGCGCCGGTCGAAGGGCAGGTCGAAGAAATGGCTGCTCTTGTCGTGCTTGAGCATTCCCTGTGCATAGACGTTTCCGCTGAGCCACTGTCCGGCCTGGAATATAGCCGAGGCCTGCAGGCCACAGAAGCGTTCATAGTCGAAATTGGTCTCCTTCATGATGACCGCCATGCGCTCCGTGGTCTGGTAGGGCAACTGCACGGAGTAGTCGGGCCTCAAGTTGACAAAGGCCATCAGCGTGTAGCGGTGCTTTATCTGCCACATGAGGCTGATGTTATAGTAGGAGAAGGGCTTCAGGTCGGGGTTGCCCCATATCTCGCAGTAGGTCGACTCGTAGTGGACGCTGCTCATGGTGGTCCAGTAGGAGGGGTACTCGGAGTTGGAACTGAACGAGAGGTTCAGCAGATGATTGCTGTTGACGGTCCACAGGGCACTGAGCGTGGGGTACACGCGCCACTGGTTCCACAGCGGTGAGTGATACTGCTCGGCGGCCACTGATGCCTCGAGGCTCACCTGCCTACCAAACTCCTTGCTGAAACCGGCATAAACGTTCCATATACGCTCGTTGATGTCTACGCTACTGGTGGCATCGGGCAGCACGGTGCCGTCTTTTTCGCGTGTGGTCTGCCAACTGACGTTGTCGGCAAACTGCGCCTTCACGCCATACGACAGTCCCCAGCCGTGGGTCAGCGTGTGGCTCTGGTCGGCGGCCACCATCCAGCGGTTGATGGTCTGCCGGCTCACGCTGATCTGGTCGTAATTGGCCGTCACGCCACTACCGGCCTGAAGCGTGCCGCCAAGGGTCTGTTGCTGCGGAGTGCGATAGTAGGTGTACGACCCGCTGATATTCAAGCCGAAGGGCAGCGAGTAGTTGACGTCTACATTGTGCAGATAGACATGGCTGTCGCTGTGGGTGTCGCTCAGGCTCTGTCCCGTGGTATGGGCCGCGCTGCAACTCTTGTCCCAACTGCCGGTGTAGGCCACGTCAAGGCGATGGCCCTTGGCAAAGGCATAGTTCATGCCCAACCGATAGTTGTGATGGATGCCAAGACCTTTGCTGGCGGTTTCGTCGGCATAGTCCACACGGCTGTCGCCCAGCGGATGGGAGGCGGTGTGCGACAGCCGGCCATACCCTGTGCCGTCGGTAAACTGATACTGCACGTCCAGGCCAAACTTGCCGTGCTGCAGCGACAGGGCGCCTTTGGCCGACCCCGTGGCATAACGGCTCTGCTTGATAGCACCCACGAGTTGCCCTGACCACTGGTTGGCGCCGGTCTGGTCTTTGGTTACGATATTGATGGCCATGCCGCGCACATGATAGCGGGCGGGAGCGGCAAGCATCACCTCGGCCTTGGCCAACTGGTCGGCAGGCAGGGCCTTCAGTCTTTCGACCACCTGCTCTTGGGTGAGCGTGGTGGCCTGTCCGTTGACGATGAGCGTCACGCTGTTGCCCGAAAACTGCAGGTTGCCGTCGACCTCGCTGACGCCCGGCAACCGTGTGAGGGCTTCATAAGCATTTTCGGCCGGCATCTGCTTCAGCAGCAGTGGCATGTTGTAGGACAGCATGCCGCGCTCGGCCTTCACAATGGGGCGCGAACCTTTCACCATGATTTCGGGAAGGTTGCGTGTCAGGGATTCGGCCGAGAGGGAGTCGACCGTGGACTGTTCTTGGGCGCTGGTGGTCAGTGTTGATGCAAGGAGCAGCCCCGCGAGATAGATTCTGTGATCCATGTGTCTGCGTGTTTTTATTTTGTTTCGCGGCATTCCAAATGCCATTGCTGGCGTTTATGCTGATGCGCAGGGGGTGCCCCCCGCGCATGAATAGAAGTTGTGTGGGTAAGCAACTGACGGCTTCAGGCCGGTCAGTCCTTCATGTTGATGATGATGGTGATGGTCGCCTCGTCGGTGACGATACGCCGCTTGTGGCCGGGGGTGAGATAGCGCAGGGTGTAGATGCGGTTTTGCGTGGCACCCTCCACGGTGAGTATCATGGTGGTGTAGCCGTCGGCCGTGGTGGTCACCACGTCTTTCTGTTTCTCGGCTTCGTTCTTAAACTTGTCTACAAACCTGCCGGCCTGCAGCGTGCTCACCGTGAGCCGCTTCACCACCTTCTCCACCTTGCGGGTCTGCGGGTTGCGCTTCACCGCCGTAACAAAATGGGAGCCTCCCAACGTGGAGTAGCGTTCCACCATGCGGTCGATGCTGTTCTGCGCTTGGCAGGCAAGACAGACGAGCATCAGGAGCCATATAATGAATATTTTTCTCTGCATAGGTCTTTATTCGTTTAGCAGTCGTTTCAATTCTTCCCGTTCGCTGGGCGACACGCTCTGCAGCACCTCCTGTTCGGCATCGCTGATGACCTGCTGGGACTGTGCACACGTCTCTATGCGGTCGGCCTCAGCCAACAGGCTGTTCACCTCACGCCTTATGTGGCGGAGGTTGTCGGTGCGCTGTCCGTCCACTATCATGTAACTGCCGCCGTAGGTCTGTGCCAGCAACTGGTCGGTGTGGCGCACCTGCAGCCAGATGCCGCCCACTACGAATGCTGCCACCACGGCCGCTGCCGCTGCCCAGCGCCTCACCACAAGCCGCAAGGCGCGGCGGGGCTTGTCGCTCACAGGCACGGTGGCCATGTCGCGAAAAAACTCGGCGTAAGGTGCCAGTTCGGGCGGCACCGGTCCGCTCTGGAACAGGCGGCAGAGATATTGCTCTTCCTGGACCGTGGTCTCGCCGTCGAGAAAACGGTCAATGAGTTCTTGTGTGTTCATGATTGCTGGGTGGTGTATTGTTTGAGAAGGGTGCGGCGCGCACGGCTCACCATCTGGCGGGCAGAGGCCTCGGAGATGCCCGTCAGCCGAGCGATGTCTTCGTAGGACATGCCGTCGGCGTGGCGCAGGCGGAACACGGTCTGCCAGTCGTCGGGCAGTTGGGCTATGAGGCGGGCTATGCGCTCATAGCGCGGGTTGTCGGGGGTGTCGTCGCTGACGGCAAAGGCCAGTCCGTCGATGGGCACCTGTGGCCGCAGGTGGCGCAAGCGGTCGATGGCGAGGTTGCGGGTGAGCACCCGTGCCAGACTCTTGACGTCGGGCTGCAGGCGGTCGCACATGCGCCACAGGCGGACGAGCACATCCTGCACCACGTCTTCGGCCTCCGAGGAGTCGTGCAGGTAGCGCTGTGCCGTGGCCACCATGTCGCTGCGCAGGGTCTCGGCCATCTTCTGAAACTGGTTCTCGTCCATCGGCTGTCGTGTCGGCGTGGGGGGTTGCGGGGGATCAGTAGTTGTTGAGTTCGCTGGTGTCGACAGTGGCCACGCCACTGTTGTCGATGTTGGTCTTGTCGGCATGTCCCTTGAGGGTGAGCGTCGACTCGCCGCTGTTGCGTGCCGTCACCTCATCGCAATCTACGCTGACGGTGGTATGGCCCACGCCGCTGTTGATGATGTCAGCGGTCTTGCCCTTGAAGTTGACCTTGGTAGTGCCTACGCCCGAGGTTTTGAGATAGAGGTTGTCGCCCTCCACCATAGTGCTGACGTTGCCCACACCCGAGATGGTGATATGTGTGTCGTCGCACTGCAACTGGTCTACGTCGAACGTGGCCACACCCGACAGGCGGAGCGTGAAGTTGGGTGTCTTTACTTTCTTGGCCAGAAACGTGCCCACGCCGCTTACCTTCAGTCCGGTCAGCGTGGGGGTGCTGATGTAGAGGTCGCAACCTTCACCATTGCGCTGATAGGAGCCCGACTTGTTGGATATGTAGAGGCAGCCGTCCTTGGTGTAGATCTTCAGGGCATCGAGTTGGCTGTTGCGTCCCTTGGCCATGACGGAGGTCTTTTCGCCCTGGGTGAAATGGATGGTCGACACGCCCGAGAGTTCGATGGTGCTGAACGACTCTACCTTGAAGGTACGCGAATTTTCGGCCGCCACACTGGTGGCACCGGTCACGCCGTCTACATCTTGTGCACGGCAGGCACTGAAGCCGATGGTGACCATGGTCACCAGGGCAAAAAGAAATGGTTTTCTGTTCATCATACGTTTGTTTTGTTTGTTTGTCTGCCCTTAGTACGTATGGTCCGCGCGTTTTGTGACAACAACCGGCAAAAAAATGTTGGAAAGCCTGCGTGGGATGAGCAAAAACCATTGCGGATTAGTAGTCCCAGGGGTTGCGGGGCTTGGGTTTGCTCATGCCGCTGTTGAACTTGTAGGACAGATGGAGCATGACGTAGCGCGGCAGACTGTTGTACCAGGTCTCGGTGCGTCCCTGCGAGTTGAGCGTGATATTGGTGTTCTTCAACTGACCGAGGATATCGAAGGCATCAAACGACAGGGCAAGCGTCTTCTTCAGGAAGGAACGCGTCAGACGCGCGTTCCACACCCATTCGCTGGTGTTCATCTGGTCGTCGTTGTATCCGCGGCGGTTGTAGGAACAGAGGTCGGTCGACAGCTCGAAGTTCCAGGGCAGGTGCATCATGCCGGCAAAACGGAAATTGTAGTTCCATGCCGACACCTTGGTGAAGTCCGTGCGGTCGCTTGTGGCATTCCGATAGGTTGCTGAGGGCGAGAACTCCAGTCGCAGCCCTTCGCCCAACTGATAGGTCAGGCCCATAGAGCCAGTGAGGGTTGTGTTGTGCACGTCGCTCTGCGTGTTGTCCATGCCCTCCACCGTGGTGAGGTCCACACTGTTGTTATAGCTCGCACCGATATTGGCCTCGGCAGTAAGATGTTTCTTCTTGTCCACCGCACGCTGGAAGGCGGCGGCGGCGCTCGCCTGCCAGTTACCGTTGATGTTGCGCGGTTGGCTTGTCGTGACACCCGTCTGCTTGTCGTAGGTCACGGCTGTGGCGAGTGCATTGCGCGTGATGCTATAGTTGGCACTCACTGACAGGAGCGACTGCTCGCGCAACTGGAACTTGCCCCAATGGGCTGAAACGCTATGGGTACGGGCGTTCTTCAGGTCGGTATTGCCAAGCGTCACATAGAGGGGGTTGGAATCGTCGCGAATGTCGAGCATCGAGGTCATGCCCGGCTGCGTCTCAGACGTGCGGTAGTTGAACGAGGCAAAGACATTGCCCGTGGAGTCGTTGAACTGATACATCATGCCCATATTGGGCTGGAAAAGCACATCGTGGCGCGACGTGTTGTAGTTGCGCTGGCGGTAATAGCTCAGGTTTTCATACTTGAACGACAGGCCCAGGTTACCATGGACCATGAAGCGCGGGCGCTGCACGCCGTCGCCCGTGTTGAACATAAGGGCGAGGTCAGCTTGCTGTGTGCGCGTCAGCTGTTTGCTCCAATAGCTGTTGTTGCCGTCTTTCACACTGAGCAGCGCCTCACGAGTGGAGGGCAGCACGCCCATACCATACGACGTGGAGTCGTAATCGGCCAACTGGTCGAGGCGGTAGAGGTCATACGTCTGCGAACTGTAGCTCTGCTGATACACATAACGGGGACGCACATGGAAGTTGCGCACACCCGCGGAGTCGTTGATGAAGAAATGGGTGTATTCTGTCGTCAGGGTGTAATCATAGCTGCTGGTAGGCGACTGCGAGAACTGGTTGCGGTCATCCTTCGTTCCCGTCGACAGATAATCGATGCGGTTCAATGCAAAACGGTCGTTGGTCGTATGCGCATAATTGGCATTGGCCTCAACATTGACATTGTCCTGCGACCAGAAATCCTTGCCATTCCCTATCTTGAACCGATAGTTGAGGTAACCTGAATAATCGGTCGACTCGCCTTGGTATTTGCTGGTGTTCCTCACACGGTTGATGACCGTCTGCATCATGGCACGGTCGGCATCAGACATGAAAATGCTGTCAAGAGCCGACATGCCCCAAGGCTTTTGGCTGAACTGTCCGCTCAGACTACTGCCCCATCCACTGGTATGGGTGTGGGTGGCGTCGGCATATCCGTATATCATGCTGCGCTTGAACATACGCGAAAGCTCGTGGCGGGTGAAAAGCCTGTAGTTCTTCGCACGGTTGGCATTGGTGCTCAGGTTGTAATAGTCACCGCCCGTGAGGAAGGTTTGCTGATTGGTTTGCGAGACGTTGTCGTTGTCCTCTGCCGAATAGGTATTGAAGGTCGAATAGTAATCGTCCTCGGTCTTGCCCTCGTAGCGATAGTTCAGGCCGAAAGTCTTGCGGGAGGAGAGACCGCCGCCGGCATCAGGCAGGTCACCTGTCACATCGTCTTGACCAGGCACACGGTAGTTGTTGATATTGTTGATGTTGCCTGTCAACGTCAGGCGCGATTTCTTGCCATAGAACATGGAGAACAGACGGGCCTGGTAACGGTCGTTGGAGCCAAGGGCGAGGTCCACATTGCTGATGTTGCCATGCTTGTATTGTTTCTTCAGGTTGACATCGAGCACCAGGTCTTTGTCGCCCATATCCACACCTTGGAACCGGCTCTCTCGCCCGGCCTTGTCATACACCTTGATTTTATCGACTGTATAGGCAGGCAGGTTCTCCAGGGCCTTGGAGGCATCGCCGCTGAAGAAGTCGCGGCCGTCGACAAGCAATGAGCTCACGGTACGTCCGTTGACCTTGATCACTCCGTTCTCAAGCGTGGCACCGGGCATCTGCTTCACCAGCGCGTCGAGCATCGAGCCTTCACTCAGGTTGAAAGCCGAGGCATCGTAGACAACGGTGTCGCCCTTCATCACCATCTTGATTTTGGTGGCCTTCACCACCACCTCACTGAGCTGGTGGGCGTTCTCTTCAAGCACGATGTCGGGCACCTCTTGTTCATTGGCTCGCAAAGCCATCTTCACGTCCACCTTTTTATATTGGGTCTTATAGCCCAGCATGGAGACACGCAGCAGGTAGCTCTTGTTGTTGTCTACGTCGAGCTCATACACCCATTGCTTCCATCCCCACACTTCCATCTCCTTGGTCTGAGTGACACGGATGACGGAACTGTCTTTCACTGACAACAACTCAACAGTGGCTCCCTCCAGGTCGCGGTGGTCTGTGTCGACCACACGCCCCGTGATATGGCGCGCATGAATGGCTGTCACGGAAAGCAACAAGACTAGCAATAAGAAGAATCTACGTAACATGATAAGTTTTTGTGTAAATTAAGCAATCAGATATCGTTTCAGAAAATATTATGCAAAAGTATGCGTTTATGCGAACAATGCCCCAGCTTTCAATACACGTTAACGTTATATTCAACATTTTAACGTTACTTCACCACACGAATTGCGCTGTCATCTCCGTATTGCTCCTGTCACTGTCGGCATGCACTATTGGCAGCCAGAAGGAAAGCTATCGGCAGATTATGAAGAAGAAACATCTTGCATCTCTTGCCAGTTAGACAAAATAGTTGTTACTTTGCACCATCATAACAAATAAGCAATGAAAGTATTTACATCAATTGTTGACCTTCAGAACGAGCTCTTCCAAGTTCGCCACGAAGGAAAAGAGATCGGCCTGGTGCCAACCATGGGCGCTCTTCACGAGGGGCACGCATCACTCATCAAGCAAAGCGTCAAGGATAATGAAGCCACGGTGGTATCCGTCTTCCTCAACCCCACACAATTTAACGACAAAGGTGACTTGGAACGCTACCCGCGCACGCTCGACGCCGACTGCAAGCTCTGCGAGGAGTGTGGGGCGCAATATGTCTTCGCCCCCTCGGTGGAAGAGATATACCCCACTCCCGACACCCGCCACTTCGAGTTTCCACCTCAGTCGACCGTCATGGAGGGTGCCAAGCGACCCGGACATTTCAACGGTGTGTGCCAGGTCGTGAGCCGCCTCTTCTACATTGTAAAACCAAACCGCGCCTACTTCGGTGAGAAAGACTGGCAGCAAATCGCTGTGGTAAAACGCCTCGTCAGCTACATTGGATACGACAAGACAACGCAGATTGTGGAGTGCCCCATTGTGCGCGACGCCGATGGCCTGGCCAAGAGCTCGCGCAACACGCTGCTCACCCCCAATGAGCGCGCCATAGCCCCACACATCTACGAAGCGCTCAAGGAGAGCGTCGATTACGGCAAGAACCATTCCGTGAAGGAAACACACGACAAGGTGGTAGCCGACATCAACGCCACAGACGGCCTAGAGGTGGAATACTTTGAGATTGTTGACGGCAACACGCTACTCGATGTGGATAACTGGGAGGAAAGCGATTATGTGGTCGGATGCATCACCGTCTACTGCGGTAAGACGCCCATTCGTCTCATCGACCACATCCGTTACAAGTCGCCAGAAAAAGACATGGAAAAATAAACATCAAGGACATGCAAATACAAGTACTCAAAAGCAAGTTGCACTGCGTGACAGTCACCGACGCCAACCTGAAATATATAGGTAGCATCACCATCGACGAGGATCTGATGGACGCTGCCAACATGATTGCGGGCGAGAAAGTGCAGATTGTGGACAACAACAACGGTGAGCGCTTCGAAACATACATCATCAAGGGTGAGCGTGGCTCAGGCTGCATCTGCCTCAATGGTGCGGCAGCCCGGAAGGTGCAGATTGGTGACACCGTCATCATCATCTCATATGCGCTCATGGACTTTGAGGAGGCCAAGGCGTTCAAGCCGACCATCGTGTTTCCGAAAGAGGGCAACATGCTTTAGGCGGCATCTTATAGCCTCCACTTCCAGAAGGCAAACGCCACCAAACGGCGACGTCAACAGACAAGGCGAATGGGACATCCCATTCGCCTTGTCTGTTGATGATGGTTGCGGAAACCACTCTCCAAAATGTGGGACTATTACCACCTTAAGTTTCAAACTTGTTATTTGGGGAGGGTGTGTTCACTCGGCTTTGCGTTCAATAGCTCTCCGCGTCATTGGGGAAGTCTCCCGTTTTCACCGCATTGACATATGCTTGCACCCCATCGGTCATGGTCTGCTCCATATCCGCAAAACGACGCAAGAACTTGGGCTTGAACCCCTGCGTCATGCCAAGCGCATCCGCATAGACGAGAACCTGGCCATCGGTGTCTGGGCCGGCGCCTATGCCAATCGTGGCGGCCTTCACCTCGCGAGTGACCTGTGCTGCAAGCTCGGCAGGCACCTTCTCAAGGGTGATGGCAAAGCATCCGGCGTCGGAAAGGGCATGGGCGTCGGAAAGAAGCTTTGCGGCCTCGGCCGCTTCCTTGGCGCGAAGGCCATATCCGCCAAACTTATGTATGCTCTGCGGCGTAAGGCCCAAATGGCCCTCAACGGGAATGCCGGCCGCTATGATGGCGCAGATGGTATCGACAATCTCAACGCCACCTTCCAACTTCAAGGCATCAACACCTGTCTCCTTCATGATGCGGATGGCATTGCGCACCGCCTCTTCACGGCTGACCTGGTAAGAGCCGAAAGGCATGTCACACACCACAAGACAGTGATGACAAGCTCGAGCCACCCCACGGGCATAAACGATCATCTCGTCGACGGTGATGGGCAACGTGGTCTCGTTGCCAGCCATGACATTGGAAGCGGAGTCACCCACGAGGATGGAATCAATGCCAGCGCGGTCAACAATACCCGCGGTGGTAAAGTCATAGGAAGTAAGCTGGGCTATCTTCTCGCCAGCGGCTTTCATCTCGGAAATGGTCTGTGTTGTAATCTTTTTCTTGTCTGTTGTTAAATATCCCATTACTTATAACTGATTTTATAGTGCAAAGATATATAAACATTTCGTAACTTTGCACACCATGAGCCATGAGTATTGGCTGAAAGCTTCATTTATACAATGTATTGTTAGAATATATGCTAAAAGGAAAGAAGATTGTCTTAGGCATCACCGGATCCATCGCCGCCTACAAGGCTTGCCTCATCATCCGGGGCCTTATAAAGCGTGGGGCTGAAGTGCAAGTGGTCATCACGCCTTCAGGCAAGGAGTTTATCACCCCCATCACACTGAGCGCATTAACCCACAAACCTGTCATCAGCGACTTTTTCTCGCAACGAGACGGCACATGGCACTCGCATGTGGATCTCGGCTTGTGGGCCGACGCTATGCTCATCGCTCCTTGCACGGCGAGCTCACTGGCAAAGATGGCCAATGGCGTGGCTGACAACATGCTCATCACAACCTATCTGTCGATGAAAGCGCCCGTCTTCATCGCACCAGCCATGGACCTTGACATGTATCGGCATCCGTCGACACTGCGCAACTTGAACACCCTGCGCAGTGTCGGAAATCACATTGTGGAGCCAGCGAGCGGTTTTTTGGCCTCGGGCCTGGAAGGGAAAGGACGCATGGAAGAGCCCGAGAACATCATTGAGACATTGGATCGCGTGCTGCAAGAAGAACAGGGAGGAGAGCATATGCACGGCAATGCGCTGCCCGCCCTCGCGGGCAAGCGCATCCTCATCACGGCTGGCCCCACCTATGAGAAGATAGACCCCGTGCGCTTCATCGGCAACTACTCAAGCGGAAAAATGGGATTCGCACTCGCGGAGGAGTGCCGGAAGAGAGGAGCAGAGGTGACATTGGTCGCAGGACCGGTAGCCTTGCAATGCCATCCTGACATTCACCGCATCGACGTGGAGAGCTGCGAGGAGATGTTCCACGCTGCCACTGAAGCGTTCGCCCAGGAAGACGCTGCCATTCTCTGCGCGGCAGTGGCCGACTTCAAGCCTGCCCAAGTCAGCGACGTGAAAATCAAGCGCAAGGGCGACGGACTGAACATCGACCTTGTCTCCACTAAGGACATAGCGGCCGCTCTGGGGAAGATGAAAACAGAGCGGCAACGCATCGTGGCCTTCGCCTTGGAGACCAACGACGAGGAAAAGAACGCTGAAGAGAAACTCAAAAAAAAGAACGCCGACTTTATCGTGCTCAACTCCACACGCATCCCAGGAACCACCTTCAGGAGTGACGACAACCAGGTCACCATCATATCGGAAAAAGGGAGAACACGCTATCCCAAGAAGAGCAAGAGTGAAGTGGCATCCGACATCATCGACCAATTGGAGTCGCTGCTGATCAAAACCAAAAACGACACACTACAATGAACATTTCCATCGGTATCGACGTGGGCATATCCACCACAAAAATCGTAGGCATCAGCAATGGCAAAGTCATATCGCCCGTTTGGATCAAAGCCACCGATCCGGTCACCTCTCTCTATGGTGCCTTCGGCAAGTTTCTCCACGACAACGGCATAAGCCTCAACGAGGTGGGGCGCGTCATGCTCACCGGCGTGGGGGCTGCCTATATTGACGGGCCTATCTATGGCCTCCCCACACGCAGGGTCGATGAGTTTGTGGCGGACGGGCTCGGCGCAGCCTTCGTCTCAGGAATCAGCCGCATGATTGTCGTGTCAATGGGAACTGGCACATCACTGGTGTCGTACGACAACGGCAACATCCGGCATATCGGGGGCATTGGCATCGGGGGCGGCACACTCAACGGACTGAGCCGCTTGCTGCTGCAAACAGACAACATCATGCAAATTAGCGAGATGGCCCTCAACGGCGACGTGTCGAACATCAACCTCAACATCGGTGACATATCAGCCCACGCGCTTCCCGGACTTCCCATGGATGCCACAGCCAGTCTCTTTGCCAACGCACAGGGAAACGCACGGCGCGAGGATATCGCCAAGGGACTCATCTGCATGGTGTTGCAAGCCATCGGGTCGGCAACAATCCTCAGTTCGATCAACAGCGACATACGTGACTACGTGCTCATCGGAAACCTCTCCAGGTTGCCACAATGCCAAGAGCTCTATCCCAGGCTCGACAAGCTCTATCATGTAAGGTTTGTCATTCCCGAAAGAAGCGAGTTTTGCACGGCCATCGGAGCAGCGCTGTACAACCCCTTCTCCCAACAGTCGCCGACAACTAACTTAGAACAACACAAATGAAGATTGTATTGATAGGTGCCGGAAACCTGGCCACACACCTTGGGAAAGCCCTGAAAACAGCCGGACATGACATCAGCCAAGTGTACAGCAAGACAATGGCTTCGGCAACCCTTCTGGCAGAGACCATCGGTTGCAGAGCCACCGACGATCTCACCTCATTGGACGACAACGCTGACGCATACATCGTCTCTGTCAAAGACTCGGCCCTGACCCAAGTATGCGCAACGGCTTGCAAGAATCGGGGGAAAGGCGTATTCATGCACACTGCGGGCTCCATGCCAATGGAAGTGTTCAAAGGGCTCGCACCGCACTATGGTGTGCTCTACCCCATGCAGACTTTCTCCAAAGCCGCCGATGTGGACTTTTCCGTCATCCCCACGTTCATCGAGTATAACGACGCCTTTGCGGAACAGACCATCAAGGCATTGGCCGCCTCCATCACGCGACACACCTACCCACTGTCCTCTGCTGACCGAAAATACCTGCACCTATCTGCCGTGTGGGCATGCAACTTCGTCAACCACTGTTACGACATCTCCTCCAAGATTCTCTCTGCCCACAACATACCCTTCGAGGTCATGCTGCCACTCATCAAAGAGACGGCTCGCAAGGTGGAACAGATGCCGCCCCACAAGGCACAAACGGGGCCTGCCGTGCGCTACGACGAGAATGTCATTCATGGGCAAGTTCAATTGATGGACGATTCACCAACATGGCAGAGGCTCTACGAGCTAATGTCGGAGAGCATACACGTAGCCCACAATGGGCAATAATCATCTGATGTATGGACCCATATTGCCACCTTAAAGCATCAACACCTGGCTCTTTCCCTTGCGGGTCAGCTCAGAGGCGAAAAGCAACACGATGAAATAGCCCAGGAAGGGGATGATGAACGGCAGGCTCTGCATGCCCGTCGTGTCGGCCACCAGGCCCATGAGCAGGAAACCGCAGCCACCGATGGGCGTCATCATCAGCAACGACGAGGCACTCTTGGTGAGATTGCCCAGGCCGCGCAGGGCCAATGAGAAGATGGTGGGGAACATGATGGCCTCAAACAGATAGTTGCAGACAAGGGCCACCATCGACACTCGTCCCAGGTTGAGCAGCACCAAGCCTATGCAGACGACGCTGCCCAATGCGCAGACAAACAACATGAGCTCTGCGCTGATACGCCGCATGATCCAGCTGCCCAGAAACCGGCCCACCATGAAGAAGCCCAACGCCACGGTGAGCACAATGGAGGCGATGTTGTCCGACATCCAGCCCTTGCCTGTGACAAAGTTGATGAAGTAGCTGTTGATTGAAATCTCTGCTACCTCGTAGGCCAGCAAGGCGAAGAGACCAAAGACAAACATAGGATGGTGCTTGAACAGCTTCTTGATACGGGTATCCTGCTGGCGGTCCTCTTCTGTCTCCTCATGCTTGATTTCAGGAAGGTTGACACGAGAAAAGATGATGGCAATGACCAGCACCACAGCACCCAAGATGGAGTAAGGCAACACGATGGCATTGGCCTCTGAGTCGCCGCTGAAAAGAAACTGCCCCACAAAGAATGTTGCCGAAAGTGAGCCCAGTCCGTTGAACGATTGCGAGAAGTTGAGACGTGCCGTAGACGTCTCGCGGTCGCCAAGCTCCGTGACATAAGGGTTGGCCGAGGTCTCCAGGAACACCAGTCCGCACCCGATGATAAACAGAGCTCCCAGATAAGCGTAGAACGTTCCGGCCAGTGCTCCGGGGATGAAGAGAAATGCCCCGATGGCAAACAGCATCAGTCCGAACACCACACCCAGACGATAGCCACGCCGGTTGATGAACCATCCGGCAGGGATAGCCATAAGGAAATAGCCCAGATAAGTGGTGACCTGGATGAGCGACGACTGGGTGATGCTGATATCAAGCTCGTTTTGGAAGTGCTTGTTGAGCACGTCGAGTATGGCGCGGGCAAAGCCCCACAGAAAAAACAACGACGTGACCAGGACAAAGGGGAGAAGATATTTCTTGCTGGTTAATGATTTACTGCTCATGACATAAAGTCCCCACCCTTCCTGCAGTCGGCATTGCGGTTCTCGGAAGAGCCACTCATGACTGACGACAGAAAGGGTGGGATTGTTTGGTTAAATGTGAATTACTTGGCTGGTTCTACGATTCTCCACACACATGCGGCCAACGCAGCACCCACGAAGGGTCCTACGATGAAAATCCACAGGTTGGACAAAGCCGTACCGCCCTGGAAAAGTGCGGGACCGATGGAGCGAGCGGGGTTGACCGATGTGCCTGTGTAGCGGATGCAGGCCAGGTGCACCAATACGAGCGAAAGGCCGATAGCCAGTCCGGCAAAGTTGTTGGTAGCACCGTTGGTTTTCGACGTGGCACCGAGCACCACAAGCACAAAGACTGCCGTGAAGACAATCTCGGCCAGCAGACCGCCGAACACGGTCACCTTCACACCGGCTTCGTTGACCGCCTGCAGATCGTTGGCGCCCGTCCCTGTCAGGCCTGCCGCCTGGGTGAGGGCATAGAGGATGGCAGCGCCCAAGAGACCGCCGATGACCTGAAAGACCATGTACATGCCGGCGTCCTTGCCACTCATGCGGCCGCTGAGCAGCACGCCCAGGGTGATGGCGGGGTTGATGTGGCAACCGGAAATGCCGCCGATGGTGTAGGCCATGGCCACTACGGCCAGACCGAAGGCAATGGCGGTGCCGACAACAGATGCTTGATTGCTGACTGGGTCGCAACCCAATGAGACGGCGGCTCCGCAGCCCATCAGCACGAGCACCATGGTGCCCACCATCTCTGCTAAATACTTTTTCATAAGCTCTATAGTTTAGGTTGAATTTGTTCTCAACTATTCTTGATAACGGACAGATATGCCTATTTATTATAATTGGTGAGGAATTGTTGTCGGTTCTCTCCCATATAAAAGGTATCCTGCTGGCGTCATCTGGTGCATCATCCGGTCCTTCACTCCAATATCTGCCGCAGAAGATATGTGGCGTTTTGGTTGCGCGCCACGCCTGGCGTCACCTTATAAGAATAGGTGACGCGCTCGCCAAGCCCGATTTCGAAACAACAGTTGTGGAACTGCTCCGGATAGCGGTCGGCCATCTCTGAGAGCTTTAGGTCGTGTGTGGCTATGATGCCTGCCACTTTCTTACGGCTGACGGCCTCAAGAAACATGCGGCTGCCGCTGAGCTTGTCGGCAGAATTGGTGCCTTTCAGTATCTCGTCGAGGATGAGGAGTGTGGGCAAGGGATGCGCTTCCTCATCGAGAACTTCCCGGTCACAGAAGGCAATGAGCTGCTTGAGCCTCAACAGCTCGGCATTGAAGTAACTGATGCCGTGACTGAGGTCATCAGTGGTGCGCATGCTGGAGAAGAGCTTGAACCGGCTGACGGTCAGCAGCTCTGCAAACACAGGCATGCCCGCCATGGCCAACACATAGTTGACGCCGATGGCTCGCAGGAATGTGGACTTGCCTGCCATGTTGGCTCCGGTGACAATGTAGAAGTTGCGGTCGTCAATACGGAAGTCGTTGCGCACGGCCCGTGCGCCGAGGAAAGGATGCCATAGGCCGTGTGCCTCATAGATGAGCGTACTTCCTGACACCCATTGGGGCCATGTCGTTTGCGGGTGATTGTGTCGGAAGGTGGCCACGGTCACCTCCACATCCTTGCGCACCACGCGTGCGATCCACGCCTCCACATCGTCAGCACCCTTCCCGCGCCATCTCACAAACCGCCTCACGACACGTATGTCGTTCAGGCAAAAAGCATCGGTGAGCAACAAGCCGAGTATGTTGCCACGTTTGTCGAGGTCGTCGAGCAAAGTCGCAAGTTGCTGAAAGGAGTCAACAGGCGCCGGCGACAGGAGGGTGACGACCTCCATGAGTTGCCGAAGCTGGTTCTGCAAGTGGCCTAGCACACTGCCAATGCGGCGCAACGTGACGTTGCACAAGGCGTAAGCGGCAAAAAACTGGAGCGTGCCCCACCACAGGGGAAGCATCGCGCCGACTTTGCCCACGGCCGCCAGGACCACACTGGCAAGGAACGCCACCACGTCCACCCATACCGCTGCATGCACCCATGGCGAGGAGAAGAAGGACGCGACAGACAACTGCCGGACCGCCTCGAGTGAGCGGGCGATTTCCTCCGTGTCTATCTTGCCCCGGGCGCCCCGGGCTATAAAGGCCATGCGGAGCGGCTCATCAGCGGCCAGCCGGTCGATGTTGTCTGGCGAAGCCGACAAGGGTTGCAGCTCACTGAGGTGACGGGCCAGGGCTTCACTGCCGCCTGTGGTCACCGTGCGACACATCCGTTGGTACAGACTGTCGGGACCGAAGATGTCAAGGTCATAGCTGAAGGCATGGTGAGGGTCAGCGTAACGCGTTCCTTCGTCGAAGGCACGGTAGTCGCCTCGCAGGGCTTGCGCCTCGTGCTCATAGACGATCTGCAGGTCTTCGAGATGACGGGCGCGGGCATCATTGCGCACATCAAGCCGGCGCAACACCACATACCCGACGAAGAAGACCACAGCAAGGACCGCCCCCGCCACACGCCATCCGGCCTGTGTGACACCGCCCAACGAAGCCACAAAGGCTACGAAGAGCACCACTTCGCCGACAACAAAGCCACGACCACGGCTGCGCAACGACTGCACCTGCTGGCCATACACTTGAGCTTTCTGCTGATAGGATTGTTCAAGATCCATGATTTTCACTGTTCGGATGATACCTGTTGTGTTCCACCTTCGGGCAAGAGGACGGCTCCCTCCTGCTTCATGCCGTCCATCATGATGTGCAGCGGACGGCTGAAGCGCACGTGGCGCACCCACTGGGTCTCCTCCACAGCCGGCATCCGGTCGAGGATATCCTTACGCAGCAAACCGCCTTCACCGGGATGGTTGGTATCGATGGTGAAATAGCCCACGCCAAACGAGGTGAGGTTCTGGAAGAAATGGGTGCCCTGACTGGGGTCAACACGATAGTTGCTGAGTACCACCTCGACAATGATGCGCGCCGCCGAGATATTGGGCCACTTGACGGGAACGCCAAGCCACGGGTCGCTCGACCCCCAGCGCCCGGGCCCGATGAGCACATAGTTGCGGCCCGCATCGAGGAAGTGGCGGTTGATCCGTTCGATGTCGGAGGCCACCGAGGGATTGTTCATCGCCGAGAACTGGTCGTCGTACTTCACATACACCACATCGGTCACATCGTCCATGATGCCATGGCCCAGCGAGTTGTGGCAGCGCAAGAGGCAGTCGGCATCGGGGATGGCCTCCACATCTTCCACCAGCGTCTGCTTGGCGTCGACGATGGGGCGGATCTGCAAGAGATAGAAGTCGCCGGTCTTGTCGTCGTTGAGATTGCAGGCAAACTCAATCTCCACCGGACGGCGCATGGCCTCTGCGCCATACTTCATCGACATCTGCAAAATCTGGGGCAAGGGGAACACGTCGTGCTGCAGCACACCGCAGAACGAGATAATCTTGCGCCCGCCTTCATAGAGGCCGTCGCGGATCACCTGGTCGTAGGGGTCGAAGGTCGAGGCGATGTAGCGGAGCGAGCCGTCCTTGTCGGCCTCCTTCACCTTGAGCTTGAGGAGATTGAAGCCGTCGTCGACCTTGAAGTCGGAACCCACATGCTTCATGTCGAGCGCATAGAAGCGGGTCTGCGTCTCGCGCAGCGCCATCTCCATCTCGCTCATCTGGAGTACCTGGCGGGGATGGTAGGGCGACACGCGAAGGGTCTGTCCACCGTCAACGATGTATTTGCCGAGGCCGAGGGCCAGCGAGGCAATGCCTTCCTCTGCGGTCTCGTCGCCGATGGGGTAATAGTTGATACTGCGCAACACGCCCGAGATATTGGGATAATAGTGGTCGCCATAGGTCTTGCCCACCACCTCCTGGAGGATGACGGCCATCTTCTCCTGGTCGATGACATTGCTCGTGGCGGTCATATAGGCTTTCGAGTCGCGGTAGAACACCGAGGCGTAGACGCCTTTGATGGCGGCGGCAAGCATGCGCAGCATCTCGTACTTGTCTTCCAGGTAGGGTATCATGTAGGTGCTGTAGATACCGGCAAAGGGCTGGTAGTGACTGTCCTCAAGAAGCGAACTGGAACGTATGGCGATGGGGCTCTTCGTGGCCTCGAAGAAGGTGAAGAAGTCGTCGATGTAGCTGTCGGGCAACTGGGCCTTGAGGAAGTGCTGGAGGATGACGTCGTCGGGCGTGTCGCTCAGTGCAATGTCATAGAGGTTGTTTTGCTCCATGAACTGGTCGAAGACGTCGGTACAGAGCACCACGGTCTTGGGGATTTGCACCGTGGCGCCGGCAAACTGGTTGAACTGGGGGTGGGTCTTCACCACATTGTCGAGGAAGGCCAGGCCGCGGCCCTTGCCTCCCAGCGAGCCGTCGCCGATGCGGGCAAAGTGGGCATACTGGTCATACTTATCGCGGTCGAAGACGGCCACCACACCGATGTTCTTCATGTGGCGATACTGCACGATGGCGTCGAAGATGATCTGCCGGTGGGCGTCGACATCCTGGAGCTTGTGCCAAGTGACGTGCTTGAGGAAGTTGGCCACGGGGAAGATGGCGCGTGCCGTGAGCCAGCGGCTCATGTGGTTGCGCGAGATATGGTAGAGCATGGAGTCGCGCGGTATCTTGAAGATGTTGTCCTGCAACTCCTTCAGCGTACGGATGCGCATGATCTCGACACGGCTCTGAGGGTCGCGGAAGATGAAGTCGCCGAACCCCATATGCTCCTCCATCAGATGGCGCAGATCCACGCTGAGCATCTTCGAGTTCTTGTCCACAAAGCGGAATCCTTCCTGCTCGGCACGCTCCCGGTTAGCGGCCTCGGAGCTCTCCATGATGAGGGGCACATACTCGTCTTCGCGGCGGATGGCCTCCAGCAGCTTGAAGCCGGCCTCGGGGTCTTTCTCGACCGACGAGGCTCCCGCACCTACAATCTGCGACCGCTGGGTGGCATGCAGGGGGAAACGCACGTCGCTGATCACGCCTAGGCAGTTGTCCTTATAGCGTTCATAGATGCTCATGGCCTCGTCATAGTTGCGGGCCAGCACCACCTTGGGCCGACCGCGCATGCGCAGGGTGGCGGCGTGGCGGTTGAGGGCTTCGGTGGCGAAGTTCTGGCTCTGCTGAAGCACGTAGCCGTAGAGGTTGGGCAGGATGGAACTGTAGAAGCGGATGGAGTCTTCCACGAGCAATATCATCTGCACGCCTGCCTCGCAGATGTCGTGGTCGAGGTTCATCTTGTCCTCGATGAGCTTGATGATAGACATGATGAGGTTGGTGTTGCCCAACCAGCAGAACACATAATCGAAGATGCTGAGGTCCTCGTCTTGCATGCGGTGGGTGATGCCGTGGGAGAATGGGGTGAGCACCACGCAGTGGATCTCCGGAAACTTGCCCTTGATGGCGCGCGCCACCGTGAAGGCGTCATTGTCGGCGTTGCCGGGCATGCAGATCACAAGGTCAATCTTCATCGTGGCCAGCACCTCCTCGGCCTCATCGATGGTCGACACCTGGGTGAACGTGGGCGGATAGCGCAGGCCGAGGCCCATGTACTCGTTGAAGATCTTCTCCTCCACACGGCCGTCATCCTCCAGCATGAAGGCATCGTAGGGGTTGGCCACGATGAGCACATTATAGATGCGGCGCATCATCAGATTGACGAAGGTCACGTCTTTCAGTATAAACTTGTTCCACTCTGGGGGTATCTGATTTTCCATTCTTCTATTGGGTGTTAAGGTTGGTGCTAAGGTAGCACTTTTCTGCCATTCGGCAAAGCGTTCGTCCAAGGTTTTGTGAAAATAGTAATATCGAGGGTGACTGCACAATTCTCCGCAAAACAATTGGAAAGTATGATATTTGAGCCAGCCCTATTTTTGGTCAGCCGAAAAGTTTTACCGGACAGCAATAAATCTGAAACTTAAGGAAAATAGTGAACAAAAGGTCTTCTGAGAATCGCGTCTTTGCAACGAAGCGTGCGTTTGTCCGAAAATACGCGATTCTGGGGCGTTTTTAGTAAAGTCCTGATATTCCGACTGTTACAAGCGTTAGGCAGAAAACTAAAACTCCAGACGCACTTCCGGTTTTGCTATAGATGCCTTATCGCATCGTCATAGGTATCTTATCG
>CAVIOP010000023.1:0-21901 GCA_963644485.1 bacterium | reverse complement strand
TCAGCCCGCTTTGGCTCACGCAGTGTATATTATCCGCGGTGCCCTGGGCTAGGTACTTTTGGGCTTTCAGCCCGCGGCTCACGCAGACTTTGTTCAGCCCGCATCGGTTCACGCATTGTAAATCCGAAACTTGAATTATAATGTTGTTATAACGTGTCGTGTGTGTCAGGCGTAATATGGGCTGTTGCTATATTGTATGATGTGTTAAAGGTTAGTTTATGTTATATAACATATATTATAGCACGCAGTATTATTAAATATGTATCTTGTGATATTTCGTGGTGCGTTTATGGTATAATTTGTGGCGAATGCGTGGTGTGTATCATGGTTAACGTACGGTATATAGCGTTGTGGGCGTATGATATATCCCGTAAGTTTCCGACAGTATATAGCGTGCGAGACTTACAGGATATTGTGTATTAGTCGAACAAGGTTATGTAGAATGTAATTTATATTATATCATATAGGCGATAGTGTGAGATAGTTTACGTATAATACTACCTTATCTAATCCCTCGCGCTTTCCAAATGGTTTCTTTGGCTGCGTTGATTTCCTGGAGCTTCTTTTCGGCTGCGCGGCGCACGTCTTCGCCCAGTGAGGCCACGCGATCGGGGTGGTTCTGTAGGGCCAGACGACGGTAGGCACGCTTCAGCTCGTCGTCTGAGGCGTTTGCACTCATGCCCAGCACCTTATAGGCTGCGTCCAGGCTGCTGCCCGCATCGTGCAGGTTGAGCATGCGGTCGACTTCCTCGGGGCTGAGTCCCAGACCTGCGGCGCACTGCCTCAGGGAGCTCACCTCTTCTTGTGAAACCACGCCGTCGGCCTGGGCGATCATCGAGAGGAAATGGAGCAGCTGCAGCCGTTGCTCGTAGGCCATCATGCCTCGTAGTTGTTCGCAACATTTCATCACGGTGTCACCGTAAACTGCGGCGCCCATAACCTTCTGCTGTTCAAAGAGTCGCAGCAGTATTTGCTCGCCTTCGCGCACGGCTGTTTCACCGAAATTGGCTCGCAGCCATTGTCTTACTACGTTCATCTCGGAGTGCATGATTTTGCCATCAGCGCTGATGATGTAGGAAGCCAGCACGAGAAGAGAGAAGCGGAAAGTGTTGCGTTCTCCTTCTGCGGAGCGCTCTTGGTACTTGCGATACTGTTCGTGCTGTGCTCTGCCGTCGCCGTAGGTGCCGTCGCCGTCATATACTTTGCCGTTGTCGGCATCTTCTGTCTGTAGCCTGTCTATGATAGCGCCGAGGGCAAAGCCTGCGAGCGCGCCCAGCGGACCGCCTATTTGGAGTCCTAAAAGGCCTCCTATCCATTTGGAGAATCCCATGATGTGCTTGTAATGTTAGGTCGTTGAAAGCCCCTCAAGGGGCTGAATATGCGCTCTGTGGCCTTTTTCTTGCGCCGTTTGCATTGTCCTCGCTGTGTGTGCTTTCTGGGCGTGACAGGAGCCGTAAACAGCCCTCGGGGAAGCGCTGGCGGCACATGTGTTAAGGCGCAGTCGCATTAATCGCTGCAAATTTAACAAAAAAACCTTGTGCGGTGGCCAAGGTTTGACGAATTTTCACTACCTTTGCGCCAAATTAATCATTCTTATTACAAGCAATCACAATGAATATAGCATTTGCTTTTATCCTGTTTCTGGTGGCAGCCTTGTTGGTGTGGGGCATTGCCGAAGCCCATTACAAGGATTTCCACTATGAGGAAGACAAGCCACATCATCCGGATCCAACGGCAACGAAAGGCCCCCATAAGGAGCTCAACGTGCGCGATATCATGCGTGAGAACAGCACGCGCGGATACGACGCCGTAGGATAAGGCCGTCGCAAGCAAGCGGCGCACAGAAGTGCGAAAAGCCGTCTTTGCCTTAGGGCAAGGGCGGCTTTTCGCAATTTTGGTTTTTGCACTTCTTTTCACATGGGTCTTTTGTCATAATTCTTCGTATCTTGGAATATGGTCCAAATATAAATATCCTTTACTCGAATAATCCGCCTTGCAGCAATAGTGGGTGAGACCGTTGGAGACCATCAGATAGTCGACGTGCAGCAAGGTGTTGTAGGCTGCTATCTGTTCAAACACATGCTGGGTGATGGCCACGGTCGGGGCCTTGTATTCGATAATCATTTTGGGTTGCAGGTACCTGTCGTAGAGTACGCTGTCAGCACGCAGCTGCTTGTCGCCCACCCGCAGGGAGACCTCGTTGGCAAGGAGCGTCTGAGGGTAGCCCATGTGCTCGATGAGGTGATGGATAAAGCTTTGGCGCACCCATTCCTCGGGGGTCAGTGCCACGTAGCGGTGCCGCAGCACGTCGAGAATGCGTGGATGCTCGCGTGAGCCCTGTAATTTTATGTCGAAAGAGGGGAGGTTTAACGGAATCATTTTACTATCTTTGCATGTGGTTCGTGTGCAAAGATAGTCATTTGCCGCGAGATACGTCAATTATCAAAAGAAAGAATTATGCCGGAAAAGAGGCCTGCGGTCACGTTCGACGCCATCATGAAAGACTTGAAGGCGGGACATTATGCACCTATTTATATACTGATGGGTGACGAGTCGTACTACATTGACCAAATCAGCGACTACATTCAGGAACACGTGCTGACCCCAGATGAGCAGGCGTTCAACCAGACGGTGGTTTTCGGCGCCGACACCAATGCCGCTAAGATAGCCGACCTCTGCATGTCTTATCCGATGATGGCCAGCCGTAGGGTGGTGGTGGTGAAAGAGGCGCAGGGCATGAAGGCTTTCGACCGTCTGGAGAAGTATGCCCAGAAACCATTGGCATCGACGGTCTTGGTCATCTGCTACAAGAACGGGACCATAAATCGGCGCCTGAGATTTGTGTCAGCCGCCGAGCGTACGGGCGTGGTGTTTGAGAGCAAGAAACTCAAGGATTTCCAGCTCCCGTCGTTCATCCGCGATTATCTGAAGAATAAGAATGCCTCGATTGACGACAAGAGTGCAAGCATGTTGGCCGACCATGTCGGTGCTGACCTGAACCGCATGATGTCGGAACTCGACAAATTGTTGATCTCCCTGCCTGAAGACGACAGGCGGGTGACACCGAGTGTGGTGGAGAAGAACGTAGGGGTGAGCAAGGACTTCAATGCCTTTGAGCTGCGCAATGCCATCATCACCAAGGATGTCTTCAAGGCAAATCAGATAATCAATTATTTTAACAGTAATCCGAAAGCCGGCTCGCTCTATTCACTGCTTCCGCTGCTTTTCAACTTTTTCCAGAACCTGATGGTTGCCTATTATGCGCCCGACAGGAACGATCCGCAGAGCCTTGCAGGCTATCTCGGCCTGCGCTCGGCGTGGGGGACAAAAGACTTTTTGGCGGGCATGAGAAATTACCCGGCAACAAAAACTCTCCAGATTTTGGGCAAACTACGTGAGATTGATGCCAAAAGTAAGGGGTTAGACAACCCGAATACCGATGCTGGAGACCTCATGAAGGAGCTGATTTTCTTCATTCTTCACTGAAATTCGTGCCAAATAGAGGCTTTTTCACTCTAGAAGGGGCATGTCCGACGATACTTTTTTTGAGGCCTAACTTCATGAAAATAGGGGAGTTGGGCCTCTTTTTATGCCCTCAGGAATCGCGTATTTTGGAGGCGTTTGCCCGTCGGTCGTAAATATCGCCTGCATTTTCGATTTGGGCTGTTTTCCGCCCCTGCAATTCATGATTAACATCCGTTTACATTTGATGAGGCAAAGTTTGAAACAACAAATCAAAAACCGGCATAAATTGTTTCGTCATTTGAAATTTTAAAATCCGTATATTCGGAATTACGAAATGCAAATTCAAATGGTTTGATGATGCAAATAATCGCATTTAGAAATCGACATTGATTATTATACAGTATTAAAACAAGAGTAATATAACATTGATAGTCAATATGTTACAACGATTTTGAGAACCAAATGAGATGCCATACATCACTTTTCTGCTTGTTATTGTTGCATAAGTGCCATTTAAAAGGCCGAACGACCCCATATATCTCTTTTCTAGTCAGTTTATTGCCTAAATCCGCTCTAAAAAGGCTTTATGCCTTATTTTGCGCTGGAATTTGAATTCTTATATTCGAATCCGAGAAACGCAGTCAGCTCAATTCGCTTATTTGAAATTACGAATTCAAAATTAAAAGTTCATTAACTTAAATTTCGTCTGCGTTAGTTGGAGATTTCAAATATTTGTTTTAACTTTGCAAATCGAACGCAGATGGGTGCTGATAGCCCCCAAATTCACGATAAGCACAAATTGCAGGCTATGAAAGATCGAATTAAGAAAATCATGGAGTCAAATCACATGACCCAAAAAATCTTCTCTCAGTTCACCGGAATTTCGGAAGGATCGCTGAGCGGTGTTCTCAACAACAAGACACGACCCACCCTTCAGATGGTCGATGCCATCCATAAGCATTTCCCAAAGGTGTCGTTGGAGTGGCTTCTGTATGGCGTCGGTTCCATGGAGGAAGCTTCAGTTTCGCCAGACGGTGAGGCTCAGGTCGGAGTTTCGGAGACCAACAAGGCCACCGCTGCTGTGTCCTCCCCTCTTCTTTTTGATGTGTCTCAGACGACTGCCGAGCCTCGCAACATGGGTGAGTCGTCAGGTGGCTTTCAAAATCAAATCAAATATATTGACAAACCGCAACGGAAGATTACAGAGATCAGAGTGTTCTATGATGACCAGACCTGGGAGACTTTCTCGCCCAAGAAGTGATGTCCGGGTGAAATCATTTAGGCTCATTGATTTCTAAGGAGCGCTGCCGCCCGATGTCTGCAACTTTTTGGGTGCTAATCTCCATGGTCTCGCATAAATGCGCTATCTTTGCAATGTTAATCACCATAAAGATAACTTATGAAGAAGTATTGTCTTGACCTGCGCGTCAGCACGGTGGAACGTTTGAGCCCTAAGCATGTGTTGCTCAAACTGACCCAGTCGGCCCCGCTTCCAGCCATGCAACCCGGTCAATTTGTCGAAGTCAGAGTGGACCATTCGCCCTCCACATTCCTTCGCCGTCCCATTTCGATCCATTACGTTGACGTCGAGCACAACGAGTTGTGGCTGTTGGTGGCCACCATTGGAGAGGGCACTCGCCAGTTGGGTAGGCTGCAACCCGGCGCCACGGTCAACTGCCTGCTCCCCTTGGGCAACGGGTTCTCCCTGCCCCAGTCGTCTGCCGCACGTGTGCTCCTGGTGGGGGGTGGCGTCGGTGTGGCACCTCTGCTCTATCAGGGGGCGGCCCTTCGCCAGGCCGGCTTCAAGCCAGTCTTTCTGTTGGGAGGCCGTACGGCCAGCGACCTGTTGGAGCTGGAGCTCTATCGTCAGGAAGGCGACGTGTATGTCACCACCGAGGATGGTACGCTGGGCGAGAAGGGATTTGTCACCAACCACTCCGTATTGGAGAAGGAACATTTCGACTTCATACAGACCTGCGGCCCCAAGCCGATGATGGTGTCGGTGGCCCGCTACGCCCAGCAGCAGAACATTTCCTGTGAGGCCTCGCTGGAGAACATGATGGCCTGTGGACTGGGCGCTTGCCTCTGCTGCGTGGAGAAGACCCAGGAAGGCAACTTATGTGTGTGTAAAGAAGGACCCGTGTTTAATATTCAGAGACTGTTATGGTAGACTTAAGTGTAAAGATAAATCAATTGTGTCTCTCCAACCCTGTGATGACCGCCAGCGGAACATTCGGTTACGGTTTGGAGTTTCAGGACCTGGTGCCGTTGGAGGAGATTGGTGCTATCATTGTGAAGGGCACCACGCAAGCCCCCCGTCAGGGCAACGACTATCCTCGCATGGTGGAAACGGCGCATGGGATGCTCAACTGTGTGGGGCTGCAAAACAAGGGAGTGGACTATTTCTGTGACCATATTTATCCTCAGATCAAGGACATCAATACCCATTTCATCGTCAATGTCAGTGGTTCTTCCCCCGACAACTATGCCGCTTGTGCCGCCCGCATTGATGCGCTCGACCGCATCCCGGCCATCGAACTCAACATCTCTTGCCCCAATGTCAAGGACGGCGGCATGGCCTTTGGCGTGACGTGTGAAGGCGCAGCCAGCGTGGTGCGTGCCGTGCGCCAGGTCTATCACAAGACGCTCATCGTGAAGCTATCGCCCAATGTCACCAGTGTTGCCGACATTGCGCGTGCCTGCGAAGCCGAGGGAGCCGATGCAGTGTCGCTCATCAATACGCTCATGGGCATGGCCATTGACATCGAGCGCCGTCAGCCCAAGCTGAGCATCCGTACAGGCGGACTCAGTGGCCCGGCCGTCAAGCCCGTGGCTGTGCGAATGGTCAATGAGGTGTATCGTGCCGTGAAGATACCCGTTGTCGGATTGGGCGGCATCATGACCGCCGAGGACGCCATCGAATTTCTGATGGCCGGTGCGTCAGCCATCGAGATTGGTACCGCCAATTTCGTGGATCCGACGGTCACCGTGAAGGTCAAGCAGGGCATGGCCGACTGGTTGGAGCGTCATGGTTGCCAGAGCGCCCGTGAGATTGTGGGTGTCGTTTGATACTGCCCGGAAAAGAAAGAAGATGAAGCAAGCAGTAGTGGTGGGTGCCTCCTCGGGCATCGGGCGTGAGGTGGCTCGCCTGTTGTTGCGCCAGGGATGGACGGTCGGCCTGGCAGCGCGTCGTGAAGAACCGCTGCAAGCCCTGGCCGCCGACTATCCAGGGCAGGCGTGGGTGCAGGTGCTTGATGTCACACACGACGACGGGCCACGCGCACTAAGGCAGCTGATCGGTGAGATGGGGGGCATGGATCTTTATTTCCATGCCGCTGGAGTGGGGTGGCAAAACCACACCCTCGAAGCGCCAAAGGAACTCGCTACGCTGGCCACCAACGGCGATGGGTTTGTGCGTATGGTGGGCGAAGCCTATCGCTATTTTTCCAAGCGGGGAGGTGGCCACATTGCCGTCATCTCCTCGATAGCGGGGACGAAGGGGCTGGGTGCGGCGCCCGCCTACAGTGCCACGAAGGCTTTTCAGAATGTCTATGTGCAGGCCCTGGAGCAGCAGGCCCATATGCGCCGTCTCCCCATCCGTTTCACTGACATCCGGCCAGGCTTTGTGCGCACAGGCTTGCTGGGCGACGGTGCGTCCTATCCCATGCTGATGGAGCCCCATGAGGTGGCTGCGGCTATCGTGCGGGCTGTTGGCCGTGAGCGGCATGTGTGTGTCATCGACTGGCGTTATCGTCTGCTCACCTTTTTCTGGCGTCTGATACCAGCCGCCCTTTGGCGCAGGATGCGCATACAGACAAAATGACGATGGAATGACCGTTGGGCAATCGCACGCGGATTACATTTTCACCGTCTTGTTCATGAGCCAGTTGTCCAGGATGACCATGGCCGCCATGTCTTCCACGATGGGCACAGCCCTTGGCGTCACGCAGGGGTCGTGCCGGCCGCGGGCATCGATGGTCGTGGGGTTGCCGTCCAGGTCGATGGTGGCCTGTGGCATCAGCAGCGTGGCCACAGGCTTGAAGGCCACGCGGAAACAGATGTCCTGTCCGTTGCTGATGCCTCCCTGTATGCCGCCGCTATGGTTGGTCTTGGTGTTGGCCGCGAGGGTTGCTTTGTGTGTCGATGGTGTGGGGGCACCGGGCAGGAAAATGTCGTTCACTTCCGACCCCCGATGCGTCACGATGTCAAATCCGTCGCCATATTCGAAACCCTTCACGGCGTTGATGCCCAGCATGGCTGCGCCGAGCTGTGCGTGCAACTTGCCGAACTCCGGTTCGCCCAGTCCCACGGGGCAGCCCTTGATGACACATGTCACGACGCCTCCGATGGTGTCGCCCTCGGCCTTCACCCTCATGATCAGTTCCTCCATCTCCCTGGCTTTCTCCGGGTCCGGACACCTGACGTTGTTGTCCTCGGCCTTGGCCAGGTCGTAGCGGTGATAGTCGCGGTCGGTAGCGATGTCGCCCACCTGCGACACATAGGCCTGTATGCTGATGCCCAGAGGGCGCAGGGCCAGTTTGGCCAGGGCGCCGCCTACGCAGCGGCTGATGGTGATGCGTGCCGATGAGCGGCCTCCGCCCCGGTGGTCGCGCACACCATATTTATTATAATAGGTGTAGTCGGCGTGCGAGGGCCTGACGAGCTGGCGCATGTTGTCGTAGTCACTGGAGTGCTGGTTGGTGTTGTGCACCACGAAGCCGATGGGTGTTCCTGTGGACTTGCCTTCAAAGATGCCGCTGAGCCATTCCACCCGGTCAGCCTCCTTTCTTTGCGTCGTGATGCGGCTCTGGCCCGGTTTTCTTCTGTCCAGTTCGTGCTGGACGAAGTCGGTATCTATGTCTATTCCTGCCGGCATGCCGTCCACGACACCGCCTACCGCCTCGCCGTGGCTTTCGCCGAAGGTGGTCAGGGTGAATATGTTGCCAAAGGTGTTTCTCATGTTCGCTGCTTTGTCTGCTGATTATCTGTCGTGGTGGCAGTGTCCGCAACCACCTTCCTTGTGCTCATGATGGTGGCCCTCGTGTCCGTGTCCCTTGCATCCGCCGTCGTGATGGCAGCCCCCTTCATGGTTGCCGCATCCGCCATCGTGGTCGCAGTGTCCGCATCCGCATCCCTCGCCGTTTCCTTGCAGCGACTCGACGAAGGCCTGCAGCTCCTCGTTTGTGGCTTCGTGTGCTTCGAGGATGGAGCCCTTGAAATTGAGCGTCCGTCCGGCCAGGGGGTGGTTGAGGTCCACCTTTACCTTGTCGGCCGTCACCTCGGCCACCACGCCGTTAAAGCGGTTGCCGTCCTCGTTCTGCAGGGGTATGATGGCCCCTTTCCTCACATGTTCGGCATCAAATTTCCCGTCAATGACAAACATCTCCTTGTCCAGGTCAATGACATGGCTGTCCTCATAGTCTCCATAAGCCTCTTCAGGCGAGAGCGTAAAGTCGAAATTGTCGCCTGTCGCCAGTCCTTCCATCTGTTGTTCGAAGGCATCGAGGGCTATGCCCATGCCGCTGATGTAGGTGAAGGGTCGGCCGTCGGTGGTCTGCTCTACGAGCGTGTGTTCGCCGTCGGTGACGTCGTAAAGTTGGTAAGCGAGGCTGATGAGCCGGTTTGTCTTGTTGTCCATTGTCATTGATACCTTATTTAATATACATATTTGCAAAGTTACTACTTTTTTCCCCAATTCCACCTTGTGGGGTGCCAAAAGAATGTACCTATTTTTAAGTATTTGCCCCAAACCACAATTTTTAGGTATTGCGATGTTTGCAGAAACAATCTATCTTTGCATCCGTAAACCAAAACAAACGAATAACGATTATGAGTAAGACAATAGTAGTGTACGGCTCGACCACTGGCACATGCGAGGGCATCGCACAGACCCTCGGTGAGAAATTGGGTGCTGACGTGATGAATGTTTCAGACCTGACGGCCGACGAGCTGCTCTCTGCCGACCACCTCGTGCTGGGCACCTCCACCTGGGGAGCGGGCGAACTGCAGGACGACTGGTATGACGGTGTCAGCCTGGTGAAGTCAGCCGACCTGTCGGGCAAGAAGGTGGCCATCTTCGGTTGCGGCGACTCGGCCAGTTATTCCGACACGTTCTGTGGCGGCATGAAGGAGATCTACGACGCAGCAGCCGCCGCTGGCGCCACAATGGTGGGTGCCGTCTCGACCGACGGTTACACGTTCGACGATTCCGATGCAGTAGTCGACGGCCAGTTCGTAGGCTTGGCGCTCGACGATGTCAACGAGTCAGACATGACAGAGGAGCGCATCGACGCCTGGATTCCCACCCTCGGGTTTTAACCTGTCCATTATCCATGTGCCCTCGCCTTCGGGCAGGGCCCTTACCCCATAAGCCATGACGCAAGCCATTTGGGCATCAGAGAAACGATAACTCTTGTTCGCTATAGAAATAGAATTTTGTAATGTTTTTGTATAATAAGTAGAAGGCTCGCTGTGAAGCGGGCCTTTTATTCGTCCCAAATCTTATGAGGTGGGGCAAAATGTATTTGCCGATGAAGTACCTTTTCCGAAAATAATGTTAACTTTGCATCAATCAACGAAAAGGTTATCACAATGAAAAAGTTCAGATTATTCTTGTTGAGCATGGCGAGCCTGCTGCTCGTCTCAGCCTGTGGCACAACGGAAACAGTGCCCCTCACAGGCCGCAAGCACAAAGTCTCGTCCAGCTATTCCAATGCGCAGATGCTGAGTCTTGGCACCCAGGAGTACACCAAGTTCATGTCGTCAGCCCAAAAGAGTACCAATAGCGCCAACACCGCCATGGTGCAGCGCGTGGGCCAGCGCCTGGCCAATGCCGTCACCACCTACCTGAACGGGCACGGATATGCCTCCGACGCCAGCAGTTACCAGTGGGAGTTCAATCTTGTGCAGAGCAAGGAGGCCAATGCCTGGTGTCTGCCAGGCGGTAAGATTGTGGTCTACGAGGGCCTGCTTCCCTATACAGGGAACGAGACGGCACTGGCCATCGTCCTCGGCCATGAGATTGCCCATGCCGTGGCCAAGCACTCGGCCGAGCAGCTGACCAAGCAGAACAACCAGAGTGTCCTGACCCAAGTCATCGGCACCGCAGGCCAGATGGTGGGCGGCACGGCTGGCACCATCGTGCAGGCAGGAGCATCGGTGGCCGGCAACTATGCCTTCCCCCTGATGAACCTGAAATACAGCCGCTCCAACGAGACCGAGGCCGACTACATGGGCCTCATCTTTGCTGCCATGGCCGGCTACAACCCCGAGGAGGCCATCCCGTTCTGGAAACGCATGTCGTCGGGTACCAGCAGCTCCACGTCCGACTTCTTCAGCGACCACCCCTCCGATGAGAAACGCATCGCCGCTTTGGAGAAAGAGATGCCCGAGGCCAAGAAGTATTATGCTGCCGCCGTGGCCGCCGGCAACGCCGCCGTCAAGACCACCACGAAGACTACCACGAAGACCACCACGAAGACTGCGACCAAGTCGACAGGCAAAAAGACTACCACAAGGACCTCTTCCAAGAAGCGCTCCACCAGCAGTCGCAAGTAACCCCATACACACATCAGCCCCTAATTTTCGAAGACCATGAACATTTGCATCGTTTGCGGAGCGCGCCCCAACTTCATCAAGGTGGCTCCCGTCATTCGCGCCATCAGCAGTGCGAAGGCGCAGGGTCGCGACATCGACTATCGCCTGGTCTACACAGGCAGTGCCGACGACCCCACTGTGGAACCGACCATCTTTGCCGACCTCCAGATAGACAAGCCCGACGAGTATCTCGACGTCACCTGCTCCAACCTCAACGAGCTGACGGGCCAGGTCATGTCCAAGTTCGAACAGTATCTTCACCGCTATCCCACCGACACGGTGATTGTTGTCGATGATCTGGCTTCCACCATGGCAGCAGCCATCGTCACCAAGAAGCAGGGCGTGCGTCTGGCACACATTGCCGCCGGCACGCGAAGCTTCGACATCACCATGCCCAAGGAAATCAACCGCCTGGTCATTGACGGCTTGAGCGACATCCTGTTCACGGCAGGCATCAGCAACAACAGCATCGCCAACCGTGAGGGGGCCGAGTTGTCGAAGGTTTACATGGTGGGCAATGTGCTCATCGACAATCTCCGCTTCTTTGCCGCCCAGCGCGACAGTTGTGCGACGGCCCAACTGCCCTTTGCCTTGCCCGAGCGCTACCTCGTGTTCACTCTCAACCGCAAGCAGCTCATTGCCGACCGCACCAAGCTGTGTGGCCTGCTTGAGGCCATAGTCCGTTCGGCTGGCGACGTGCCCGTCTATGCACCGCTCCATGGGGCGGCCCACGAGACCGTGGCCGAGTGTCTCAAGACCATCGGCGGCACTGCCGCTTTCCATATGGTGGGCCCCGTACCCTATCTGGCTTTCGAGAACATGCTCGCCAAGGCTGCGGGCATCATCACCGACTCGGGCAATGTGGCCGAGGAGGCAACGTTCGACCAGGTGCCCTGCATCACGCTCAACAGCTACACCGAGCACATAGAGACCGTGAAGGTGGGCACCAACGTCCTGGTGGGCGAAGATTCCGCGTTGCTGGCACAGGAGGTGGCCCGCATGGTGGCAGGCCAGTGGAAAGAGGGGGGCATACCCGACCGCTGGGACGGCCGTTCGGCCGAGCGCATCGTACAGATACTGATGGAACATGAATGAGAAAACGTGTTGGTAAGATGAACCTCACAACACTTTACATCCGCAAACATATTCACTCAATATCAAATTATGGAAAAGAAGACTTTTGCCGTGAGCGGCATGATGTGCGGACACTGTAAGGCCCGTGTAGAAGAAGCATTGCGCACCATCGATGGTGTGGAGAGCGCTGAAGGAAACCTGGCCGACAAGACAGTTACCGTGGCCTATGATGCCGGTAAGGTGACGATCGGACAGATGCAAGAGGCTGTGGCCAACTGCGGTCGTTACGAACTGACTCTCTGACGGCACGATGAAGCAGACCCTTCCGGTAATCGGCATGGCGTGTGCCGCGTGTTCGGCCCATGTGGAGCGCAAGCTAAACTCGCTGACAGGCATCAGGAGCGCATCGGTCAGCCTCGTGGGCCGTAGTGTCCTCGTCGACTACGACCCTGCACGGATATCGCTGGCCGACATGAAACGCGCCGTCAACGACATCGGCTATGATCTCGTGATTGAGCAAGACCGCTCTGTTGACGCCATCCGCCGCCGGGAGTATGCTGTGTTGCGCCGCCGCGTGCTGCTGTCGTGGATGCTCTCCGTTGCAGTCATGTGCGTCAGCATGCGGTGGGTGGACATGGGCGGAACGGCCTCTGCCAACCAGGTGGCATTGCTGCTTGCCCTGGCAAACATGTGGGCTTGCGGGCGCACGTTCTATGCGAGTGCCGTCCGCCAGTTGCGCCACGCCACGGCCAACATGGATGTGCTGGTGGCCCTCTCCACGCTGGTGTCGTTCTGTTTCTCTGTCTACAACACCTTTTGGGGCGACGCCCTCCTTACCTATTTCGACTCCTGTGGTATGGTCATCACCTTTGTGCTCACTGGTCGCTTGCTGGAGGAGAAAGCCAAGGATGGCACAGCCATGAGCATCCGCCGGCTGATGGGGTTGGCGCCCAAGACAGCCCATGTGGTGAGCCGGGATGGAGAGAACTGCACGGTTGATGACGTGCCCGTGGCTACCATCAGCGTG
This sequence comes from bacterium, assembly GCA_963644485.1. Taxonomy (GTDB): domain Bacteria; phylum Bacteroidota; class Bacteroidia; order Bacteroidales; family Bacteroidaceae; genus Prevotella. Next base: position 8,739 of record CAVIOP010000023.1, on the reverse strand, counting down.
GGTGATGTGCTGGAGGTCTTGCCCGGCGAGCGCGTGCCCGTTGACGGCGAGGTGGTCGAGGCCGAGAGCTTTATGACTCCTGATGCAGCCTATGTCGACGAGAGCATGATTACTGGCGAACCCACTCCTGTGGAGAAGCGGCCTGGCGCACGGCTGTTGGCAGGCACCATCCCTTCACAAGGCAAGTTGCGCATGCGGGCCCGACAGGTGGGCGAACAGACGGCCTTGGCTCACATCATCCGCATGGTACAGGAAGCCGAGAGCTCCAAAGCTCCCGTTCAGTGCATCGTCGACAAAGCCGCACGGGTGTTTGTGCCCGTGGTGTGCATCATGTCGCTGCTTACCTTCCTGATGTGGCTGTTTGCGGGCGGATTGTCCATGCTGCCCCAGGCTGTAGTGTGCGCCGTCACGGTGCTGGTGGTAGCCTGCCCGTGTGCCATGGGCCTGGCCACGCCTACGGCTCTCATGGTAGGCATCGGCAAGGCGGCCGAGCGCCATGTGCTCATCAAGGATGCCACCGCCTTGGAGCGTATGCGCCAGGTTGATGTGGTGGTGACCGACAAGACAGGCACGCTGACCACGGCCAACCGGCAGGTAGACTTCACTCAGGCCGACCATTTGCCCCTCGATGAGCGTGAGACACTGAAGCCCCATGCCCGAGAGGCTTTGCAAACGTTGCAGGGCCATGGCGTGGAGGTCTGGATGATGAGTGGTGACAGGGAGGAGGCCGTCAGACATTGGGCTGACAAGGCTGGTATAGCACGTTACCAGTCGGGTTGCACGCCACAAGACAAGGAAGCGCTCGTCAGGCGTCTCCAGGCTGAGGGCAAGTGTGTGGCAATGATTGGCGATGGGGTCAATGATGCGCAGGCTTTGGCCTTGGCCGATGTGTCGGTGGCCATGGGCAACGGCACGGATGTGGCCATGGATGTGGCGCAGGTAACCCTTATGACCGATGACTTGCGTGCTTTGCCCTATGCCTTGCACCTGAGCCGGAAGACAGTGGGCATGATTTGGCAAAACCTCTTTTGGGCCTTTGTTTACAACCTGGTGTGTGTGCCGCTGGCCGCTGGTGTGCTGTGGTTCTTCTATGCCGAGCCGCCCATCCAGCTCACACCCGCATGGGGCTCGGCGCTCATGGCCTTCTCCAGCGTCAGCGTGGTGCTCAACTCGCTGCGCCTGCGGTTTGTGGCCGACTGGTGATCAGAGCCCTCCTCAGCTTCCCATGTCTCAGTTGTTCTGGGGCATGGGATAATTGTATTGTCCCCAGTAGCCTGTGGTGTTCTTGGGATACCAGTTTTTCTCCACCGAAAGTTCCACTGAGAAGGTGCGGTTGGGCGTCCATCGCACGGCGGCACCCAGTTTGTCGCCCAGGTCATTGCTCATAAGGGGTGAGTAGCCCCAGCCATAGTAGCCTGGACCGTAAGGCGAGCATCCTGCATAGGCGCCTCCCTGGTTGACCAGCGACTTCTGGCCGTAGACATAGGCCGCCCAGTGGTCGTCAAACTGATAGCCCACTTCGGCCGTCAGTCCTCCGCTGGTGTAGCTGTCGCCCCGCCAGTTCAGGTGGTTGATGTATCCGCCTGCGGCTACCCATCCGCGTTTGCCCAACCGTTGGAGCCATGTGGCGGTGAGCCGTTGGCCGAAACCGCCGCCCTTGGCATGCTTGCCAAAGGTGGCGAAGGCACTTATGTCGAGGCTCACGTTGAGACCTTCGTGCAGGAGACCATAATTATAATAGGTGGAGTAGGGGGTTGGATACCATCTCGTGCTGTCGCTTTCCTCCTCGTGTCCGACGGGCTTCTTGTCGCTTTTCCCCTGGTTGCGTGCCGGTAGTTTGGTTGCCGGAGCCATCGACAGCGATGGCGAAGATGTCAGCTGGGGTTGCAGGGATTGTGGGCTCGTGGCATAGGTAGAACCGATGGGCTTCATGGCCGATGGAGTTTTGAAAGCCGAAAAATCGCTTTGCGCCATGAGCGCAGAGGCCATGCAGGAAGCAACGATTAGTGACAAAGGTCTTTTCATGCGATAATGTTCTTTGATTGCAAATATACACAAGCTCTCGGGTTTGTCTGCTGGCGTTTATGGTTTTTTATTATTGTTTTGATTAAAATTCCTTAAAACGGCAGCCTTTGCGTTGACCACTGTCACATTCATGCGTTTATGAAACGTGTTTCAATCAACGTTGTGCAGGACGGGGGTGTTCAACAGGAGAGGGTGGGACTTAAACTTGTGAAAGAAAAAACAGAATTTTTCTTCAAAAATGTTTGTGAGTCTCAATAAAAAGTTATACTTTTGCACTTGTAATCAACAAAAAGAGATATTAAATGAAGTCTTACGCATCTTTTTACGCTTATTACTTTTACTTTGCATTGCGATGTGAAGCGGGAAGTTGCGTGTAGAGTTCAACTTAAGGTAGATATTAAACCGAAAAGAGGTTTGCATCCAATTCCCGTTTCATTCAGTGAGACGGGAATTTTTTGTTAGCGACCTCCTAAAACGAATAAGATGAAGAGAATAGCCATACAGGGAGTACCGGGATCATTCCACGACATTGCCGCCCATCAGTATTTCGAGGGCGAGCAGATCATGCTGATCTGCTGCGACACGTTCGAGGAAGTGTTTGAGAACATCAAGCGAGACCCCACCGTCATCGGCATGTTGGCCATTGAAAACACCATCGCAGGCAGCCTGCTGCACAACTACGAGTTGCTCAGAGCCAGCGGGACGACTATCGTCGGCGAACACAAGCTCCACATCCGTCACAGTATCTGCTGCTTGCCCGATGACGACTGGGCATCCCTGCAGGAGGTCCATTCGCATCCCGTAGCGCTGATGCAGTGTCGCTCCTTTCTCGCAAACCATCCCGGCCTGAAGGCCGTTGAGGACGAGGACACTGCCGGCAGTGCGGCCTACATACAGAAGAACCAATGTCGCGGATGGGCCGCCATCTGCCATGCCGACGCTGCCGCGATGTACGGTCTTAAGGTGCTGGAAGACCACATCGAGGACAACAAGCACAACTTCACCCGCTTCCTCGTGGTCAGCGACCCGCGCAAGGCCGACTTCCTGCGCCCTCTAAGCCGGTCGAACAAGGCCAGTATCGTCTTCTCGCTCCCTCATGCGGAAGGATCGTTGTCGAAAGTGCTCACCATTCTCAGTTTCTACGACATCAATCTCACCAAGATCCAGAGCCTGCCTGTCATAGGCCACGAGTGGGAATACCTCTTTTATGTGGATGTCACCTTCACTGACCTGATACGCTACCGACAGGCCATCGACGCCATCACGCCCCTGACAAAAGACATCAAGATAATCGGAGAATATCAAGAAGCTAAAAACGAACAGATATGATCAAACCAGCAGAGAGAGTAAACTCCATCCAGGAATACTACTTCAGCAGGAAGTTGAAAGAGGTGGCCCGGCTCAACGCCGAAGGCCAAGACATTATCTCCTTGGCTATCGGAAGCCCCGATATGCCTCCATCTGCACAGACAATCGACAAGCTATGCGAGACCGCCCGACGTCCCGATGCCCACGGCTATCAGCCCACAGCCGGTCTGCCCGAGCTTAGGCAGGCCATGGCCGGATTTTACAAGCGCACCTATGGTGTGGATGTAGACTGGGCTGGCGAGCTGCAACCCATCATCGGTTCGAAAGAGGGGATCATGTATGTGACCCTTGCCTTCTGCAACCCTGGCGACGAGGTGCTGGTGCCCGACCCGGGATATCCCACCTATACGGCCATCAACAAGATTTTCGGCACCAAGATTGTGAACTACAATCTCCGGGAAGACAATGGCTGGCAGCCCAACTTCGATGAACTGGAACGGATGGATCTGAGCCATGTCAAGGTGATGTGGGCCAATTATCCCAACATGCCCACAGGCGGCAACGCACGTCGCGAGACCCTCGAACGGCTGGTGAGCTTTGCCAAGGCACACGATATTGTGGTGGTCAACGACAATCCCTATTCGCTCATCCTCAACGAACACCCCATGAGCATCATGCAGGTGCCCGGGGCGAAAGACTGCTGCATTGAGCTCAACTCCATGTCGAAGAGCCACAACATGCCTGGCTGGCGCGTGGCTATGATGGTCAGCAACAAGCAGTACATACAGTGGATGTTCAAGATTCAGAGCAACATTGAGAACGGAACATTCCGTGGCATACAGCTCGCAGCAGCCGAGGCTTACAATACCAATACACCCGAATGGCACCGGGAGAACAACATCGAGAACTACGGACGGCGCAGGGTGGTAGCCGAGCAGATTATGAAGACGCTGGGCTGCACCTATGACCCGTCGCAGGTGGGCATGTTCCTCTGGGGACGCATCCCAGACAAGTATGACGATGTGGAGCAGCTCACGGAACGTGTGCTGCACGAGGCAAAGGTGTTCATCACGCCTGGCTTCATTTTCGGTAACAACGGACGGCGATACATCCGCATATCGCTCTGTGCCAAAGACGACAAGATCAAGGAGGCTCTCCGCCGCGTGCAAGCCCTCAAGTGGTGATGTTACATAACAACCAAGCATAAAAACACTAATCATTATGGATAATAATTTGGAATTAGAGCTCGAGCCGTTGCATTTGCCGAGCGACAACGAACGCCCCTTTGTCATTGCAGGCCCCTGCAGCGCCGAAACCGAGGAGCAAGTGATGGCCACTGCCCGCCAGTTGGCCGAGAAGGGATGCCACATGTTTCGTGCCGGTGTGTGGAAACCTCGTACCAAACCCGGAGGATTTGAGGGCAATGGCGAGAAAGCCTTGCCCTGGATGAAGGCCGTGAAGGAAGAGACGGGCATGCTCACCGCCACCGAGGTGGCCAAGCCCGAGCATGTGGAACTCTGCCTGAAGTATGGCATCGACATCCTGTGGGTGGGCGCCCGTACCTCCGCCAACCCCTTTGCCATGCAGGATTTGGCCGATGCCCTGCGCGGTGTCGATGTGCCCGTGTTCGTGAAAAACCCCGTCAACCCCGACCTCGAGCTGTGGATCGGTGCCATGGAACGCATCAACCAGGCTGGCATCAAGCGCATGGCGGCTATTCACCGCGGCTTCTCAAGCTACGACAAGAAGATTTACCGCAACCTCCCCATGTGGCAGATACCCATGGAGTTGCACCGGCGCATACCCAACCTGCCCATCATCTGCGACCCCAGCCATATCGGCGGACGGCGCGAACTGATTGCACCTCTCTGCCAGCAAGCCATGGATCTGGGCTTCGACGGCCTCTTGGTGGAGAGCCACTGCAACCCTGATGAGGCATGGAGCGATGCCAAGCAACAGGTCACGCCCGATGTGCTCGACTACATTCTGAGCCTTCTGGTGGTGCGCGACGAGAAAATGACGACTGAGGGCATACAGACCCTGCGACGTCAGATCGACGAGCTCGACAACCAGGTAATGGACGTGTTGGCCAAGCGCATGCGAGTGTGCCGTGAGATTGGACAATACAAGAAGGAACACAACATGACGGTCTTCCAGAGCAACCGATATAATGAAATCCTCGAGAAGCGCAATGCGCAGGCCTGCGTCTGTGGTGTCGACCCCACGTGTGCCGCCCAGATTTTTGAGCTCATCCACCAGGAGAGCGTGCGCCAGCAGATTGAAATCATCAACCAGTAAACAACGGATACAATGAGAATACTGATCATGGGAGCGGGGAAGATGGGCTCGTTCTTTATCGACCTGCTCAGTTTCGACCATGAGGTGGCCGCTTATGAGCACGACACCAAGCGGTTGCGCTTCACCTACAACTGCCAGCGTTTTACTTCGCTCGATGAGGTGCGTGCCTTCGAGCCCGAGCTGGTCATCAACGCTGTGACGGTGAAATACACCATACCGGCCTTTGAGGAGGTGCTGCCCTACCTGCCCGAACACTGCATCATATCCGATATCGCATCGGTGAAGACCGACCTGAAGGAGTTCTATGAGAAGACAGGACATCCCTATGTCTCAACGCATCCCATGTTTGGTCCCACCTTTGCCAATCTCAACCAGTTGTCGCAGGAGAATGCCATTATCATCAAGGAAGGCGACTACATTGGCCGTATCTTCTTCAAGGATATCTACCAACAGTTGGGTCTCAACATCTACGAGTATTCTTTCGAGGAGCATGACAAGACAGTAGCCTATTCGCTGAGCATTCCCTTTGTGTCGACCTTTGTGTTCTCAGCGGTCATGAAGCACCAGGACGCACCCGGCACGACCTTCAAGCGCCACATGAAGATAGCGCGTGGCGTGCTCTCGGAGGACGACTACCTGTTGCAGGAGGTGCTCTTCAATCCCTACACGCATGACCAAGTCGCGAAGATACGCACGGAACTCAAGGAACTGTTGGCCATCATCGACAACAAGGATGCCGAGGGTATGAAAAGCTATCTGACCCGCATCCGGACCAATGTCTTTGAGTAAGAACCCAAGAAAAGAAGGGGGTGGAGATTGAGGAAATTTCCACCCTTTTTCGTATTCATTATAGGGGGGGCTAAAAACAATATTAACAATGCGTGTAGAACACGCTTATAAACATTGATGATGAAAAGACCTCTGTTACTCTTCCTACTGACTGTCTGGGCAACCGTCTTGTGTGCGCAGACTTACGTGCGAAAGACCAACCTGCCCTGCATCTACATCAACACCGAGGGCAACAAGGCCGTCGCGAGCAAAGACGATTACATTTTTGCCACTATGATCTATGTGGACGAGAGCGACGTGCAGACCACCTACGACAGTCTGCAGATACGCGGACGCGGCAACTCCACATGGGGGCTGCGCAAGAAACCCTACCGCATAAAGTTTCACGAGAAAGAGAAATTCCTCGGCAAGGGATACGCCAAGGCCAAGAGCTGGACGCTGCTGGCCAACGCCGGCGACAAGACCATGATGCGCAACGCCCTGACCTCGGCTATGGGCCAGTTTCTGGGCTTGGCGTTCAACCCTGCCGCCAAGTTTGTCGACTTTGTGCTCAACGATGTCTACCTCGGCACCTACCAGATAAGCGACCAGGTGGAAGTGCGCGCCCACCGCGTCGACATCGTGGAGCAGGAGAGCCCGCTGGCCGACGGTGCCGACATCTCGGGCGGCTATCTGCTCGAGGTCGACGGCTTTGCCGACGGCAACTGCTTCAAGACCTCCACCTACGGAGCGTCGGTGCGCATACACAGTCCCGACGAAGACGAGATTGTCAGCAGCCAGCAGACCTACATCACCGACTATGTCAACCAGTTTGAGCAGGCACTGGCGTCTTCGCTGTATGCCGATGCACAGAAGGGCTACCGCCGCTTCGTCGACTCCACATCGCTCGTCAACTGGTATCTCGCCACAGAGATTTCGGCCAATGTCGATGGGTTCTACAGCACCTATTTCTATAAGCAGCAGGCCGACTCGCTGCTCTACTGGGGACCGCTGTGGGACTACGACATAGCCTACAACAACGACAACCGCACCCGCCTGGGCACCAGCAACACCACCAACCAGCTCATGGCCGATGTGGCCTACAGCGGCTCGAAGGCATGGGTCAACCGCATGTGGACCGACCCGTGGTTTGCCAGTCTCGTCAACCGTCGCTACCAGCAGGCACTGGCCGACGGACTCGTCGACTATATGCACCAGACCATCGACAGTCTGCAGACACTCCTCGACGCCTCGCAGCAACTCAACTACCGTAAGTGGGGCATCAGCACACGCATGTATCACGAGACGGTGCTCTACTCCAGCTACAGCCAGTATGTCAGCGACCTTAAGCAGTTTGTCACCGACCACACGGAGTATCTCTCCAAGGTGTTTGCCTCCAAGGCAGGCCAGCCCGTCGACCCCACGCCGGCCTTTGTGCCCGAAAACCACTACTACCGCGTGCTCAATGCCGGCAACTCCATGGCCATCGAGGGCAGCTCGTCGGGCCAGGTCTATAGCTATTACAACCAGACTGACCGCACGGCCGAAGAGTGGACCATCAAACCTGTGGGCCAGTATTTCTCGCTTGTCAACAGGTCGGAGGGCAAGGCACTCAACGATCCGTCGACTTCGTCGGCCGTGGGCACCCCGCTCGCCCTGGCTGAGGTAGACACCACCGATGCCCACCAGCTCTGGGACATCATCGCACAGGGCTCCGATGGCTACTATAACCTCCGCAACGTCGGCACCGACCACATCGCCAACCTCTCGGGCGGCAGCAGCAGCGCCTTTGCCAACATACTGAGTTATACCAATGATTCGCGCAACGCCACCAGCAAGAACCGCCTGTGGTACTTCGAGAAGGGCGACGAGATAACCACCGCCATCAGTCTGCCTGAGCCCGAGGAGTATGCTTTGGCCTACAACCGCACCCTGGGCTACCTCCATTTTGGCAGTGCCACTCCCGAGGCACTGCAGTTCACGGTGGGCGTCTTCGATGCTCAAGGGCGCCGCGTGGCCTCGTTCCAGGCCTGTGAGAAGATGGATGTCAGCACCTTGCCGGCTGGTGTGTATGTCGTCAGCTGGACGGTGGGCGGCCACCGCCGCAGTGCCAAGTTCAGCAAGTAGGGAGAGACACCACGAAAAAGCCCAGCGGCCAGGACAGGCCCTGGGCTTTTTCGATTGCGTGAGCCGCGGGCTGAAAGCCCAGCAATTCCATAGGCAGGCTGAACAATGTGTGCGTGAGCCGCGGGCTGAAAGCCCAGCAATTCCATAGGCGGGCTGAGCAATGTGTGCGTGAGCCGCGGGCTGAAAGCCCAGCAATTACCTAGCCCAGGGCAA